>NZ_CABVGP010000002.1:947650-1259366 GCF_902497555.1 Amycolatopsis camponoti | reverse complement strand
CCACCCACTCTCGTCTGCCCGCCCGCGGTGCCGCAACGTCAGTCGTCACGATTGTCTCCTCCCTAATACGGGTCCAGCTTCCATTCAAGCGATGACCGCCGGGCCGGGCACCTTCCGCTGTGCTCTGTTCGGCCCCTCGGAACTACGTCGTTCGACCTGCTCCGGAATCGACAACTCGGCCCGGCCGATTTTGCGCACCCTTAAAGAGGACACCCGTTCGGGTCCGATGTGACGATCCGTTGACCGGCTTGGGGAGCCGGTGGGACGTCTCGTGCTGCGCCCGTTCGGGCGCGTCACCCGTGTGGTGCATCACCGATTGGGGAGCTGATGCTGAACAGACGACGCTTGCTGGCACTCGGAGCCGTGGCGGGGGGTGCGGGCGCCGCCGCGGCGCTGCTGCCCAAGGGCGCCGCGCCGACCGGGGCCGTGGCGGCGCCGGTGACCCCTCCGCCGGCCGGCGGAGGCGCCGCCGCCGGGCACGTCGGCCACTCCGTCCCGAGCGGGTTCGCCAAGGCGGCCGGACCGGCGGTCAAGCCCGCACTGGCACCGTTCACCGTGCCGATGCCCCTCGCCCCGGAGCTGCGGCCGGTGCGCTCCACGGCCGACTTCGACCGCTACGAGCTGACGGTCCGGCAGGCCGACCTCGAGATCCTCCCGGGGCAGAAGACGCCGATGTGGACCTACGGCGGCGGCTTCCTCGGCCCGGTGATCCGCGCCCGCCGCGGACGCGCGACGCAGGTCGCGTTCCGCAACGACCTGCCGCTGGCGACGAACGTCCACCTGCACGGCGCGCACGTCGACGCGGCGAACGACGGCTACCCGATGGAGCTGATCGAGCCTGGCCAGACCCGCACCTACACCTATCCCAACACGCAGCAGGGTGCGCTGCTCTGGTACCACGCGCATTCGCACGGCACCGACCCCGAGCACGTCTACCGCGGTCAGCACGGCTTCTACCTCGTCGAGGATCCCGCCGAGGCGGCGCTCAACCTGCCCTGCGGGGCCTTCGACGTCCCGATCATGCTGCGGGACGCGCTCTTCGACGCCTCGGGCAACCTCGTCTTCGGCGGCAACCCGGCCGACCGCAACGTCGCGCTGGTGAACGGGAAGCCGCAGCCCTACTTCCAGGTCGCCGCGCGCAAGTACCGGTTCCGGATGGTCAACACCGCGACCGAGCGCGTGTTCCGGCTGAGCCTGGCGGGCGCGAAGATCGTCCAGGTCGGCACCGACGGCGGCCTGCTGCCCGCCCCGGTGGAGAAGACCGAGCTGAAGTTCAGCTCCGGCGAGCGCGTCGACGTCGTCGTCGACTTCTCGCAGGTGCCGTTCGGCACCAGCATCGTGCTGACCGACGCCACCTTCGGCCCCATGCTCCGCTTCGACGTCGTGCGCCGCGCCGCCGACACCAGCCGCGTGCCGGCCCGCCTGCGCCGGCTCGAGGTGCTGCCGCCCGCGACGGTCACCCGCGAGGTCGCCATCGGCACCGACTTCTCGCAGGGCGGCCCGATCCCGTTCGGCACCATCAACGGCAGGCCGTTCGACCACGACCGGGTCGACATCACGGTGAAGCGCGGCTCGACGGAGCTGTGGAACATCAGCAACGCCGACGGCGCGTACGGGTTCACCCACAATTTCCACATCCACCTGGTGCAGTTCCAGGTGGTGAGCCGCAACGGCGGCCCGCCCGCGCCCGAGGACGCCGGGCTGAAGGACACCATCCTGCTGCCGCCCGGCGACGTCGTCCAGGCCAAGGTGCACTTCACCGACTACCTCGGGAAGTACGTGTACCACTGCCATTTCCTGGAGCACGCCGCCATCGGGATGATGGCCCAGATGGAGATCGTCGACTAGCGGACCGGTTCCGGGGACCGGCCCGCCGGTCCCCGGAACCGCCCGCGCGAAAGGACGCCTGTCATGACTGATAGCGGCACTTCGGCGCAGATCGCCGAGCTGGCCGACGGCTTCGTCAACGCGCCGACCGAACAGCTCGACGAGCGGTTCCGGCGGCTGACCGGAGCGCTGTGGGACGACGGCGTCCTGACGGACCTCGCGCTGCCCGCCGTGCCCGCGCTGGTCGCCCGGCTGGACAAGGCCGCCGACGACCGCAAGGGCCACCTCGCCGTGCTGCTGGGCGTGCTGGCCGAGGCCGAGTTCCCGGAAACCGGCGGCCCGGTCGCCACGGCCGTGCGCGCGGGCCTCGACCGCTACCTCGAACTGCTGGCGCAAGGCTCGGACCGCGACCCGCTGACCCTCGGGCTGGTCTACCTGCTGGCACACTTCCCCGCCGACCGCGAGCGGATCCTCGCCGCCGTGCCCGCGCTGGGCGCCGACGACCTGACCCGCCTGGTCCGCCTGCTCACCCCGGCCGACCAGGCGCGCGCCGACCTCGGCCGGGTCTGGCCGTCGCCGTCGGTGTGGGGGCTCGGCGAGTCCGAAAAGGACTTCGACAACGGCTGGATCAGCGCGCTGACGCCGGAGCAGTTCACCGCCGCGTGGCGCAACGACCAGCGCACGCTGTTCGGGCACGCCGGGGCCAAGGCCTACTGGGCGGCGCGCCACGGCGCGCCCGCCGAGATCGTCGCGGCACCCGTGCCCGACCCGGAAACGCTGGAGGCGGGCCGCAAGACCGCGGGCACCGGCCTGTTCGGCCGGCACGCCACCGCGCTGCGCTGCCCGAACTGCCACGCACCGCTCGCGTTCGACGGCGGGGTGGCGTGCACCGGCTGCGCGACGGCCTTCCCGGTCGCCGACGGCATCCTCGACCTTATGCCGGGCGAGCGGGTCGCGCCCGGGGACGAAGACACCGGCGACGCCCTGCACAAGCTCGCCGCGATGCCCAGCATGGGCCTGTACTACGAAGCCGTGCTGCGGCCGGCGTTCCTGCGGGCCATGGGGTCCAACTGGGACGAGGCGGTGACCCCCGCCGACGAGGACCGCTACATCGCCGAGCACGTCGACCCGGCTGAGGGGCCGGTGCTGGACCTCGCCGCCGGTGCGGGCCGCTGGACCACCGTGCTCGAGGCCGCCGTCGGGGCCGAGCGGCTGGTCGCGCTGGACGTCAGCGTGCCGATGCTGGCCGCGCTGCGAGTGGCGCTCCCGGAAGTGCCCGCGCTGCAGGCGAGCGCGCTCGAGCTGCCGTTCGAGGACGGCTCGCTGGGCGCGGTGCTCTGCTGGAACGCACTGCAGGCGCTGCCCGACGCGGCTGCCGGCATCGCGGAGGTCGGCCGCTGCCTGCGTCCGGGCGGTACCTTCACGCTGCTGACGTTCCGCTGGGGCGACGACGCGCTCTACAGCTACTTCCAGCACGCGCACCGGTTCCCGAACGCCGAAGACGGCATGCGGCTGTTCAGCCTCGACGAGCTGCGCGACTGGCTCGCCGCCGCCGGGATGCGGATCCGGGACGAGTCCGGCTCGGGCACGTTCGTCTTCCTCACCGCCGAGCGCGTGGCATGACCGAGCCCGGCGAGTTCGTGCCCGGCCGGCCCGGAGACCCGGAGTACGAGACGGCGACCCGGGTCTTCAACCTCGCGGCCCCGGTCCACCCCGCGGCGGCGGTGACCGCCCGGTCGGTGGACGAGGTACGCGCCGCGGTGCGCCACGCGGCCGCGGCCGGGCTCGGCGTGCGGATGTTCACCAGCGGCCACGGCGCGGGCGCGGCGCGGCCGATGCCCGAAGCGCTGCTGATCCGGACCGAGCTGGGCGGCGGGGTCGAGGTCGACCCCGCCGGCCGGGTCGCCCGCGTCCCGGCCGGCACCCGCGCGGGCGAGCTGGTCGCGGCCACGGCGAAGCACGGGCTGACCTCGGCGCACGGCTCGTCGGCCAACGTCGGACTGGTGAACTACCTGCTCGGCGGCGGGTTGAGCGGGTACGGGCGGTTCGCCGGGCTGGCGGTCAACGGCGTGCGGGCGGTCGAGCTGGTCACCGCGGACGGTGTGGCCCGTCGCGTCGACGCCGAACACGACCCGGAGCTGTTCCGGGCGCTGCGGGGCGGGGGCGGCGGGTTCGGCGTCGTCACCGCCGTGGAGGTCGCTCTCTTCCCCGCCGGGCAGCTGGTCGGCGGCGCGACGTACTGGGCGGGCGAGCTGGCCGAGGCCGTCCTCGCCCGGTGGAACGCGTGGACCACGGATGCGCCGCGCGAGGTGACCACCGGCCTGCGGCTGCTCAACCTGCCGGCGGTACCGGGCGTGCCACCCGCGCTGGCCGGGCGGACGACGGTCTGCGTGGACGGCCTGGTGCGGGCGGGGTCGGCCGGCGAGGCCCGCCGGCTGGCCGACGACCTGCTGCGGCCGCTGTACGCGCTCGGCGAGCCGCTCGCGGACACCTGGTCCGTCCTGACCGCCGAAGGCGTGCTCGGCATCCACATGGACCCGCCGGAACCGGTGCCGTTCCTGGGCGAGCACCACCTTTTGTCCACTTTGGACAGCCAGGGCGAGGCGGAGCTGCTGCGCCTGCTCGGAGCGGGGTCGGGCTCGCCGTTCGTCGGTGCGGGCCTGCGCCAGCTGGGCGGGGCGTTCGCGACCGCCCCGGAGGGCGCGGGCGTCCTCGGGCACCTCGACGCGGCGTTCTCGTTCGCGGCTTCGGGCGTGCCCGACCCGTCGGGTCCCGAGCGGCTGCTGGCGCGCTGCGCGCAGCTGCGTACCGGGCTGGAGCCGTGGCGCACGGGCCGGACGGTACCCAACTTCGTCGAGCACTTCGAGCAGCCGCAACGCCATCTGGACGACGACGAGGTGGCCGCGGTGGACCGCGTCCGGCTGCGCGTCGACCCGGCCGGGCTGTTTCGCGGCGACATCGCCCCCAACGCGACCGCCCTGGTCTGACGCACCCACGGAACGAGCCGTGACCCCACCGGGGTCACGGCTCGTTCCGTGCCCGGTCAGGCGACGGCCGGGACGATCTTGTTGCCCACGATCTCCGCCTGCGCCACCGGATCCGGACCCGAGATGATCCCGATCGCCGTGTCGACGCCGAGGTCGCCCAAGCCGCGCAGCAGGCCGGCCAGCTCGTCCGCGCGCTCACCGTACGTGCCCAGCTCGAAAGGCAGGATCACGGTCTTCTCGACCGCGTCGTAGTCGCGGCCCTCGGCTTCGCACAGCCGGCGCAGGACCGCGAGCTTGTCGGCCAGGTCCGGGGTCGGGTACAGGTTGCACGCGTCGCCGTAACGGGCGACCAGGGGCAGCGTGCGCCGCTCGCCGCCGCCGGCGATGAGGATCGGCGGGTGCGGCCGGGTCAGCGGCCGCGGCACCAGCAGCGGCTCGGGCAGGCGGTAGTGCTTGCCCTCGAAGGGTTCCGTCCCGCCTTCCCACAGCCGCAGGCAGATCCGGATGGTCTCCTCGAGCCGCTCGAAGCGCTCGGCCACCGGCGGGAACGCGATGCCCATCCCGGCCGACTCGTCGGCGTCCCAGCCGACCCCGATCCCCAGCACCGCCCGGCCGCCGGACAGGACGTCCAGGGAGGTGATCGCGTTGGCGAGCACCGCGGGCTCGCGGAAGTGGACCCCGGCCACCACCGGTGCGAGCCGGGCGCGCGAGCTGTGCACCGCCATCACGGTGAGCGCCGTGAAGCACTCGAGGTAGGGCTGCTCGCGCCCGCCCGCCTGCGGGCCCTGCCACAGGTGGTCCCCGACGCCGAGCAGGTCCACCCCGGCGTCGTCGGCGGTGCGGGCGAAGCGGGCGATGACCTCGGCCGCCTTCGCCGGGCCGCCCGCCCAGCCGAATTCCCCGAACTCCAAGCCGATCTTCACGTGGTCCTCCCGGTCTCCGCGGTGTTCCTCCGGTCCTCGATGGTGTCAGCGCGACCGCCCACCGGGTTCTCGCCGCGTGCGGTCTCCCGCCCCGGCGGCCCCCACCCGGCACTGCGGGAGATGCGGGCGGTACCCGCCGCCGGTGACGATGCGAGACGGCGATCGACCCGCGAACCGAGGAGTGTCTCCTGTGGACGGATACGGAGTGCTGGTCCGGAAGGACGACCTGACCGCGACCGAGGTCGTCGCGGAACCGGTGCGCCCGCCCCGCGACGGCGAGGTCACCCTCGAAGCCGACCGCTTCGCCCTCGGTCAGATCAACGTCACCTACGCCCGGCTCGGCGGCGCCCTGCTGCCGTTCTGGAACGCCTTCCCCGCACCGGAAGGCCGCGGCCGCGTACCGGTCTGGGGTTTCGCCACCGTCGTCGCGTCGCGCCACCCCGGGGTGGCCGAGGGCAGCCGCTGGTTCGGCTTCCTGCCCTTCGGCACGCACCACACCCTCGCCGTCGAGCCGTCGGGCGCCGGGTTCGTCGACCCCGCACCGGAACGCGCCTTCCTGCACCCGTGGTACCGCACCTACCAGCCCGCCGGCGCCCCCGCGGCCACCGACGACCTGGTCGCGATGGCCCGGCCGGTGTTCCCCGCGTCGTACCTGCTCGACGAGTTCCTCGGCGAGCAGGCCGCCCGCGGTGCGCGCACCGTGGTGATCACCAGCGCCTCCAGCCGGACCGCGCTCGGCCTGGCGGAACTGCTGGAGCACCGCGGCGACCTCACCGTCGTCGGCGTGACTTCGCGGCGCAACTGGGACTTCGTGGCCGGGCGCGGGATCTACGACGTCGTCGCGGCCTACGACGACCTCGCCGGGCTGCCGATCACCACGCCCGCCGTGCTCGTCGACTTCACCGCGGCACCCAAGCTGCTGCGCGAAGTCCACGAAAAGCTCGGCGACGGCCTGCAGCACAGCGCCCTCGTCGGGTACACCAGCCCGGACGCGGTCGTGCAGCCCGACCCGATGCCCGGCCCCGAGCCGCGGATCTTCTTCACGCCGGCCGTCGAATCGGAGACCGTCGCCCGCGAAGGCGCCGAAGCGTTCTACGCCCGCTACCACGCGGCCGAAGCGCGATTCGTCGCCCGCGCCGCGTCCTGGTGCGCGGTGCGCCCGGTCTCCGGCTTGCCCGCCGCGGCGGACGTCTTCCGCGCGCTCGTCGCCGGCGAGCAGCGGCCGGACGAGTGCCACATCGTCAGTCCACAGTAGACCGGGCACTCGGCAACCGGGAAGATGCCCGCCGCCCTGCACCGGGGTGAGGCTGGCACCCGACACCGGCCGCCGCCGCGGGGCCCCGCGCCGAGCAGGAGGAACAACCGTGACGCAGCACATCGACGAGATCCGGGTACCGGGTCCGCGGCGGCCGGGCCGGCCGCCGTCCGCCCCCGCCACCGCCGTGAAGTTCTGGCAGCGGCCGTGGATCATCCCACTCTGGCTGGTCGTCGCCGCCTTCCTGTACGTGCAGACGAGCCCGTTCGTCGGCACGCCGGAGAGCCAGGCGCCGACCCCGCCGCACGACGGCTTCGCCGCCTACTACCCGCTGCTGATCGCGCACATCTCGTTCGGCACGGTCGTCATGCTGTCGGCCTGCCTGCAGATGTGGCCGATGATCCGGCACCGTTACCCGAAGGTGCACCGCGCCTTCGGCCGCGTCTACGCCATCGCCGCCATCCCGACCGGCGTCGCCGGCCTGATCATCGTGCCGTTCGCGCCGCCGGTCGGCCAGATCGGCGTCACCCTGACGACGGCGCTGTTCCTGGCGAGCACGATCGCCGCCTGGGTGCTGGCGGTGAAGCGGAAGTTCAAGCTGCACCGGCGGTTCATGATCTACAGCTTCGCGCTGCTGATGAACAACGTGTGGGGTCCGGTCATCGTCAAGATCGGCCTGCCGCTCGGAGTCGACATCACGTACCTGCTCGAGTCGGCCCGCTGGGTGGGCTGGGTCGTCAACCTCATGATCGCGCAGTGGTTCCTGTACTGGACCGCTTCACGACGGCGCGAGTTCGCGTGACACGGCCGGGGAGTACCGGCAGGAATCAGGAGGGATCACAGTGAGCACGAACGGCCATCCGACCGGGCTCGGCGCGTCCACCATCACGTCCGCGGACCCCCGCTACGCCAGCATGGTGCGCGGGCACAACCACCGGTTCGTCGCCCGGCCCGACTACGTGCGCGTGGTGACCACGACCGAGCAGGTCGTCGAGACCGTCGGCGCCGCGGTGGCGGCGGACGAGCGGATCACCGTGCGCAGCGGCGGGCACGGCTTCGAGGACTTCGCCACCGCCGACAGCGGCGTGCTGCTCGACATGTCGGAGATGAACCAGGTCTACTACGACCCGGAGCGGCTCGCGTTCGCGATCGAGTCCGGCGCCACCCTCGGGCACGTGTACCGCGTGCTGTTCAAGGGCTGGAACGTCACGCTCCCGGCCGGCGAGTGCACCGAGGTCGGCGTCGGCGGGCACTTCGCCGGCGGCGGCTACGGCACGCTCTCGCGGCGCATCGGCGCGGTCGTCGACTACCTCTACGCCGTGGAGGTCGTGGTCGCCGACGCCGACGGCACCGCCCGCGCGGTCGTCGCGACCCGCGAGGAGGACGACCCGAACCGCGACCTGTGGTGGGCGCACACCGGTGGCGGCGGCGGCAACTTCGGCATCGTCACCCGGTACTGGGTGCGCTCCCCCGGCATCACCGAAGGCGCGCCGGAAGAGCTGCTGCCGAAGGCGCCGAGCATGTGGCGCAACGGCATGGTCGCCTGGGACTGGAGCTCGATCACCGAAGCCGACTTCAAGCGGCTGCTGAAGAACGTCGGCGACTGGTTCGAGCGCAACAGCGACCCGGGCTCGCCGCACGCGCAGCACTCGGCGTTCTTCTACTCCTCCCACCGCTCCAACGGGATCCTGTCCATCGGCGGCATGGTCGACGGCGCGGTCGAAGGCGGCGAGGAGCTGCTGGACGCCTACTTCGACGCGGTCACCGAAGGCGTTTCCGCGCAGCCGGTGTTCCGCCAGCAGACGTTCCGGCCGTGGCTGTACTTCGCGGCCTACCCGAACTGGGGCGACCAGGGCACGCCGGACGTCCGGCGGGTCAAGATCAAGGCCGCGTACCTGCGCAAGGGCTACACCGACGCGCAGATCGACACGATCTGGGAGCACCTGGGCACCGGGACGACGTCCCGCAAGGAGCTGATCCTCATCGGCTACGGCGGCGAGGTGAACACGGTGGCCCCGGAGGCGACCGCCACCGCCCAGCGCGACTCGATCCTCAAGGCCGCGTTCATGGCCTGGTGGGGCGACGAGGCGGACGACGAGCTGGTACTCGGCCAGGTGCGCGACTTCTACCGCGACGTCTACGCCGAAACCGGCGGTGTCCCGGTCCCCAACGAGTACAACGACGGCTCGTACATCAACTACCCCGACGCCGACCTGGCCGACCCGGCGCACAACAAGTCGGGTGTCGCCTGGACGACGTTGTACTACAAGGACAACTACCCGCGGCTGCAGCGGGTGAAGAAGCGGTACGACCCGCGGAACGTGTTCCACCACAGCCTGTCGATCGAGCTGCCGGAAGACTGACCCACCATCCTGGACGCCCCCGGTGCCCCTACCCCGCACCGGGGGCGTCCGGCTGCCGGGAAAACCGGGACGCGCACGCGAAAGGGGCTCCAGGTCACCCTGGAGCCCCTTTTTCGCCGTCGTCCTCAGTCGACGGTGAAGCAGTGCGGCCCGCGCGGGCCCCCTGAGGTCACGTCGTGGACGTACGCGTCCAGCAGCGCCTGCGCGTCGGCCTCCGCGCGGCGGAACCGCTCCGCCGGGTCCGCGCCGCGGGCCAGGACGTCGTCCATCGCCGCCGTCAGCACGTCGTGGATGCCGCCGTAGTCGCCCAGCAGCGGGCCGCGGGCGGCGAGCGAGCCGTCGCCGGCGTGGAGCTGGTCCGGGGCCACCCGGTGGTACGGGTGCTCGGCGAAGTAGCCCTCGTCCTCGAGCCGCGCGATCGCCGCGTTCGTCACCGGGATGAAGCTGCTGATCTTGTGCCACTCCGCCGCGTTGCGCGGGTTGTTCACGAACTGCAGGAACGCCAGCGCGCCCTCTTCGACCACGGGGTCCAGGCCGGCGCCGAGCCACAGGGACGTGCCCGCGACGACGTTGCCCGCGAACGGCACCTGCTCGTTGTACGGCAGCCGGCTCACCACCAGGTCGAACCCGGCGTCCTTCGCCGCCGCCACCGTGTAGCGCACGTCGGTGCACGAGCTGAAGCGGAACGCCGTCTGCCCGCCGATGAACCGCTGGAACGTGCCGAGCCAGTCGTTGACGGCGCCGGTGTAGAGGTACGTGCCCGCCGCGTGCAGGCGCTGCCACCACTCGACCCAGGTGAGCATCTCCTTACCGGCCAGGCTGATCCGGGTGCCGCGCGCGGTCCGGCCGTTGTCCGGCTCCACCATCAGCGCGCCCTGTGTGCCCAGCGCCTGCTGGAAGAAGATGCCGTGGTTGGCCCACGTGACGCCGTGGGAAGGACCGCCGGACAGCCGGGCGACGGCCGCGCACGCCGCCTCGAGCTCCCCCCACGTCCGCGGGATCTCCCGGACGCCGGCGGCGTCCAGGACGGACTTGTTGGTGTACAGCAGGCTCGTCGTGCCGACCGTCGGCATCGAGCCGAGCTCGCCGTCCTGGCTGTAGAAGTCCCGCAGCGGCCGGATGACGTCACCCGTCACCACCGGCTCGCCGAGGATCTCCGTGCGGCCGGCGACGGCGCGCTCCACCGGCGTGAACAGCGGCACGCCGTCCCGGTCGACGGCGTCGCGCGCGATCTGCGTCGCCGTGTAGTAGTACTCGGCGATCGCCGGGCGCCGGCCGCCGAGCGCGGCTTCGTGGATCTCCTGCGGCATCCGCCGGAAGTTGCTGCTCTGGATCTTGATCTCGTACTCGGGGTGCCGACGCTCGAACTCCTCGCCGAGCCGCAGCAGCGGCTCCATGTAGTTCGGGAACGTCAGATCGGCGAGCCAGACGTCGACCACGGTCCTGGTGCCCATCGGGGTCTTCTCCTCCCAGTTCACGCGGCGGCCCGGCCGGACCCCGGCGCTCCCGCCGGGCCACCGCCCGCCTGCAGCTGTCCGGCCAGGTCCGCGAGGAACCCGGCCACCACGTCCGGGACGACCTTGCAGTCCAGCACGAGCGTTCCCGCGCGGCCCCGGTCGAGCCACGCCCGGACGGCGTCGAGGTCCTCGACCGTCCGCACCACGGCGGCCGTCGCGCCGAACGCACGGGCGAGGCCGGCGAAGTCCGTGTCGGCGAAGGCGATCGAGTCCGGGTCGGCGACGTCGCCGTAGACGTGGACCTCCCAGCCGTAGGCGGCGTCGTCGTAGACGACCACCAGCGCGGACTCGGCGGTGCGGACCAGCGTCTCGAGGTCGGGCAGGCCCATCAGGGCGCCGCCGTCGCCGAGGGCGACCACGGTGGTGCGGTCCGGGCGCCCGGTGACCGCGCCGACCGCGCCCGCGAAGCCCAATCCGATCACCTGGAACCCGACCCCGGTGAACACCAGGCCGGCGGGATCCGGCGCCGGCAGGTACATGATCGGCCAGCCGGCGAAGTGCCCGCCGTCGGTGACCAGCGTGCGCTCCGGGGGCAGCAGCCGGGCCAGCTCCGCCGACAGCGCGCGCGGGTCGATCCGGTCGGCGGTGCTCCGGTCGTCGAACGGCGCGTCCACCCAGCCGATCTTCCCGAGCTCGCCGAGCTCGGTGCGCCAGCCGGACGCGCCGGTACCGCGGGCCCGGAGCGTGTCGAGCAGGGCCACGGCCACGTCGGCGGCGTCGCCGGTGACCGTGAGGTCGACCCGCGGGATCGCCGGGGCGGCGGAGGCGTCGATCCGCACCAGCGTCGCGTCGGGGCCGGGCAGCTTGCCCCCGTGCAGGGTGAAGACGTTGAGCGTGGCGCCGAAGGCGAGCACGACATCGGCCTCGGCGATCAGTTCGGCCGCGCGCGGCGAGGAGAACCCGCCGCACAGCCCGACCGACCACTTGTGCCCGGCGAACAGCCCGGCCGCCTGCACGGTCGTGGCCAGCAGGCCGCCGAGCTCGTCGGCGAGGTCGGCCAGGATCTTCGCCGCGCCCGCCTGCCAGGCGCCGGCGCCGGCGAGGACCAGCGGCCGCCGTGCCCCCGCGAGGGCTTCGAGAACCGGCGCCAGCTCGCCGGGGGCGGGCGGTGTCACGTGCACCAGGCGCGCGGTCGCCGCCTGGGGTGCCGGTACGGCCGGGACCTCGGCCTTGAGCAGGTCGTCGGGCAGGCAGAGCACCACCGGGACGCGGTCCTGGCGGGCCAGCTCGAGCGCGTCCGCCGCGGTTTCGCGCGCGGTCGCCGGGTCGGTGACGCGGACCGCGCGGGCACCGAGGCTCTCGATGAACTCCCGCTGGGCGAAGTCGGTCGGCCGGGGCGGCCGGCCCACCGGCGCGTCCCCGCAGACGAGCAGGACCGGGCTGCGCCGCTTCACCGCTTCGGTGAGCCCGGTCGCGACGTTCGTCAGGCCGGGGCCGTAGGTGGTGGTGCAGACCGCCACCTCGCCCGTCGTGCGGTAGTACGCCTCGGCCATGGCGACGGCGCCACCTTCGTGCCGGGCCGGCACGTAGCGGGCGCCGGTGCCGGTCAGGGCCTCGACGAAGTAGATGTTGCCGTTGCCGACCACGCCGAAGGCGTGCCGGATGCCGTGGTGCGCGATGGTCTCGGCCACCGCGGCCGCGAGCGTCGTCATGTGCCGTCCTTCGTCCCGGGCCTCGCGGCCGTGCGGGTTCGCGGTCTCAGAGCCCGGACAGCCCGTCCCGGAAGTGGCGCAGCTCGCCGAACGACGAGAGGTCGGGCACCGTCCAGCCGTCCAGGTCGTACTCGGCCAGGCAATCGTCCACAAAGGACTTGTAGCCGTCGACCGTGCCGTCGGCGAGCTGGCCGAACAGCAGCTCGACCCGGGTGTTCTCGTGGCTGCCCGCGTAGTTGCGCTCGTAGAGCTCGTGCCGGCCGCCGAACTCGGTGCCGACGGCGTCCCACAGCAGCTTCATCACCTTCGCGCGCTCGACCGAGTCGACACCGCCCGAGCCGCGGACGTACTTGTCGAGGTACGGCCGGATCTCGGGGTTCTTGAAGTCCTCGGCGCTCGAGTTGGTGTAGATGAGGCCGCTCGCGACGTCCTGCATGATGATCTCCCGCACCCGCGGGTAGCCGACCTGCATGAACCACCGGTAGGCCAGGCCGTACTGCGGGTTGGGCAGGTACGCGCCGTTGCGCCACGGCACCGGGTTGCGCGCCGCGGAGTCCGACAGCGACCAGAACAGGTTGCGCCACGCCAGCACTTCGCCGACCCGGCTCTGCACGCCGCGGAAGTCCTTGGTGCCGGTGATCTCCAGGGCCTTGATCAGCAGGCCGGCGAGGAACTCGAGCTTCACCGCGAGCCGCGTGCAGCCGTGGAAGGTGAACCGCTCGATGAAGCCGGACTGGCCGGTGAACAGCTGCACCTTGCCGATGTCGCCGTAGATGAACACGTCCTCCCACGGGACGAGCACCTTGTCCAGCACCAGGATCGTGTCGTTCTCGTCGAGCCGCGACGACAGCGGGTGGTCGAACGGGCTGCCCATCACCGCGCTGGTGGCCGAATAGGACGGACGGCAGATCAGCTTGGTGCCCGGCGCGCCGGTCGGGATGGTGCAGACCAGCGCGAACTCGCGCTTCTTGATCGGGATACCGTAGTGGGCGATGAAGTTCGCGTGCGTCAGCGCGGACCCGGTCGCGACGACCTTGGCGCCGCTGACGATCAGGCCGGCGTCGGTCTCCTTCTCCACGTGCACGAACACGTCCGCGACCTCGTCCGGCGGCCGGTTCCGGTCGACCGGCGGGTGCACGATCGCGTGGTTCCAGTACAGGACCTTCTCCTGGGCTTCCTTGTACCAGCGCCGGGCGTTGCCGTCGAAGGGGGCGTAGAAGTCCGCGTTCGCGCCGAGCGTCCCGAGGAAGGCCGCCTTGTAGTCCGGGCTGCGGCCCATCCAGCCGTAGGACAGCCGCGACCACGCGGCGATCGCCTGCTGGTCGCCCACGAGGTCTTCGACGCTGCGCGGCGTCGCGAAGAAGCGGTGCGTGTAGCCGTCGCTGCCGGTGTCGGTCGGCTTCGTGAGGACGTCCTTGGTGGCCGGGTCGTGGAGCGCGTCGTAGAGGCGCGCCGTCATCCGGATCGGGTTGTGGAACGCCGGGTGCGACGTGACGTCCTTGACCCGCTCGCCGTAGAGGTAGACCTGGCGGTCGTCGCGGAGGCTCTCGATGTACTCGTCCCCGGTCAGCGGGCGCGTCACCGGCCGCCGGCCGGCCTCGTCCGCGGCGTGGCTCGGTCCCTCGGTCACGGCAATGGTCTCCTCTTCCCGGCGCGAGACGCGCCGAAGCGGGACAGGCGGACGAACGGGTGCTGCCGAAGTCGATGCTCGCACCGGCGGCGCCCCGCGCGCTTCTCGTGCGATGCGGGAACCGCCGTCTTTCCCCTTGCCCGGCAGCGCGTTCGCAATCGGGGAGATGCCGCGGCGCAGCGGCGGGTGCGACGGTCGACGACGGGATTGAGGGCGACTCGCGCGTCGCCGGTGTTTCGAAACGCTCAGTCCACCGTCGGAGAACTTACCTGGAGGAAATGGTGACGACGAGCGACGTCCCGGCCCGCGAGGAGATCGTCGGCCGCGCGGCCGAACTGGTTCCCGTGCTGGCGAAGAACGCGGAATGGTCCGAGGAGAACCGCCGGCTGCACGACGACTCCGTCCAGGCTCTCGCCGACGCCGGGATCTTCCGGCTGCGCACGCCCAAGCGCTACGGCGGCTACGAAGCCGACACCCGCACCCTGGTCGAGGTCGGCAAGCAGCTGGGCCGGGCCGACGGCTCGACGTCGTGGACCGCGTCGGTCTACTGGATCCCCACCTGGATGACCTGCCACTTCCCGGACGCCGTGCAGGACGAGGTCTTCTCGACGCCGGACGTCCGCGTGTGCGGCACGCTGAGCCCGACCGGGATGGCGGCCCCCGCCGACGGCGGCATCGTCGTGAACGGCAAGTGGGGCTTCATCTCGGGCGCCCAGCACGCGCAGTGGCAGGAGATCATCGCGATCTTCGTCGACCCGGCGGGCGGCGAGCCGTACCCCGTGATGGCGCTGGTGCCGATGAGCGACCTGGTCACGATCGACGACTGGCACACCGCGGGCCTGCGCGGCACCGGGAGCATCACGACCATCGCGGAAAACCTGTTCGTGCCGCAGGAGCGTGTGCTGCCGCTGCCGGCGATCCTCGGCGGCCAGGGCGCTTCCGAGGCGAACGCGGGCTCGGCGATCTACCGCGCGCCGCTGCTGCCGGTCGCGTCGGCGTCGTCGGTCGGCACGGTGGTCGGCCTGGCCCACGCCGCGCGCGAGGCCTTCCTCGAGCGCCTGCCGAACCGCAAGATCACCTACACGAACTACGCGAACCAGGCCGAGGCCCCGCTGACGCACCACCAGCTGGCCGAGGCCACCCAGAAGATCGACCAGGCCGAGTTCCACGCCTTCCGGCTCGCGGACTCCGTCGACGCGCACGCGGTGAGCGGCGCGGAGTGGACGCTGGTCGAGCGCGCGCAGGCGCGCGGTGACCTGGGTGCGGTCGTCCGGCTGGCCAAGCAGGCGGTCGACATCTTCGCCACCGCCAGCGGCGGTTCGTCGGTCTTCCTGGACGTCCCGATCCAGCGCATCGCGCGGGACATCGCCGCGGTGAACCAGCACGCGCTGATGCACCCCAACACCAACGCCGAGCTGTACGGCCGGGTGCTCGCCGGTCTCGAGCCCAACACGCTCTACATCTGAGCCCGAGGAAGCTGGAGGTGACCGCGGTGCCGAATCTTGGCGACCGGGCGGTGGTGCTCGGCGGGAGCATGGCGGGGCTGCTGGCCGCGCGCGTGCTGTCCGATGCCTACGCCGAAGTGGTGATCGTGGACCGGGACACCCTGACCGGGGTGGACACCGCCCGCCGGGGCGTCCCGCAGGGCCGGCACGTGCACGGTTTGCTCGCGCGCGGCCAGCAGATCCTGGAGGAGCTGTTCCCCGGCTTCACCGAGGGCGCGGTCGCGGCCGGCGTGCCGACCGGCGATCTCGGCGAGCTGCGCTGGTTCTTCAACGGGCGCAGGCTGCAGCCGGGAACCACCGGGCTGACCTGCGTCTCGGCCGCTCGGCCGGTGCTGGAGAGCCACGTCCGGCGCGGCGTGGAGAAGCTGTCGAACGTCCGGCTCGCCGAGCGGACCGACATCGTCGCGCTGGTGGCGTCGGCGGGCAACGACCGGATCACCGGGGTGCGGATCCACCCGCACGACGGCGTCGAGCAGGTGCTCGAGGCCGACGTCGTCGTCGACACGACCGGCCGCGGCTCCCGGACCCCGAAGTGGCTGGAGGAGCTCGGCTACGAGCGGCCGGAGGAGGACCGGGTCAAGATCGACCTGACCTATACGACCCGCGTCTACCGCCTGCCGGACGAGTCGATCCTGAACGGTGACCTGTCGATCAACCCGGTGGCGACCCCGTCGCACCCGCGGGGGGCGTTCTTCTCCCGCATCGAAGGCGGGAAGTCGGCGGTGTCGCTGACCGGCGTGCTCGGCGACGCCGCGCCCACCGACCCGGAGGGCTTCCTCGAGTGGGCCCGGACGCTGCCGGTGCCGGACGTCTACGACGTCATCAAGGACGCCGAGCCGGTCGACGACCCGGTGGCGTTCAAGTACCCGGCGAGCGTGCGGAAGCACTTCGAGCGGCTGCCGCGATTCCCGCGCGGGTTCCTGGTGATGGGCGACGCCGCGTGCAGCTTCAACCCGGTGTACGGGCAGGGCATGACGGTCGCCGCGCTCGAGTCGCTGGTGCTGCGCGAGCACCTCGCACGCGGCGGCGAGGTCGACGCGAAGGCGTTCTTCAAGGACATCGACGGCGTCATCGCGACGCCGTGGGAGTTCTCGGCCAGCGGCGACCTCGCGTTCGCCGAGGTGGAAGGCAAGCGCACGGCCAAGGTCCGGATGGGCAACGCGTACATGGCGAAGCTCCAGGCGGCGGCGACGCGCGACGGCAGCATCACCCGCACCTTCATGCGGGTGGCCGGCCTGGTCGACCCGCCCCAGTCGCTGATGAGCCCGGGCATGGTGCTCAAGGTGCTGCGCAAGTCCAAGCCCTGACCTGCCCCACCCAGCGCCCCCGGCCCCCGGCCGGGGGCGCTTCCTCGTGTGCACCAAGGGTCGACACGCGTGATCCAGGAGTCGACACGCGTGATTGCGGCGACGACACGGCCCCGGCCACCGCCCCATGCCGTGTCGACCCTTCAATCACGCGAGTCGACCCTTCAATCACGCGTGTCAGCGCTTCAATCACGTGTTGGCGCACGTGGAAGTGCCCCGGCGCTCGGGGGCGCCGGGGCACTCGGGACGGACCTCTCAGGCGGCGTCGGCCGCCTGAGCCGCCGCGGCCAGGCGGACCGGGAGGGCGCGGTGGCCGTTCATGATGAACGTCGGCAGCGGCTGGAGCTCGTCGCGCTCCACCGCCAGGTTCAGCTCCGGGAACCGCTCGAACAGGGTGGACAGGCCGATCGTCGCGACCGCGCGCGCGATGCCGGCGCCGAGGCAGAAGTGCGGCCCGTGGCCGAACGAGAGGTGCTGCTTGTCCTCGCGGGCGAGGTCGAACGTCTCCGGCCGGTCTTCGTGCAGCTCCGGGTCGCGGCCGACGGCGCTGTAGTTGACCAGGATCGGGTCGCCGGCCGGGATGGTGACCCCGCCGTCCAGCTCGATGTCCTCGACGGCGTAGCGCAGCGGCAGGTGCGCCAGCGGGGACTCGACGCGCAGCGTCTCGTCGATGACGTCGTCCCAGCTCGCCCGGCCCGACCGGACGAGCTCGAGCTGGGCCGGGTCGGCCAGCAGCGCCGAAATGGAGTTGTCGAAGAAGTTGATCGTCGTCTCGGAACCGGCGCCGAGGATCGCGAAGATCGTGTCGGTGAGCTCGACCTCGCTCAGCTTGGAGCCGTCCTCGTCACGGGCGGCGACCAGGTCGCTGGTGATGTCCTCGCCCGGGTTCGCCCGCTTCTCGGCGATCAGGTCGCCCATCGCTCCGCGCCAGCCCGCCAGGACCGACTGCGCCTGCTCCGGCGTCACCGTGGTGTCGACCATCATGTCGATCACCTTCGCGGTCTTGACCCGGGCCTCCTCGCCCATCCCGATCAGGTCGGCGACGAGCCGCGCGGGCAGCGGGTAGGCGAACCGCGCCCGCAGGTCGACGACTTCACCCGGGGCGGCCGCGGCCAGGCCCTCGATGAGCTCGTTCGTCAGCTCCACGATCCGCGGCTTGATCGCCTCGGTCCGCCGGGGCGTGAACGCCTTGCCGACCAGCCGGCGCAACCGCACGTGGTCCTTGCCGTACGAGGTCACCATGTTGTCCATGGCGACCCAGCTGATCATCTGCCAGTCCGGCGGGATCTCGCCGTTGATGAACGCCGGCCAGTGGTTGCGGGCGCTCTTGGTGACCCGCGGATCGGCGAGCAGCTGCTTGATCACGCGGTGGCTGTTGACCGACCAGGCGTGCACGCCGCCGGGCAGCTCCACCAGGACCGCCGGCCCCTGCGCGCGCAGGGCGGCCGCCTCCGCGTGGATGTTCGTTCCGCTGGTGTCGAGGGCGAAGGGACAGCGCTCATCCATGACTTTCTCCATGAGGTTCGGGCGGATCCTGGTACCGCGCGGCGCCGGCGGTCATTCCGGCACGCCGAAGGTGAGGCGCGCGAGCTCCCGGTTGGCCTTGCCACCGAGGAACAGGCCGACGCCGGCGTGGCTGTGCACCATCGACAGGTCCCGCCACACCCGTTCGATCCGCTCGCCGTTCTTGACCGCGCTGGAGCCCGCCGTCGGGAACAGGTGGTCGGCGACCGCCGACCAGGTGAGGGCGATCGCCTGCTTGCTGATCAGGGCGAGCCGCAGCTCCGTCTCGCGGGTGAACGCGGCCGCGCCGCGGGCGCAGGTCTCACTCCACTGCCGCAGCGCGCCGAACACGGCGGCCTCGGCGGCGCCGATCTTGCTCACCGCTTCGCCGTAGTGGAACTGGTAGTCGGTGTCCTCGGTCCGCGGCACGATCGGCAGGTAGGTCGTGGTCCGGGTGCGCATCAGCTCCGCGTACGCGTCCAACGCGCCCTGGGCGATGCCGACCGACAGGACACCCAGCTCCAGCAGCATGAAGCTGAGCGGGCCGCCGCCGTACTCCGGATTGCCGTGCAGCTCCCGGCCCGGCGTGCCGCCGGTCACCGGCAGCTGGCTCACGTGTGCCTCGATCGCGCGGTGCGCGGGCACGACGACGTCCTCGACGCGGATGGTGTGCGAGCCGCTGCCCTTGAGGCCGAGGCCGTTGCCCCAGTCGTCGAGCCGCTGCCACTGCGCGCGCGGCAGCAGGAACATCAGCGGCCGCGGACCGGCCTCACCGGCGACGAGCGTGTGCCCGACGAAGTGCGTCGCGTACGGCGCGCCCGAGCTGTAGCCCCAGTTCCCGTTGACGAGCCAGCCACCGTCGCCGGTGGGGACGCCGGACCCGGTGGGACCGACGGTGATCGGGCAGAGGAAGTCGCCGCCGGCGAACACCTCGTCCTGCGCCTCGCGGCCGAAGAGGCTGGCCACCGGAAGGGCGTGCGCCGCACCGAACAGGTACTGCCACCCGGTCGACGGGCAGCCGCGGGCGATCGTCATCGCCACCCGCATGAACGTCTCGACACCGAACTCGTAGCCCCCGTACCGGCGCGGCACGAGCAGCCGGTAGAAGCCGGCCTCGCGGAACTGTTCGTGGGTGTCTTCGGCGTAGTAGGTGCGCTTCTCGGTTTCGGCCTGGCGTTCCACCAGCGACGGCGCGATCGCCTCGGCCCGCTCGACGACCCGCGCGGGCGTGAGGTCCGGTTCCGGCGGGGGCGGAAAGTCCTCTGTGGACACACTGGTGGTCATGACTGGACAGATCCTTTGCCTCGGATGGGTCTCACTCCAGTACCGGTGCACCGCCGGCCCTCCTCGGCCCAGGGTGGCACGGGCGGGGCGGCGGTCTCGTCTCCCCGGTTGCCGATCAGGAACCCGCCACCGGCGAGTCCGGCGCGCCGGTCAGCTCGGCGAGCAGCTCGCGGAACTCCTTCGCGGTGGCCTCGACCGTCGCGCGGTCGTACAGGTTGGCGTCGTACTTGAGGCTCGACGCCATCTCGCCCGAAGGCAGGATGTCGGTCGCCCACAGCCCGCCGTCCGGGATGCCGCAGCTGACCGGCTGCGAGATCGTCCGGCGGCGGATCTCGGTGCAGGTCAGGTCGCCGACGACGGTCTCGTCGAGCGCGTCCGGCGACTGCAGCACCTCGAACGCGACGACCGCGCGGTCGGCCGCGGCGAACTGCGTGACCACCTGCGGCACCTCGGGCACGACCAGGCTGAACGGGATGTCGTTGGCGTAGGCGTCGAAGCAGGTTTTGCGGACCCGCTCCAGCAGGTCGCGCAGCGTCGCGGAGCCGTCGAGGCGCACGCGCAGGGCGACGAAGTTGAAGTACGGCCCGACGGAGTCGGCGTACTCCCGCTGGAACCGGCCCGAGGTGAAGGTCGGGACCACGATGTCGGTCTCCCCGGTCTGCCGGTGCAGCAACGCGACGTAGGCGGCCAGCAGCACCATGAACGGCGTGCTGCGTGCCGACTTCGCGAACGCGAGGGTCGCGGCCGTCAGCTCCCGGTCGATCAGGAACCGGTGCACCCCGTAGGCGCTGGTGCGCGCCGGGTCCTTCGGGGTGTCCGTGGGCACGGCGAGGATCTGCGCGCCGGCCAGCTGCTCCCGCCAGTAGGCCAGCGGGCGGGCGACCGCGGCGGCCGCGGCGTCGGAGTGCTGCCACGCGGTGAAGTCCCGGTAGTGCCCGACCGGGGGCAGCTCACGCGGGGCGTTGCCGCGGCGGGCGGCGTAGAGGAGCGTCAGGTCGCGCATCAGCACCTGCATCGACCAGCCGTCGGTGGCGCTGTGGTGGGTGACCAGCACGAGGACCGCGTCCTCGTCGTCGAACCGGCCCAGCACCGCGCGCAGGTGCGGCAGCGGGCCGACCGGGAACGGGATCGCCTCGATCTCGTTGGTGAACTCCTCGGCGCGCACGTCGCGGCCGCTCGGCTCGGCGAGCAGGTCCCGGACCTCCAGGTCGACCGGGGACGGCGGGTGGATCCGCTGGGACCGCTCCTCGCCGCGGGTGATGGTGGTGCGCAGCGTCTCGTGCCGGACGACGAGGTCGTCGAGCGCGGCCCGCAGCGTCGCGAGGTCCAGGGCGCCGCGGACGCGCCAGCCGTAGGCGAGCGTGTGCAGGTGCCCGAAGGCACCGTCCAGCTCGCCCTTGTCGTAGGCGCAGAGGAACTCCTGGTTGAGCGAGAGCGGCAACGGCCCTTCCGGCACCGCGGGTCCGGTCATCGGGCATCCCTCCTCGGGTCGGCGGCGGCCAGGCTGCGCGGCCGCGGGTCGGTCCAGTGCGCGCGGACGTACTCGAGGCAGCCGTCCTTGGCCGCCGGGCCGTGCGCCTCGGTCCAGCCGCGCGGCACGGTGAGGTCCGCGGGCCACAGCGAGTACTGGTCCTCGGCGTTGACCAGCACCCGGAAGGTGCCGTCCTCGACGTCGAACGGGTTGGTGCTCATGCTTCCCCTCCGCTGGGCAGCAGCTCGTCGAGCGCGGCGACGGTCGGTGCGTTGAACAGGTCCCCGATGGTCGGTTCCAGGCCGAGCTCGGCCTGGATGCGGCTGATCAGCTGCATGGCGAGCATCGACTGGCCGTCGAGGTCGAAGAAGCTGTCGTCGAGCCCGACCCGGGCGGCGCCGAGCACCTCTTCGAACAGCGCGCACAGGACGCGCTGGCGGTCGGTGACCGGCGCGCGGTACTCCCCGGCGACCGCGGTCTCCGGCACCGGCAGGGCCTTGCGGTCCAGCTTCCCGTTGGGGGTCAGGGGAAGCGTGTCGAGCACGACGAAGGCCGGGACCATGTAGTCGGGCAGCAGCTCGGCGGTGTGCGCGCGCAGCGCGGGCACGTCGACCGTCCCGCCGGCCGCGGGCACGACGTACGCGGCGAGCTTCGTCTCGCCGGGCTCGTCCTCCCGCGCGACGACGGCCACGTGCGCGAGGCCGGCGAACTTCGACACCACGGTCTCGATCTCGCCGAGCTCCACGCGGAAGCCGCGGATCTTCACGAGGTCCCCGGCGCGGCCGACGAAGTCGAGCACCCCGCCGGCGGTGTACCGGACGAGGTCGCCGGTGCGGTACATCCGGCCGCCGTCCCCGCCGAAGGGGTCGGCGACGAACCGGTCGGCGGTCAGGTCCGGCCGGCCGTGGTAGCCGCGGCCGAGCCTGGTGCCCGCGAGGTACAGCTCGCCGGCGGCGCCGTCGGCCACCGGTTCGAGCCGTTCGTCGAGCACGTACGCGCGCAGGCCGTCGAGCGGCTCGCCGACGGGAACGCCGGCTTCGACGTCGGCGAGCGTCCGCATCGGCCAGCTGACGGCGAACGTCGAAAGCTCGGTGGCGCCGTACATCGCGCGGACGACGGTGCCGGGGCAGGTCTCCAGCACGCGGCGCACGGCGTTCGGCGCGATCACGTCGCCGCCGGTCAGCACCTCGCGCACGCCGGCGAAGCACTCCGGCGCTTCCGACGCGACCAGCCGGAACAGCCCCGCGGTCAGGTGCAGGCCGGTGATCGCCCGGTCGGTGATCAGCCGGCGCAGCGTCGCGATGTCGAGGTCGCCCGGCGGGGCGAGCACGATGGTGCCACCGCGCAGCAGCGGCACCCACAGCTCGTAGGTGGAGACGCCGAACGCGTGCGGCGCGACCAGCAGCAGCCGGTCGTGCCAGCCGGTCGCCCACCGGGTGTCGTCGACGAGCCCGAGGACCGCGCGGTGCGGCACCGAGACACCCTTGGGCTCCCCGGTGGTGCCGGAGGTGTACATGACGTACGCGACGTCCTCGGGGTGCCCGGCCACCGCCGGGTCGCTCTCGGGCAGGCCGGCCCGGTCGTCCTCGTCGACCACGACGACCCGCCCCGCCACCGGCAGGCCCCGCTCGCGCAGGGCGCGGTCGGTCAGCAGGATCGGGTCGCCGGCGTGCTCGAGGATCCACTGCTGGCGCTCCACCGGGTTCGAGTGGTGCAGCGGCAGGTACGCGGCCCCGGTCTTGAGCACCGCCAGCACGGCGACGACGACGTCGGGTGACCGGTCCATCAGCACCGCGACCGGTCGCTCGTCCCCGGCGCCGAGGCCCAGCAGGCGGTGCGCCAGCCGGTTCGCCAGCCGGTCGAGCTGCCGGTAGGTGAGCACCACGCCGTCGGCGGACACGGCGACCGCGTCCGGGGTGCGGTCCACCTGCTCGGCGAAGCGCTCTTGAAGGGACCGGGAAACCATCGGGAACTCCAATCCGGATTCGGCCGGGCTCAGAGGGAACGGGCGAACTTGCTGATGTCACCGGCCAGCAGCCCGGGCTGCTCCATCGCGGCGAAGTGGCCGCCGCGATCGAACTCCGTCCAGTGCTTGATGGTCGGGATGTCCCGGTCGGCCCAGCGGCGGATCGGCAGGAAGAGGTCGCGGGGGAACACCGCGACACCGACCGGCACCTCCAGCGGCGGCGGCCGCACGCCGCTCGCGGCGAGCCGGACCCCTTCGGCGCCTTCGTAGTAGAACTGGGCCGACGGGCCGGCGCTCGCGGTCAGCCAGTAGGTCGAAACGATGGTCAGCAGGTGGTTGCGGCAGACCGCGTCCTCGGGAACGAGCACCGCGTCGGTCCACTCGCGGAACTTCTCCACGATCCACGCCAGCTGGCCCACCGGCGAGTCGGTCAGCCCGTAGGCCAGCGTCTGCGGACGCTGCGCCATGACCCGCATGTAGCCCGACAGCTCGGCGTCGAACTGCCCGAGCCGCGCCAGCCGCGCCTGGTCGACCTCGTCGAGGTCCGCGAAGTCGGCCGGGTCGCCCGAAGGGAAGGTCATCAGCATGTTCACGTGCACGCCGAGCACGTGGTCCGGGTCGATCCGGCCGAGCTCCAGCGAGATCACCGAGCCGGCGTCGCCGCCTTGCGCGATGTAGTGGTCGTAGCCGAGGCGGCGCATCAGCTCGGCCCACGCGCGGGCGATGCGCGGCACGTCCCAGCCGGTCTCCTCCAGCGTCGAGAAGCCGTAGCCGGGGATCGACGGCACGACCAGGTGGAACGCCTGCTCGCCGGCGGCGGGCCGGGTGAGCGGCTCGACCAGGTCGACGAACTCGACGACGCCGCCCGGCCAGCCGTGGGTGAGCACGAGCGGGATCGCGTCCTCGTGGGGCGAGCGCACGTGCACGAAGTGGATGTCCGAGCCGTCGATGCGGGTCCGGAAGTTGGGGAACGAGTTCAGCTTCGCTTCGGCGACGCGCCAGTCGTACCCGGTCCGCCAGTACTCGGCGAGGTCCTTGAGGTAGTCCAGCGGAACGCCCCGGCCCCAGCCGACGCCGGGCAGCTCGGCCGGCCAGCGGGTGGCGGCGAGGCGGGCGTTCAGATCGTCGAGGTCGGCCTGCGGGATGGAGACGCGAAACGGCTGCATTGGTCACGGCCCGTTCGTCGGCGAGGACAACTGACTCCTGGATCCTCACACCGCGCGGGGCCGTGGGACGTCTTCCCGATTGCCCCCACTGCGCACGATTCCCCAGCATGCGGCGGAAAAACGCAGAAAGCCGTCCCGGGCACGGCGAGTGCCCGGGACGGCCGGGAGGGGCGGGCTCAGCGCCGGGGGCAGGATCCCAGGCGGTAGGCCACGATCGTCGGCTTCTGGTCCGGGGTCAGCGGGTACCCGCCGACCGCGACCACGGTGTCGCCGTCGATCATCACCGGCGAGTTCGACCCGGCCGGCAGCTGCGCCGACCAGATCTCCGCACCGGTCCTGGTGCTCAGGGCGTGCACCTTGCCCTCGTAGGTCGTGGTGAACACGACGTCGTTGACGATCGAGGACGCGCCGTAGGGCGAGTGGTCCAGCGGGTGCTGCCACTTGATCGCCCCGGTGACCTTGTCCAGCGCGACCATCACCCCCTTGCCCTGGTCGAACGGCGGCAGCGTGGGCAGGCCCTGGGTGGTCCAGGTGGCGCCCATGTTGTTGACCGCCGCGTAGATGGTCGTGTCGTCGACCGCCAGCGGGGCGGGCATGCCGCCCAGCACGCCGGGGAAGATCTCCACCGGCAGCTGGGGCAGCTTGTCGTACTCGCCGTTCATGGCCAGCAGGTTGTCACCCTCGTGTCCGTTGTGGATACCGACGGCCGTCTTCCACAGCGTCTGACCGGTCGCCTGGTCGTAGGAGTAGACGAACCCGGCCTTCCCGGAGCCGATGACCACCGGCCGCCGCCCCGCCGTCGTGACGATCGGCGTGTTCTGCAGGTCCCAGTCGTAGATGTCGTGCGGGCTCGCCTGGTTGTACCAGACCAGTTTCCCGGTCCGGCCGTCCAGCTTGACCACGGAGTTGGTGTACAGGTTCGCGCCCGGCCGGCTCTGGCCCCAGGGGTAGTCGCTGGTGCCGGGGAACGGCGCCGGGTTGGTCACCGCCAGGTAGACGTCACCGCGGGCGTCGAAGCTCGGCGGGTACCAGAGGCCGCCGCCGGAGTTGACGTCCGGCATGCCCCACAGGTCGGCCGGGACGGTCTCGAACTTCCACTTCGTGGCGCCCGTGCGCCCGTCGAGCGCCCACACGACGCCCTGCCCGTTGCCTTTGTAGAACCCGCCGTAGACGCCGGGAACCGTGGACATGAGCACGGTCCCGTTGTCGTACCCGGGGGCCATGTCGATGCCCTCGTTCTCGTTGCGGGTGATCTTCTTGATCCACAGCTGGGTCCCGGTGCGCGCGTCGAGCGCGAACACCGAGTCCGCGGTGCCGCCGAACACGCGGCCGTCGCCGACCGCGACGCCGGTGGGCCCGTTGCTCTCGGAGTGGTACAGCTTCGTCCACAGCTGCCGGCCGGTCCGCAGGTCGATCGCGTACACGTTGGAGCTGTGGTCCTGGGTGTAGAGCACGCCGTTCGCCACGACGGGCGTGGCCGAGTGCGTGCCGACGTAGCGGTCGGTGTTGCCGACGATCGGTGCCGTCCAGACCTGCTGGAGCGACCCGACGTTGCCGCTGTTCACCGGCCCGCCGACCCGGCGGGTGCCCGCCTTGTCGCCGTTGGGCTCTCCCCAGCCCGGGGCGACGTGGGTCCGCTCGGCCGCGGCGGGGCCGGCGGAGGCGGGTATCACGTGGATGGACGTGAGCAGCAGCGCGCTCGCCAGGACGGCGACCACCGACCTGCTTTTCCGTGGGTGTATCAGGCGCATGTTCGCGACCCCCATCAACGGGCGACTCGGGAAAACCGGCGCGCGGACCGGCTCTGTCACCAGGCGACGGTACCCGGCGGGGGCGCCGGTTCATCTCCGACGATGCCGAGGTTGCGCGATGCGGCTCAGCGAAAACTGTTGCCACACAAGTAAATACGTACACTTCGCCCAGCGCCGACCGAGCGTGTCCGCGCGAGCACCGAGGGCCACCGTCCGTCCACTGTGATCATCCTTTGTGGACACACGACGGAGGCCCCCGGCACGTCCTTGCCGGGGGCCTCCGTGAGCCGGGTGCGATTCAGGCGTCGGTGAGCAGGCCCGCCAGGCCCGCGTAACCGCCTTCTTTGAGGCGCTCCCCCGATTCGACCGCGTACGCCGCGTCGGCCTCGATGCCGATGCCCTCGACCATCCGGTTCATGAAGTTGAACAGCGCGCACACCAGGACGGCGTCGTGCAGCGCGCGCTCGTCCCAGCCCGCCGCGAAGACGGCCTCGGCGTCCGCCTCGGTCATCCGCGACGGCGTCCGCGTGAGCTTCCCGACGTAGGCCAGCACCGGCTTGAGCTTCTCCTCGACCGGCGCCGAAGCCAGGTCGGCGACCGCGGCCGCGAGCACGCCTTCGGGGACGCCGAACGCCTCCGCCGTCACCGTGTGGATGCCGTGGCAGTAGTCGCAGGCGTTGACCCCGGAGACGTACGCCGCGATCATCTCGCGCTCGCCCGGGGTGAACGGCGACTCGCCGCGCAGCAGCTCCTCGTGGAAGGCCAGCAGGTGCTTGGCGGGACCGGGGTAGGCCCGGAAGACCTGCAGCAGCGTGGTTTCAGCCGGCAGGGACCTCAGGTACGACATCGAAGGGTTCCTTTCCGTCCGCCAGCCCGGCAGCGAGCTGGTCGACCTCCGCACCGCGCAGCGCGCAGGCGGTCAGGTAAGCGATCGTGCCCGCCCCGGCGCCGGGTACCGCCGCCGCGACGAGGTCCAGGCGGCGCTCCCACTCCCGGCGCAGCGAGCCCGGCGACGACGTCGACGGCGGGTCACCGACGTGGCCGCGCAGGGTGAGCCAGTGCTGCCGGCCGGACTCGAGGAGCCCGCCCATGCCGAACGCGGCCGTACCGTGGCGGGCCTGGTCGACCACCTGCGTCACCAGGGCCGGGTCGTCGGCGAGCCGGGCCAGCGCCAGCCCGGCCAGCAGCCGGTCGGCGTCCAGGCCCAGCAGGATGATCCCGGCCTCGGTCGCGCCGGGAGCGTCGATGTCGGGCAGGGCGAACCGCGAGTCGTGCCGCTCGGACACCCCGGGCACCTCGGACACCTCAGACACCGACTACCGCCTCGGCCGGGGCCGTGACCGCGCCGCGCAGCTGCCCGGCGATCGCCGCGGCGACCCGGGTCGTGGCGACGCGGTGGCCGTCGATGTTGCGGGCGGCCGGCCCGAGCACCATCCCGGCCGCGGCCCCGACCACCGACACGCGCGGCTCGCGGCGGTAGGACAGCGTCCGCTCGTCCAGGGACGGCCAGCCGTCGCGGGCGTCGACGAGGTCGTCGGGCAGCAGGCCGGCGCCGATCGACGGCGTCGTGCCCAGCGCCAGCACGACGTGGTCGCCCGCGACCCGCCGCCCGCTCTCCAGCCGCAGCACGACGCTCCCGCCGACGGCCGGGGCGATCTCCTTGACCGCTTCGCCGCGGTGGACGACCAGCCTGCCCTCGGCTTCGGCGCGTTCGAGCAGCGGCCGGAACTCGAACATGATCGACGCGCGCCGGAACCGGCCCATCAGGTCGAGCCGCTCGGCCCAGCCGACCCCGTCGAAGCGCTTGCGGCCCTCCGGCCGGAAGAAGGTGGAGTTCACGTCCGCGCACTGGTAGCGCTCGCCGGTCTCCCGGACCACCCAGTGCACCTCGCGCCCGGCTTCGAGCGCGCCGGTGATCAGGTGGGCCGCGGTGAGTCCGGCGCCGACGACCACCTGGCACCGCGCGCCCGGCGGCACCGATTCGTCCCAAAAGGACACTCCGCGGGGCGGATGCCCGCCGCCCCACCAGGTCTCCGGCGCGGGCCGGCGTTCCTCGCCCGGGCACAGCACGACGTGGCGGGCGGCGACGGAGAAGCGGTCGGTGTGCACGGTCACCGCGTCCCGCCCCGGCGTGACCTCGCGGACCGTCGCCTGCCAGGTCTTCTCGCCGACGTGGTGGGTGGTGACCAGGTGCGCGCAGTAGGCGTCGAAGACGTCGACGGGGACGACCGACCGGTGCCCCGACTGGGACATCCGGATCTCGCGGCGCTCGGTGGGCGTCAGCCGCCCCCAGTGCAGCCGCGCGAAGTCGAGCAGCTCGCAGTCGCGGAACCCCTCGACGCCGGGGTGGTGCTCGTAGGGCGAGCGCAGCACGCGCTGGCCCAGCAGGTCGATCCGGCCGAAGAACCGCCCGCACGGCCGCCCGGTGCGGTCCACCACCACGACGTCGGGCACGCCGTGGTGCCACAGCGCGGAGGCGACGGCGAGCCCGGCCGGGCCGGCCCCGACGATCACGACGTCGGCCGCGGGTGCCGGCGACGCCGCCCGCGCCGGGGACGGTGGCGCGGGCGGACGCGGCCAGTCGCGGCCACGCGGCGAGTCGAGCAGGTGCGGCTCCGGTACGAACTTGATCACTGCTCGCCCCGCCGCCGGCTCAGAGGACCGTGACGGGGACGATCAGCTCCACCACCGGCCGCTGGCTCATCCCGTTGGTCACGAGCTCGTCCAGCGTCTGCTGGGACTGCTCGGCGCTGTCGGTGGCGATCGGGCTGTAGCGCGAGTAGAAGTAGGTCGGCTTGCGGCCGCCGGTCTCCATCGAATACGTCTTCAGGACGGTCTCGCCGGGGCGGACCTCGCCGTCGTAGAAGGTGAGGCGGCGCTGGTCCGGCGTCATGAAGCTCTTCGAGAACTGGGGCGACATCAGCATCGCGTCGTCGAGGAAGGTCGAGTCCTCGTCCATCACGGCCTGCATCGCGACCCACGTCTGGTCGGTCAGGTTGGTCTCCGCCTTGATCACCTGCCACCGGCCGGGTTCGGGGAGGCTCACGCTCACCGAAACGTCGTGGTCGGTGGTGTCGATCGCCCCGGTGATCATGAGCACCCGGCGGCCGACGTCGGCGGTCCCGGTCATCTGGACGTCCCGGGCGCGAACGCGGCTGGAAACATCGAGTCCTGGCAATTCGGGTGAAGACATGGTGCAGCCTCCTACGTTACCCACCCCAGAAATAGCGGCCTGACCAGCGAACACACAAAGGTTTTCACATGGCAAGATGCGCTGTCAAGGTGAGGAATACACGTCCGGAAGCCGATATTCGACAGCCGATCAGGTGAAATACCCGCACCCGGGTGCGGAGCGCGGGTTGGTCCGTTCGGCGCAGTTTTCGGCCGAACCGTCACTCGGGGCTGGACGTCCCCTGAGGTGCGGCGGCGGTGTCGAACTCGTCTTCGACCGCTCCGACGTAGCGGATTTCGAACGCGGATTCGGCGCGCTGCACCATCACTTTCATGACCAGTCCCGGTTTCACCATGATGAGGAAATTGCCGGGATCGCGGGGGTCGCCGAAAATGTCGTAAACGAGAAAAGCGGAACCGTCGCCGACGGCGAACAGGGCCTCGTAGACGACATTCCGCGCCGCCTGTGAAGCCGTCTCGGCCCAGCTTTCGAGGACCTCGAGGCCCGCCGTGAGCTGGAGGCGCATTGCCATCCGCCGGCCTCCCAACCGAACGTCGCAGATCGCCGTCACGCATGGCCACCGGGCCGTCGTGCCAGGGCTCCGGTGACACTCCGGCCCGAACAGGGTCAATTCTCCCCGGCCGACGGCGGGGTGCTCATCTCCGAGCGTGCGCTCCGGCACCGTCCGTGTTCGGCGCCGGAGCCCCGCCCCTCAGTTGTAGCCGAGCACGATGTGCTCGCCGAGCTCCTCGTCGGCCGGCTCGGGCGCTTCGACCAGCCTGAGCCCGCGGGCCTCTTCGGTGGGTGGTGGCGTCCAGTCGTCGGCCGGGACCGCTGCTGCCGTCATGGCGTTCCTCCGCTTTGTCGTGTGTGGGATCACCATGCGCCCCCGGGGTCGAGGATCGGATGGGAACCGCTGACGTGCGCAGCATTTGAGTGGTCGGGATAGGGGTCGGCGGAGTGCACTGGAGGTTCCCCACTCGACGGCGAGGTGCGCGCATGACCGAGGAACGGAAGCCGATCGGCGGCGCGGCGGACCGCCAGCGCACGTGCGCGGTCTGCGGAGCGGAGTTCACCCGCGGCGAGCGCACGGAGGTGGAGGCGATCTCGGACGGCGAAGTGCGGTACGTGGCGGTCCACCCGGGCCACACGACGTACTCCCCCAGCCGCGAGCGCGCGGCGGCGCGGAGGTTGAAGGAGATCCCGGGCCAGGCCGCCTGACGCCCCCAGGGCCCCGGCAAAGTCGCGGTGGCTCGCTCACCCGCAGCTCCGCCTACGTCTCGAATGAGTCATTCATGACCTCGGGGGTCCTGAATGACTCATTCGAGACACCAGCGCCGCCGAAACCGCCCCCAGGCACGTGCGCCGACCCTCCGGGCACGCGCGCCGGCCCTCGCGGAAGCGCCCCCATGCGGCCTTCGGTGAGCTGAACGCACCAAAGGGGGCCTCGGGGCGCGTTCAACGCACCCGAAGGCCCCTTGAGGCGCTCGGTACCGGCGCCGGGGGTGGGCTCAGTGCGGCAGTCCCGACATCCGCCAAGCGCCCGCGGCGGCTCGCGGTTCCCGGGCCCGCCATCCCGGGTCGCCCCACGCCGACGGCCGCGGGGGCTCCGGCGGCCGGGTCGCGCGGATCGCCTGCAGCACCGCCACCAGGGCCGCCAGCTCGCTGTCGTCCGGCGCGCCGTGGACCACGCGGATCGCGGACATCGCGCCACACCTCTTCTCAGATCGGCAGGTTGCCGTGCTTGCGCGCCGGGGCGGGCTTGCGCTTGTCGCGCAGCATCGCCAGGCCGCGGGCCACCGCCGCGCGGGTCTCGGCCGGGTCGATGATGTCGTCGACCAAGCCGCGCTCGGCCGCGTACTGGGGGTTCAGGAACTCCTCCGTGTACTCCGCGACCAGCTTCGCCCGCAGCGCCGCCGGGTCGGCCGCGGCCGCCAGGTCACGGCGGTACAGCACGTTCACCGCGCCCTCCGCGCCCATCACCGCGATCTGGTTCGTCGGCCACGCCAGCGACAGGTCGCACCCGATCGACCGCGAGTCCATCACGATGTACGCGCCGCCGTACGCCTTGCGCAGGATCACCTGGATCCGTGGCACTGTCGCTTCGCAGTACGCGTGCAGCAGCTGCGCGCCCTGGCGGATGATGCCGCCGCGCTCCTGCTCCACCCCGGGCAGGAAGCCCGGCACGTCCACCAGGCTCACCAGCGGGATGCCGAACGCGTCGCAGAACCGCACGAACCGCGCGGCCTTCTGCGACGCCGGCCCGTCGAGCACGCCGGCGAACACCACCGGCTGGTTGCCGACCAGGCCGACGACGCGGCCGTCGATCCGCGCGAGCGCGCACAAGACGTTGCGCGCCCAGCCTTCGTGCAGCTCGAAGAACTCGCCGTCGTCGGCGAGCTCGGCGAAGACGTCCCGCATGTCGTACGGCTGGTTCGGCTCCACCGGCACCAGCTCCGCCAGCCGGGGCCGGTAGTCGTCCGTGGCGTTCGTCGGGACGGTCGCGGGCGGCGGGTCGAGGTAGTTCGACGGCAGCAGCGAAACCAGGTACCGGACGTCGGCGAGGCAGCTCTCCTCGTCGTCGTGCACCACCGTCGCGACGCCCGACGCGCTCCCGTGGACGTCCGCGCCGCCGAGCTCCTCGTGCGTGACGCGCTGGCCGCTCACGGCCTCGACCACGTCGGGCCCGGTCAGGTACATCCGCGCGGTGTCGCGCACCATGAACGTGAAGTCGGCGAGCGCCGGCGAGTACGCCGCGCCGCCCGCGCAGGGGCCGAGGATGACGCTGATCTGCGGGATCACGCCGGACGCCTCGACCTGGCGGCGGAAGATGCCGCCGTAGCCGTTCAGCGCCAGCACGCCTTCCTGGATCCGGGCGCCGCCGCTGTCGTTGAGCCCGATCACCGGGGCGCCGTTGGCCACCGCGAGGTCGAGCACCTTGTGGATCTTCGCCGCGTGCGCCTCGCCGAGCGAACCGCCGAAGAGCGTGAAGTCCTGGGCGTAGACGAACACCCGCCGCCCGTCGATCGTGCCGGAGCCGGCGACCACGCCGTCGGTGTGCGGGCGGTTGCCGGCCAGGCCCGGCCCGGTCGCCTGGTGCCGCCGGTAGGGCTCGATCTCGGTGAAGGAGTCGTCGTCGAGCAGCAGGGCCAGCCGTTCGCGCGCGGTGAGCTTGCCCAGCGAGTGCTGCCGCCGGACGGCGTCGAGCTTGCCCTCGTGGATGTGCGAGCGCAGCTCTTCGCGACGGCGGCGCAGCAGCGGCATGTCGGCCGGCTCCGGGCGCGCCAGGTCGGCGGCGCGGGCCAGCTCGATGACCTGGGCGTCCCCGGACGTCCCCGTCCCCGGACGGCCCAGCCGGCGACGCCGGACCCCGTCGGGGACCGGCACCACCTCCGCGTCGTCGGCTCGCGCCGCGCCGGACTCCTGGCTTCCGCTCACGCGGCATCCCTCATCCGGGCCCGGTGGTCCCGCTCGATCTCGGCGACGATGTCGGACCACACGATCCCGCGGCCCAGCCGCGGCATCGGGCGGACCAGGGCTTCGACCGGCACCGGGGCGGTGCCTGATGCCGCTTCCGCGGTGAAGAGTGCGTCGGCGGACGCCTGCTGCACGGGCTGCCGATCACCGGTGTCCGCGTGCCCGGCATCGCTGGTGGTCATGACAGGACCTCCTCGGTCTGGACGGCCCCGGAGCCGGGGCCGGTGAGTGCTGCTGAAACCCCGTCGGCGTCCGATGTGGACACTGCCGCCGAACCCGCCTGCCGGCCGGTGATCCGTCCCGTGGCGTGCAGCCAGGTGACGGTGTCGCGCACGGTCTCGAGCGCCGGCCGGGCCGCGACGCCGCCCGTGGGCGCGTCCGGGTCGACCGGCACCGCCGTGGCGCAGACGTGGATCGCGCCGTACTGGACCGGCAGCGCCCACGGCCAGACGCGTTGCAGCCGGTCGGCGAACCGGCCCACCGGGTACAGCGCCCGCGGCGGCACGAACACCGCCGGCAACGCGCGCCCGGTCGCGGCCCGGGCCGTGGCCAGGTAATCCCGGGTGGTCAGGAAGTTTCCCGGCCCGAAGAACGCGGCCCGCGCGGGAACTTCCCCGCCCAGCAGCCGCGCGTGCAGCTCGGCCGAGTCGCGGACGTCGCCGAGCGGGAGGCCGCGTCCCGGCCAGATCGGGGTCAGCCCGCGCAGCACGGCCCGCAACCGCGCGTTCTGGTCGCCCAGGTGCGGGTCGTCCGGGCCGAGCAGCGCCGGCGGGTACGTGACGACCACCGGCGCCCCCACCGAGGCGTGCCGGCGCGCGATCCCCTCGGCGACGACCTTCGACTGCAGGTAGGCCTCCCGCGGCTCGCCGACCGGGCTGGCGGGCCCGACCGACGGCGCCGTCGTGGGGTACAGCGTCCCCACCGTCGACACGTGCACGATCCGGCCCGCCCCCGCCCGTCGCGCGGCACCGAGGACGACCTCGGTGCCGCGGACGTTGACCCGCCACAGCTCGTCGCGGCGCCGGCTGTCGAACGTGTAGACGCCGGCGGCGTGCAGCACCGCGTCCGCCCCCGCCACCAGCCGCCGGGCCGCCACCGGGTCCGTGACGTCGCCGGTCACGACGTCCACTGTGGACGGAACGCGGCCGGGGTCGCGGGCGAGGAGCCGGACCCGGTGCCCCCGCCGCAGCAGCGCCGCGACCGTGTGGGCACCCAGGAAACCGGTGCCCCCGGTGACCGCGATCAGCATGACCGTCCCCTCTCAGGCCGCGCGGGCCTTCCCGTCGACGTGGTGGTAGCCGCCGCCGTAGAAGACGAGCGCGTGCTCGCCGGTGCCGCGGCTGGTGGCGAGCACCCGGCCCAGGAAGATCGAGTGGTCACCGCCCTCCAGCACCTGCGCCAGCTCGCACTCCAGCCACGCCAGCGCCCCGTTCAGCAGCGGGGCCCCGGTCTTGCCGCCGGGCGTGTAGCCGACGGCTTCGAACTGGGCCATCCCGTCGGGACGCCGCCAGTCGGCGAAGTACTTCGACGTCTCCTGCTGCTCCGCGGCGAGGATGTTCACCCCGAACGAGCCGGCCGTGACGATCGCGGCGTGCATCCGGGCGGCCTTGGACACGCAGCACAGCACCATCGGCGGTTCCAGCGACACCGACGAGAACGCGTTCGCGGTCATGCCGTGCGCGTCCTCCCCGCCCGCCGTCAGCACCGTCACCCCGGTGGCGAACTGCGACATCACCTGCCGCAGTCCCGGCTGGGCCGAGAGGCCGCGGCGTGCCGGCGACGTAGGCAGCCGCTTCAGCACGTGAGGCTCCGATTCGTAGCCCACTGTCAGACTCCCTTGCCGTTGACCGCGGCCGTCGCGTAGGGAACCAGTGCCTCGCGCAGCTGCTCGGGGACCCGCGACGGCACGGTGGCCGTGTTGGGCCCGCGCATGCAGGCGATCCGCTGCCGTCCCCGCGCCACCAGCACTTCGCCCTCCGCACGCAGGTGGACGTAGTCGAACGCGAACTGGATCTGCGTCGAGGTCAGCTCCTCCAGCCGCAGCCGGATGGACAGCTCGTCGAACGCGGTGATCTCGGCGAAGAACTCGCACTCCACCTTGAGGGTGAACAGCTTGAGGTCGTGGCGGACCTCCTCGAGGACGGCCGGGGCCTTCTCCTTGAGGAACATCTCGCGGCACCGGCCCTGCCAGCGCACGTAGTTCACGTAGTAGACGTTGCCCACCAGGTTGGTCTCTTCGAAGCCGACCGTGTGGCGGATCTCGTAGTAGTCGGACATCCTCAGTTCCCCTCTGCGTGGAGCACGGCGAAGACGATCGGGTCGGTCCGGTCGTTGACGGTGGTCGACCAGGTGGCGATCCGGGCCCCACCGGAGGCGAGCAGCGCCCACCCGTCGGCGTCGACCTGGCGCACGGTGAGGGCCTGGGTCATCGAGCCGGTCTTGCGGACGCACTCCAGCGCGCTCCAGACCCGCGTGTTGGCCACGCTGATCGGTTCGCCGGTGTCCGCGGCCAGCAGCCGGCCGAGGGCGAGGAGCTCCTCGCCCAGCAGCCCGGCCCAGTCCTCTTCGGTGCGTTCGATCGCCGTCTCGATGTCGCAGGCGACCTGGTTCTCGCCGGCGACCACGAGGGTCAGCTCCGAAGTGTGCGACGCGTTCACCTGCACGCCGTCGCACTCCGGCTTGCCGTCGGGGCGGTAGCGGACCTCGACCGGCCGGTCGAGCGCGCGGCCCGCGGCGAGCGCGGTCTGCGCCCTCCGCTCGGCGATGCCTTCGGCGGGCCGTCCGGCGGGGTCGGGCTCGAGGACCACCGACCGCGTCCCGCCGAGCAGCCGCTCGCAGGCACGCTCCACATAGGACCCGAGCATCGAGGGGACCCACGGCCCGGCGCCGTCGCGCTTGCGGACGGCGCGCAGCTTCAGGCCTTCCCAGCGCTCGACCAGCGTCCCGTCCGGGTTGCGCACGTCGAGGTCGTAGATGTAGCTGTCCCCGTCCTGGAGGCGTTCCTTCGCGTCCAGCAGGACGTACTCGTCGTGCTGGCGGCCCGGTTCGGCCAGGTACAGCTTCTCGATGCCCTGCGGCAGCAGCGTCGCGTCCGGGACGCAGCACTGGATCGCGTGCATCATCGCGTCCCGGGTGCCCGGGTCGGCCAGCAGCCGCTCCTGCGGGAGGAACGGGGCGAACCAGTAGTGGTCCGCGTTGGTCGAGATCTCCGCCACGGCGTGCCGGGCGCTCGCCCGCCGGTAGCCGAGGACCCGCTGGAACCGCTTGCCCTGGAACAGGACCGAGCCGTACAGCTCGCTGATCGGCTCCACCGGGACCGGCGGCAGCGCGACGTCGCGGGGCACGCACTCGCCGAGCTGGTCCGGCCGGGCGAAGCTCAGCCGCGCCTTGAAGTGGTCGGCGCTGAAGCCGGTCTCGTCACTGCGGATCACGACGTCGACGGTGTCGGCGTCGCGGGCCAGCGTGGCCAGCCGGACCGTGGTCGACCCGCCCGGCGAGACGATGATCGGCCGGAGGAACTCGACGTCGGAGAGCACCGGGGTGCCGGTGCGGTCCAGCGTCGCCGCCGCGGCCTGCGTCATGGCCTCCATGCCCAGGACCGCCGGGAACAGCAGCTGCCCGTCGAGCAGGTGGTCGGTCAGGTACGGGTCGGCACCGTCGGACAGGTCGGCCTCGGTGATCAGCTCGACGCCCGGGTAGTGCACGACCGCGCGGTCGACGAACCGGGTCAGCGGCAGCTCGCGCTTCTGGATCGGCAGCGTGGCCAGGCCCGACGTGCGGCCGCAGACCACCAGGACCGGCGGCGCGGCCGGGTCGGCCAGCACCTGGCGGAGGATGGTGATGCCCTCCTCGGTGGGGATCGGCGTGATGCCGTCCCGCATCAGGGCGGACACGACGCCCAGCTTCTCGCCCATGCCGGTGCCCGACCAGACCGACCACTCCAGCGCGATCGCCCGCGCCTGCGGGTGTTCCTGGCCGAAGCGCAGGGTCAGCTCGGTCATCCAGTCGTTCGCCGTGGCGTAGTGCGCTTCGCCGCGCAGGCCCGCCCGGCCGATGATGCTGCCGAAGGTGACCAGGAGCTTGATGCGGTCCTGGTCCACCGCGGCGAGCACCGCGTTGAGCCCGCCGATCTTCGGCGCGAGGGTCTTGCGGAAGCTGTCCTCGGTCAGGGAGAAGAGGGCGGCCGGCTCGTTGCGGCCCGCGCCGTGGAGGACCGCCGTGACCGGGCCGAGGTCGGCCTGGACCCGGGCGACCGCCTCGGCGATCTGCGGGGCGCTGGTGACGTCGGCGCGCTCGTAGCGGTAGCGGATGCCCGCCGCCTCCATGCGGTCGAGGTTCTCGGCCAGCTCGGTGTCGGTCTCCGGGTCGCTGCGCCCGAGCAGGGCCAGCTTGGCCCCGGAGTCCTTGGCCAGCGCCAGCGCGCTCTCCGCGGTGATGCCCTTGCCGCCACCGGTGACGAGCAGGACGTCGGTCGAGTCCAGCGAGTCGCGGATCGGGCCGGGCTTCGGCGCGGCCAGCGCGGACAGCCGCGGCACCGTACGGCCACCGTCGGCGCCGTAGCGGGCTTCGGTGAAGTCCGTGGTCGCGGCGACCTCGGCCACCACGGTGTGCACGGCTTCCGCGACCGCGTCCACATCGGACGGTGCCGGGTCCGCGAAGTCGATGATGGTCGTCTTCGCCGACGGGTCCTCGAGCCGCAGGGTCCGGGCCAGGCCGGCCGCGCCGTAGCCGTGGTGCACGACCACGAAGCGCGTGCCGTTGGGGGCGGCCATGACGGCGCGGCCGGCGTCGAGGAACAACCCGACGTGGCTGGAGTCGCAGTCCGCGGGCAGGCAGAGCAGCACGCCGTCCCCGGTGCCGGACGCGGCGAGCGCGGCCTTCAGCGGTTCGGCCAGCGGGTGCCGCGGGGTGGCGAAGACCTGCCACTCGGCGCGGCCGGCGCCGGGCGTGAGGTCGGCGGTCGGCCGCGGCGCGGGTACGTACTCGACCGCGAACGGCCGGACCCACGGCCCGACGCCCGGGGCTTCGCCGACGTGGCTGTCGGTCGGCTTGGCCGTCTGCGCCAGCTCGTCGATCATCTCGGCGAGCTCACCGAGGCACACCGTCGCGAAGTTCGGCATGCCTTCCAGCGCGGGCCGGCCCAGCGCCCGGGTGACGTCGTTGACCAGCTGCCCGACCGTGATCGACGACAGGTGCAGGTCGTCGAGCGGGTGGGTGTCGGCCGTGACGGCCTCCAGCGGCAGCTCGACGCGCTCGGCGGCGAGCTTGCGCAGCAGGTCCAGCGTCGAGCCGGAGTCGCCTTCCGCGGTCCCGGCGTCGGCGTCCGCGGCCTGCGCCTTCTCCGCGGCCAGTTCGGCGGCCAGCTCGCTGTCGATCGACGGCGCCGCCTCGCACGGGCTGGCCAGGAAGCTGAACACCCCGTCGGCGGGCAGGGCGCGCACGACACGGCCTTCGAACAGCGCCTCGGTCGAGATCGGCGCACCGAGCGCGAACGCCGCGCCGACGACCCGCAGCAGGGCCTGCAGCGACGCGTTGTCCGTGTCGATCGCGAGCACCGGCGTCTGCGGGGCGATCTCCTCGAACAGCCCGGTCAACACCCGGCCGGGGCCGACCTCGACCACCAGGTCGCTGCGCTCGGCCACCTTGGCGGCGGCTTCGCGGAAGCGGACCGGCAGCACGATCTGGTCGCGCAGCAGCTCGGGCAGGTTCTCGGCGGCGTGCAGCACATCGCCGCTGACGGTCGAGACGACCGGCCGCTCGAGCCGGGAGAAGGAGAATTCGCCCAGCTTCTCGGTCATCGCGTTCGCGGCGGGCTCGACCGCCGGCGAGTGGAAGGCGTGCGAGACCTTGATCCGGGTCGCGCCGACGCCCTGGGCCTTGGCCCGGGCGACGATCTTGTCGATCGCCGGGGCCGGCCCGGAGATCACGGTCTGCTCGGGCGCGTTGTACCCGGCGATGACGACGTCGTCGCCCAGGCCCAGTTCTTCGACGCGACCCGGTGAGGCGGCGATGCCGGCCATCGCGCCGGTGCCGTCACCGGTCGTCGAGGCCATCACCTTGCCGCGGACCTTCGCCAGCTCCAGCAGCCCGCGCTCGTCGAGCGCGCCGCCCCAGTGCAGGGAGGTCAGCTCGCCGAGGCTGTGGCCGGTGGCCGTCGACGCTTCGATGCCGAACGAGCGCAGCACGCGCAGCGCGGCCAGCGAACCGGTGACGATCCGCGGCTGGGCCACTTCGGTGGCGACCTGGTCGCCGCTCGCGGGCAGCCCCGCGGCGCGGAAGATCTCGTCGGCCGCGGTGAACCGGCGGCGCAGCGCGCTGTCGCCACCGCGTCCCGATCCCTGACCGGGGAACAGGTAGCCGATCTTCGGCGCGGAGCCGCGGCTGCTCGCGAAGATGCCGTCGGCGGAGTCGAAGATCGAGTCGCCGGATTCCAGCTGCTCCAGGAGCTTCGTCAGCTTGCGCTCGGCGTGCTCCGGGTTGGCCGCGACGACCGCGGCGCGCACCGAGCGGCCGGCCAGCTTCCCGGCCAGCTCGCCGGCGAGGTCGGTCAGCTCGGCGAACGACAGCTTGGGCACAACCTCCAGCGCCGCGGCGATGTCGCCGCGCAGGGTCGCGACGTCGTCGGCGTCGAACAGCAGCAGCTCGGCGTCCTGCCGCCCGGCGACCAGCGTGCGGGCCCGCTCGTCGAGCTCGCGGCGGCGGGCCGCGGTCGGCGCCTCGGTGACCGTGACGTGGGAGTTGATGCCGCCGAAGCCCATCGCCGAGACCCCGGCGCGGACCGGCTGGTCCGCGGGCCAGAGCGCCGGGTCGCGCGGGACGTACATCCGGGCCGACGTGCCGGTCAGCGACTCGTGCGGCTCGTAGTGGCCGGTGGCGGGCGGGATGACCTGGTGGTACACCGCCAGCGTCGCCTTGATCAGGCCGGCGACGCCGGCCGCGGCCTTGGTGTGCCCGATGTTGCCCTTGATGGTCGACAACGCGGCCGGCTTGGCCAGCGGGTCGGCGTCGCGGCGGGCGGTGGAGAGCGCCTCGATCTCGGTGGCGTCGCCCAGCGCGGTGCCGGTGCCGTGTCCTTCGAAGTAGGAGACGGTCTCGACGCCGTAGCCCGCGCGGTCGTAGGCGCGCTTCAGGGCGAGCCGGTGCCCGGCGGCTTCGGGCCGGGTGATGCCGCCCTTGCCGTCGGAGGAGACGCCCCAGCCACCGATCGACGCGTAGATCCGCTTGCCCTGCTCCAGCGCGTCGCTCTCGCGCATCAGGACGAGCATGCCCGAGCCCTCACCGGGCCAGAAGCCGTTGGAGTCGGCGTCGTAGACCTTCATCTCGCGCTTGGCCAGCGCGCCGGTCTTCGCGAAGCCGATCACCTCGAACGGGTCGATCGAGAGGTCGACGCCGCCGGCGATGGCGAGGTCGAGGTCGCCCTGGGCGAGCGCGTTGGCCGCGGTGACCACGGACAGCAGCGAGGACGAGCAGGCGCCGTCGACGGTGTACCCGCCGCCGGCGAAGTCGAAGTGGTTGCAGACGCGGCCGGCGATGGTGTTCGCCAGGCCACCGGCGAGGCTGTCCTCGTTGATCTCGGGGAACGGCTCCTTGTACTGGATCTCCAGCTCGCGCAGGAAGCTCGCGGTGTCCTCGTCCTCCCAGCCGCGGGAGCTCAGCGCCGCCGCGACCGTGCGGCGGACGTACGGCCAGCGCAGCCGCATGATGTTGGCGCGGGAGAACTCGCCGGTGAGGCTGTTGCCGATGACGACACCGGTGTTCTGCCGCGGGGCACCGTCACCCTCGCCGAAGCCGGCGTCCGCGAGGGCCGCGGCGGCGACGTCGAGCGCGAGCCAGTGCGTCGTGTCGGTCGCCCGGAAGGTGCTGCCGGCGACCTTGTGCGCGACCCGGTCGAACTCGTAGTCCCGCAGCACCGCCGCCTTCTGGGCGTAGAAGCGGTCTGGTGCCTTCGGGTCGGGCGAATAGTAGTCCGCCCGGTTCATCCGTTCGTCCGGCAGCCTGCGGAACGCCCGGCGCCCGGCCAGCACGTTTTCCCAGAGCTCCTCCGGAGAACTCGCGTCGGGGTACCGGAGACCGATACCGACGATCGAAATCCGCTCTACGCTCATGCCACCGCACTCCCACTGGCTCTCGAGCCCCGTATCACCGGAACCATCAGGTCCCCGCTGTCCTCCGGCGCGGGAACGGGGTCCCTGCGCCGGTCTGTCGTCCACGGGCGGCGGCGGCGCCGCTGCCCGGTTCCACCGGTCCACCGGACCGCCGGGATCCAGCATCTCCCCGTCGGTGCGGACCGTCTTCTTTCTCCCTGCCCCGGCCCGTACGTCAGCACGCTGGGACAACGATTTTCACTGTCCACTCAGGACATGTCAGGCTTGGCCGGACCCGGTCAGGCGTCGAACTGGCCGGGACGGCGGCCCTGGCCAGCCGGCCCGCGGTAGGCCTGGGCGATGTCGAGCCACTGGTCGGCCACCGTGCCCTTCGCCCGGATGTCGAGGTCGTAGCGGTGCCGCCGCCGGGTGACGAGCAGGCAGAAGTCCTCGGCGCTGCCGCTCACCCGCTGGTCGGCGTCGGCGGGGCCGAACGTCCAGAGCGCGCCCGAGGGCGCGGTGAGCTCGTACCGGAACTCCTCCGACGGCGGCGTCAGGTTCCGCGCCTCGTAGCCGAAGTCCCGGACCCGGACGGCGAACCCGACGAGGTGCTTGATCCGGTCGGTGCGCTCGAGCCGCACGCCCAGCGCGTCGGCGATGTCCTGGCCGTGGCCGAAGAGCTCCATCATCCCGGCGCAGGCCAGCACGTACGGCGGCAGCGGGTTCACCAGCCACGGCACCAGCTGGTCGCCGGGGACGGCGGCGAGCGACTTGATCCCGGCGTCGCGCTCGGCGCGCCAGCGGGTCAGCAGTACCTCGGCCGGGTCGTGGACGAACTCCTGCAGCGCGCCTTCGACGGCGTTCTCGAAGCCGACGGACTCGACCGCCTTGGTCATCTCGACGAACGCCGCCGGCTGCGCGGCCGCGAGGCCGGCGATCCGGAAGATGAACGCGAGGTGCGCGATCTGGTGCTTCACCGCCCAGCCCGGCGCCGGGCTCGGGGTGTCCCACCCGGCTTCGGGGAGACCGGCGACGAGGGCGTCCACCTCGGCGGCCTCGGCGGTCAGGTCGTTGATCACGCCCTTGGTGTCAGTCACCTGTCTGTCCTCTCACCGGTGCGACGTCGTTTTTCGTGACAACCGGGGCTCCGCCACCCGGACCCCCGAAAGATGCTGAGCCGGCGGCCGCCGCGGTGGTGGCGGGGGTGAAGAGCCACCGTGCGGCGACCGCCGGTCGATCGGATCCGCGGGGCGGCGTCAGGAACCGGGTCCGTTGCGGTGTGTCCCGGTGCTGCGCGCCCCGGCCGGCGATCCGACCTTTCGATCATCACCCGCGCCGACCTGCGGAGTCTTCTCTTCGCGGGCGGTGCGGCAGCCGCTCGGCGGCCGCCACGGCCGCGGTGAGAGCCGCCCACGACACCAGCTCCACCAGGGCGCGATCGTCCGTCCTTTCCGGACGGACGGCGGCCACGTCCGGCGCGTCGACCTGGTAGGCCGCCTTGGCGGTGAACAGCGCGAGCCGGCCGGCCGCGCGTTCGCCCGCGGGCAGCTCGGCGAGCACCGGCTCGGCCCAGGCGCGGCTCAGCCCGGGCGGTTTCCCGTCCCAGGCCTTGAGCTCGCGACGGACGAGGTCCCGCACCCGGGGCGGCACCGAGCGCTCCCCGGCGGCTTCGATCGCCGCCGCGGCGCGCGCGAAGGCGTCGGAGAGGGTGCCGCCCGGGGGTGCCCAGCCGGGACCGTCGGCGGGGGCGGGCGGGAGCAGACCCAGCGCGTCCCCGGGCGGCGGCGCGCCCTCCGGCCGGAGCAGGGTTCCCAGCACCGCCTTGGCCTTCGCCCGCGCGGACGCCGGAACGGCGGCCGGCAGCGGCGACGGGCCGAGGAACACACTCACCACCCGGTTGAGGTAGTGGAACGCGACGGCCACGGCGGTGAACTCGGCGGCGGTGGTCGCCGGGACGTCGGCGGGCAGCCGTCCCTCGCCCCGCGCCCACGCCGCCAGCGCCCGCGTGTCCCGGTCCGCGATGGCCCCGGCATCGCCGGCCTCGATGGCCGCGGCGGCGCCCGGCTCCCCCAGCGACGCGAGCGCCATGGCGTGCACCTCGACGCAGTACGGGCACGAGTTCGCCGCCGACACCGCGGCCGCGACGACCTCCTTGTCGGCCCGGCTCGCCGTCCCGCCCGCGACCAGCGACTCGCGCAGCATCAGCCACACCGCGGCGAGCACGTCCGGCGCGGGCGAGTGCAGCGCGAGGGGCGGCGCGAGCATCCCGAAGTCCCGCTCCACCTGCCGGTAGACGTCCCGCACGAGCCCCCGCGCTCGCCGCGGCCGCACGGCCTCGACGTACTTCACGTCCCGCAGCGTCCGCCGCAGCGCGACCCGCACCACTCCCGGCGCCATGCTTCCTCCTAGAAACCGGGGCATCACGCGTGATCAGAGGGGACACACGCGTGATTGGAGGGGCATCACGTTCGATGCCCCTCCAATCACGAGTGATGCCCCGCCAATCACACGTGATGCCCGTTTCGTGACTCAGTTGCCGGCGACCAGGTCGAGCTTGGACACCGCCCGGCGGCCCGTGATCGAGCCGTCGGGGGCCGGGGCGCCGTACTTGACGTCGACGTCGCGGGCCTGCAGGGCCCGGACGATGCCCGGGATCGACCGCTCGGCGAGCGCGGCGATGGTCATCGCCGGGTTCACCGTCAGCGCGCCCGGCACCGACGCGCTGTCGGTGACGAAGATGCCCGGGTGGTTGCGCAGCTCGTGGTTCGGGTGCAGCGCGGACGTCGCCGCGTCGTCCCCGATCCGGCACGACGCCAGCGGGTGCACGGTGTACGCCCCGACGACGTCGTTGGTCCACGGCGATACCTTGGCGATGCCGTCCTTCTCGATGATCGCCTTGCAGTCGGCGTCCGCCAGCGCCCAGCCGCGACGCGTGTTCGGCGTCGGGTCGTAGCGCAGCGGGCCGCGCCCGAGCATCTGCTGCGAGATCCGGTACGCGTTGCCGGTGGGCGGCGGGGTGCCGAAGACGCCCTCGTTGTCGTCCTCGGTCATCAGGAAGATCGTCAGCCAGTTGGACCACTGGTTGAGGATCTCCTTCTTCTGCGCCCCGTACCAGCGCGGCTCGTCCCCGCCCGGCACCTGGGCGAGGATCGTGCCCAGCCCCGGCGGGAAGTACAGCTGCTCCAGCGAGAACCGCTCGTACTCCGGCAACGACCCGTCGAGCTTGTCCCAGTTCGCGACCGTCGGGCCCTTGCCGATGTGGTTGGCCGAGTACACCGGACCGTCCTCACGGGACAGTCCGAGCACCTCGCGGACGCGGTCCTCGTCGATGATCGCGGTGTTGAGCCGCTCGCCGTTGCCGGAGAAGTACCGGCCGACGCCGTGCGGCATGGTGCCGAGCGTGGCCTCCGAGCGCTGCAGGATCACCGGCGTCGCGCCGGCGCCGGCGGCGATGATGACGACCTTCGCCTCGATGACGCCGCTGCCGGTGTGGACCCGGTAGTCCTCTTCGTCGATCAGGTCGAAGTGGACGCGGTAGCCGCCGTCCTCGGTCCGCTCGAGGCGCTGGACCTCGTGCAGCGGCCGGATCTGCGCGCCGTGCGCCAGGGCCGCCGGCAGGTAGTTCGTCAGCATCGACCGCTTGGCGTCGAACCTGCAGCCGGCCATCATGAAGTTGCAGTTGACGCAGGTGGCGTTGTCCACCGCCACCGGCGCCGGGTTCGCGGTGCGCCCCGAGTGGTGGCAGGCCGCGGCCCACAGGCCACCGGCGTAGGAGACGTCGTTCCAGTCCTGTTTGGACACCGGGATCGACTCGTCGACCCGGTCGTACCACGGCTCCAGCGAGTCGCGCGTGAGGACCGACGGCCACATCCGGCGCCCGATGCTGCCGTGCCGCTCGAACACGAACCGCGGCGCGCGCGGCATCGCGGCGAAGTACACCACGCTGCCGCCGCCGACGCAGTTGCCGCCCAGCACGCTCATCCCGTCGCCGACGACGAAGTCGAACGCGCGGGTGTAGGACGAGCCGAGCAGGTAGTCGTGCTCGAAGTCGTCCGCGGCCAGCCAGGGCCCGCGTTCGAGGACGGTGACCTTGGCCCCGCCCGCGGCGAGGTGGTACGCGGGGATGGACCCGCCGAACCCGCTGCCGACGATGACGACGTCGGTCTGCTCGATCGCGCTCATGCTGGGCTCCCGGAAGGCGTCGTGTCGGGGTGGAGCTCGGCCAGCTTGCGGCCGTAGCCGTACTTCGGGAACCGCCAGAAGCCGTCGGCGTCCGGCGCCTTGTACCCCAGCGCCAGCAGGCCGGGGTGCCCGTCGCGGATGGCGTCGGCGGTGTGCAGGTGCGGTGCGCTGTCGTAGGCCATGTTGCAGAACAGCGCGAGGCTGACCCAGCCGTCCTTCTCCGGGTGGCCGGGCGTGGTCAGCCGCCGCACCAGCTCGCGGCGGTGCTCGTACGGGAGCGCGACGAACGGCGGGACGTCGTGGTCGAGCTCCAGCGTCACCTCGCCCGCGTAGGACTTCGCGTGGTCGTTGAGCGACTGCGCGAGGTAGGGCAGGCCGGCCGTGACGCCGGTCGCGTCGAAGTTCAGCAGCTCGAGCGCGCCGGCCACCACCGACCCCGGGCCGGGCGCCGCCCCGGCGATCGCCCGGTCACCGGGATACCGCTTCTCCCCGGGGACGATCGTGTCCGCGTAGGCCTCGAGAGTCATGTTCATCACGCGTTCTTCTTCGGTGGCCTCGGGTTGCACCGGCCTACCTCCTCGTCGAATGTCCACAATAGAGCTCAGGCGGCTCGCCGCCGCAGACGTCAAGCTGCTTCGGACCGGCGCCGTCGCTCCCGACGGTGCACGGTCATCGGCAGCCCGCCGCGCACCCGCAGCGAAAGCATCGCCTCGGGTTCGACGACCTTGCCGGGGACCTTGCGCAGCTCCAGGTCCCGGGCGGCCATCGCCAGCACGAACACGGCCTCCATCACGCCGAGGCTGTTGCCGATGCAGAACCTCGGCCCGGCCCCGAACGGCAGGTAGGCGTACCGCGGCGGCCGCTCCGCGGCGGTGAACCGCTCCGGGTCGAAGCGCTCCGGGTCGGTCCAGAACCCCGGGTGCCGGTGCAGCGTGTAGGGCACGACGACGACGTCGGACCCGGCCGGCACGTGGTACCCGCCGATCTCGTCGTCGGCCTGCGCGATCCGCGGCAGCAGCCAGACCGGCGGGTACATCCGCATGACCTCTTCGACCACCGCCACGGTGTAGGTCAGCTTCCGCAGGTCCTCGTGCTCGGGCAGCCGGTCGCCGAGCACCTCGACGGCTTCGGTGTGCAGCCGCTCACCGACCTCGGGGTGCTCGTCGATCAGGTGGAACGCCCAGCCGAGCGTGCTCGCCGTCGTCTCGTGCCCGGCCAGCAGCAGCGTGATCAGCTCGTCGCGCATGCGCGTCCGCGACGCGCCCTCGCCGGACCCGGACGCGATCAGCCGGGACAGCACGTCCTCGCCGTTCTCGACCGGGTTCGCGAGCCGCTGGTCGACCAGCTCGTCGGCGATCCGGCGCAGGTCGTCACGCGCGGTCCGGAACCCGACCTGCTTCTTCAGCGGCACCCACTGCGGGACCATGCTGAGCGTGACCGCCTCGAACATGGCCTGGTCCTGCACGGCCTCGAACGAGTGACCCAGCGTCTCGTACCCGCCGAGCTCCGCGTCGAGCAGCGTCTTGCCGAGGACACCGAGAGTCAGGCCGGTCATCTCGTGCAGGATCTCGACCGGCCCGTCGTGCTCGGCCAGCCGCTGCACGAGAGTGTCCACTTCGGACGCCACGACGGCGGCCTGGCGCGAGATCCGCTTGGGCTGGAACACCGGCTGGATGGTCCGGCGCTGCTTCTTCCAGGTGTCGCCGTCGCTGGTGAGCAGGCCGTCGCCGAGGGCCCGGCGGGCCTCCTGCAGGCCGATGCCCTTGTGGTAGTTCGCGGCGTTGTCGGCGAGGACGTGCTTCGCCAGGTCGGGGTGGTTCACCAGGTACATCGCCTTGGGGCCGATGGCGATGCGGACGACGTCGCCGTAGGTGTCGGCGTTGTCGCCCATGAGCGCGAGCCGGTCGGTGAAGAGCTGCTTCAGCAACCGGAACGTCGCCCGGCGCGGCGGCCCGGGCGGCGCGGTGCGCGCCGCCCGGGCCTCGTCCGAGGGAACGGTCATGCCGCGACTGCCCCGGGCTTCTCGCCGTCGGCCGGCGGCGCGGCGGCGAGTTCCAGCTTCGCCTTCTGCGCGGCCTGGTCCGCCTCGAACTTGATCCGCGCCTTGTTCGAGAAGTGCAGGCCCCACAGGAACAACCCGCGGATCAGGCAAACGGTCGCGGTGGCCAGGAAGAGCCCGTAGGCCACGTGCACGGCGGTGAAGAAGCCGTACGTGAGCGCCACGCCCGCGCCGAAGAGGAACTGCGAACCCTTCTTCGACGGCGACGTGCCCGGGTCGGTCACCATGTAGTTCGTGTAGAGCACGAACGCGACGCCGGTGCCCATCGCCAGCGCGCCGGGGATCGACGTGCCGAAGAGCCAGCCGCGGACGAAGGCCTGCACGACGAAGAAGCTCAGCCAGCCCGCGATCAGCCACATGCGGCCGGTCAGCAGCGCGTTGAGCACCGTGCCCGACACGAGGATGATGCCGACGATCAGCCAGCCACCCCAGGTGGGGATCTGCTCGGTGAAGTGGTACGGCGGGGCGATGCTGGCCCACGGGAACACGAGCAGGATGATCGTGATGCCGAAGTTCGACGGGTTCATGTAGTGCCGCATGCGGCCGTACACCGGCGCCTGGAGGATCCACTTGGCGCCGACCGCGACGACGACGCCGAACATCATCACGAGGATCTGGTCGTTGACGTAGGTCAGCATGTTCAGCGCGAGACCGGTGATGTGCGCCGGCAGCAGGAACTCCATGAGTCCCTTGAACCCGTTGCCCCGGAACCGGACGTCACGCTTGGTCACCCGGGCGTTGATGATCTCGAGGCCGATCTCCGTGGTGTACGCGGTCGCCAGCGCGACGAACGGGTACAGCCACGGCTGCTCGAAACCGAGCACGGTGTAGCCGATGATGTTGAAGACGGTGATCGAGATCGCGAAGCGCCGCAGGGCGGTGATGACCTTGTTGGTCCGCTTCGGTGGCGCACTGTCCACCTTGGTCAGCGTCGGGGTGGCCATGTCACATCTCTTCCTTCGCCGTGGAGCCCAGCTGGTACATGTGGCAACCGGGTTGCAGCTTCAGGTCCTGCGTCCGCAGCTGCCCGGTCCGGTCCCGCCACTGCAGGTGCACGTCGAGCGGGCCGCTGACGTTCTGGCCGAGGCCGATCTGGATGTCGAAGCTGCGCCGGCCGGCCTCCCCGCTGCTGCCGTCGACCCGGCCGAGGTACTTCTTGCCGTCCGAGGTCGTCACGGTGACCTGGGCACCGATCGCCGGGTTGCCGGCCGCGGGCAGCGGGCCGGGCGCCACCGGGGCGTCCGTGGTCAGCTTCAGCTGCAGGTACTTGCCGGGGTCCGGGCTGTCGTTGTGGTAGAAGATCGGCTCTTCCCACTGCCGCGCGACCGCGAACTCGGGCAGGCCGTCGCCGTCGGTGTCGCCGACCGCGATGCCGCGGGTGGGCACCGGCACCGCCAGGCCGAGCTTCGGCGCGAGGTCGGTGTAGCGGCCGTCCGGGCTCTTCACGAAGAAGTGCAGCGTCTGGTCGCCACCGATGTCGTCACCGGCGCGGGCGTTCGGCCACCAGAACGGGTTGGACAGCAGGCCGTCGTGGGCCGTGGCGATCTCCTGCAGGTTCGGCCAGCGGTTGATCTGGCCCTTGACGAACCCGGTGGCCTGCGCGATCTGGTTCTCGCCGCTGTTGTTGAAGTCCTGGATCTTGACGTCCCAGCCCCAGCCGGACCACGCCGTGCCCTTCTCGGCGCTGTCGTCGTGGAACGGCGCGACGCCGTCCTTGAACTGCTTGGTGAGGTCCGCGTTGTCCTTGGCCTCGTTCATGAACTGGAAGTTCGACTCTTCGATGCCCCACGACGTCGTGATGTTGCTGACGAACAGGTCGTAGAGGCCGTCGTGGTTCAGGTCGCCGAAGTCGACGCCCATCCCCTTGAAGGAGTCGTGGCCCAGCACCTTCGACTTCGGGTCGGCGATCCCGCGGACCCCGGTGACCTCGGCGAGCTCGATGTGGCCCGGCGTGGACTTGTTGTACAGGAAGTGGTCGTGCCCGAAGTCGTTGGCGATGTAGAGCTCCGGCAGGTTGTCGCCGTTGACGTCGGTCGCGCTGGAGGCCAGCGTCCAGCCCAGCCGCGCGGACTCGGGGATGCCCTGGGAGGCGTCGACGAACGTCGCGCTCGGGTTCGCCCCGGAGGTGGCACCGGTCCAGCGGAAGATGTACTTGGCGCCCGAGTTCGTCGCGTGCGACATCGACTGGTTCAGCGTGATGCCGCCGTCGGCGTTCGGGTCCAGGACCTTGCTGTCCGGGAAGTAGTTGCCGACGAAGACGTCGACGTGCCCGTCGCCGTCGAAGTCGCCGATGGTGACGGAGTCGGTGTTCCACAGTGGACCGTTGTACTTGCCGTCCGGGCCGCGGTGGTTGCCCGGCACCAGCTCGGTCGGCTGGAACGCGGACGCGTCGAACTTGGTCGCGTTCGCCTTCTGCAGGAACAGGACCGGGGACCGGCCCCAGTAGTAGGCCAGGACGTCCGTGCGGCCGTCTTCGTTGTAGTCACCGGGGACGCAGCCCATCGGCGCCATGTAGTCCCACGTCGGCAGCGCCGGTGCGGGGTCGAGCGCGAACGGCGCGTACCGCGGGCCCGAGTCCGGCGCCGGCGTGATGACGACCTGGTCGCTGCGCGGGTCGACCAGGCAGAGGTCGTTGGCCTTGCCGCTGCCGCTGATGTCGTTGATGGCGATCGCGGCGCCGACCGAGGAGATCCAGGCGGCGATGTGCTCGTACTCCTTGTTCACCGTCCGGATCGACTGCGACTTCTTGGCCGCCGGCAGCGCGATCGTCATCGGGGTGAAGTGGAACTTGCTCGCCAGCTGGTCCTGTTCGGCGGCGGAGACGCTGGGGAGCCGGGCGACCAGGAACAGGCCGAGGATCAGCACCAGCGCCACGATGCCCGCCAGCTGCTTGCGCAGCCAGCCGAAGGTCGCGGTCATTTCTTCTTCCCTCCGTGGGTCAGCACTTCTTCGGCGATCCGCTGCCGCCAGGTTTCGAAGGCCGGGACGTCGTCGCCGTCGACGACGACGGCCGGGCGGACCTCCTGGGTGATCGCCGCGGCCCGCTCGGCGGACATGCCGCAGATCGCGCGGGCCGCCATCTCGGTTTCCGGGATCATCAGGCCCGAGCGCACCCGGCACTCGGCGGCGAAGGCGCTTCCCTGCGCCAGCGGTCCGTGGTGGATCCCGGCCCGGTCGACCAGTTCCGCCAGTTCGCCGGCGGTGACACCGCAGGCGTAGGTCGAAGCCAGGCCCACGCCGGCGTACAGGTCGCCGTGCCGGGATTCGGGGAACTCCTCGATCGCCTTGGCCACCAGGGACACGTCCGTGCCGTTGATGAACCACAGCGCCCGGCCGATGCCCTGGTCGATGGCGCGCAGCGCGTAGCCTTCGTAGCGCCGGTCCGGCCAGGAGAAGCCCGGGTCCTGGAACTGCTGCCCGATGTACTTGGCGGTCTTGAAGTACGCCTGGTGGAAGCCGTAGCCGTCGAGCACGAGCCAGCGCAGCAGCGGGTCGAACGCCGACGCCTTCGGCCAGGCGAACCGCGGGAGCCGGCACATGGCCCAGCCGACCCCGACGTAGATGATGTAGTCGTGCTTCTCGCCGGGGCCGGCCAGGAACCCGGCGATGTTCGTGCTCTTGCCGAACGGAAGCCCGTCGAGGACGCCGTAGCCCATTCCCGCGCCTTCGTAGGCGAAGCCGCGGAACTGCGGGGGAATGCGCTCGAGCCACTCCTCGGCCTGCTCGAACGACCGTGCTTCGACAGCGTGCGCGTACCCGAGGAGGAATTTCTCCCCGATCGTCTCGAGTCGTTCTTGAGCGGCTGGGCTCTTCCGGTGGAAGCCCCGCTTCTCCAGCGACGTTTCCGAGACATCGGGTGTCAGAATGCGGCGCCTGAGCGTACGCCAACCATTGCCCAACGCACTCTCCCCCTTAGGGTCGAATAGGACGGTTCGTTTCTCGGTCTCTACGGTCACAGATTCGCTGGTCAGCGCTCTACTCCACGGGTGCCCGCGATCACCTGCCCGCGACTTTTCAGCCCGCCCGCCGCCGGGCGGCCTGGTCGAACTCCGCGCGGATCCGCTGCCGCCACAGCTCGTAGGGCGGCTGGTCGCCGTCGTCGCCGTCGGCCCGCTCGGTGCGGTCCGCGAGGTTCTGCGCGCCCTGCACGGACAGGTCGGTGAGCACGCCGGCCGCGAGGTGGGTGTGGGCGGGCACGTACGAGGAGTACGTCCGCGCCTTCACCGCGAACACCACGCCCAGCGCGAGCTCGTCGTAGTGCTCGCCCGCCGCCCGGCGCAGCCGGCCCAGGCCGCCCTGGTCGCTGCCGCCGGCGAACGTCGCGGCCAGCCCGACCCCGCTCCACAGGTCGGCGCGGCGGTGGTCGGCGAAGCGCCCGACCGCTGCCGCGACGGCGTCCGGGTTCCCGCCGTTGATGAACCACAGCGCGCGGCCGACCCCCTGGTCGAACGCCCGGCCGAAGTACTCCGGGCGGCCCGCCCACGGGTAGGGCACCGGCTCGGCCTGCTCGTCCACCCACTTCGCGGTGTCGAAGTACGCGCGGTCGAAGCCGTAACCGTCGACGGCGAGCCAGCTCATCACCGGGTGGTAGGCGACCCCGGTCAGCTCGGGCAGGATGTTCTTCCACAGTGGACGCGGCAGCCGCGCCATCGCGAAGCCGATCCCGATGTAGGTCAGGAAGATGTGCGGGCGCCCCGGTCCCTCCAGCAGCTCCCGGGTGCGGTCGCGGCCGCCGCCCGGCATGGCGTCGAGGATCGTGTAGCCCATCGTCGCGCCTTCGTAGGCGAACCCGCGCTGCTCGGGCTCGACGAGCGCGAGCCGGCGTTCGATCTCCCACAGCGAGGCGCCTTCGATGGCCCATTCGAACCCGCACACGACCGCCTGCGGCACCGCCTCCAGCCGGGCCGTCGCTTCGGTGTGGGTGACCGGGAAGCCGCGTTCGGCGAACCCGACCGAGGCGAGCGAAGGAGCGAGGAACCGCTTGCGGAGCACTCCGATTACGGTGGACATCGTCGTGTGTTTCCTTTGTTCGTCGGCGGGATCAGGCGACGGCGCGCAGGTGCGGGCGCTGGGCGGCGAGCATCCGCTGGGTGAACGGCGACTGCTTCGACGCCAGGGTGATCGCGATCGGCGCGTCGGTCGCGGCCGGCGCGCGCAGGCCCACCCGGGCGGTGGACTGGCCGTAGGGCGCCACGGTCACGCCCGAGTAGCCGATGGAGAACCGCGGCCCGCCGACGCCCGGCTGGTGCTGCGCGACCGCGATCGCGGTCCACCGCCCGGCCGGCACGCCGTGGATGGTCAGCTCGCCCGAGCTCATGTTGGCCATGCCGCCGAAGGCGACCGGCCCGCACTGCGGCACCGGGTCGGCGAACAGCCCGACGAGGGTGTCGGCGGGCGCCGAGCCGCGCGGCATGTCCAGCCGCATCGACAGCACGCCGGTGCCGGTCTGCAGCGAGGCGCAGCTGCGCCCGGCCGCCCGCAGGGTGCGCAGCGGCGGAAGCCGTTGGAACGTCGGTGAAATCGCCACGAGCAGCTCGGCGACCTGCGGCTCGCGGTACTGGGTCGGCGTCATCCCGACCGCCCGCGAGAACCGGCTGGTGAACGTGCCGACGCTGCTGTAGCCGACGCTGCACACGATGTCGGAGACGTTCAGCGACGTCGTCAGCAGCAGCCGCTTGGCCTCGAACAGGCGCACGGCGGTGAGGAACCGGCCGGGGGTCACCCCGGTCGCGTCGGCGAACATCCGCGAGAAGTGGAACCGGCTGACGAAGACCTCGGACGCCAGCTCCGCGAGCGTGAGCGGCTCGAAGTACCGCTCCTGGATCGACGAGATGGCCTGCAGCACGGCGGGCCGGACCGACTTCTCCACCCGCTCGAGGGCCGGCACCCGGGGCGGATCGTCGAACTCGCTGTCGTGTCCGACAGCCGCAATAGACCGCAACATCATCCGTCCAACCTCGAATTCCCCTGATGGCAGTTCTCCTGGTGTCAGGGAAGACGCCGCGTCTCGCAGATCGATCGACGAGCGATGGAGGCCCACCAGGCAAAACGCACCCGGTCGAGTGAGCAGGGCGCGGGCGTGGGCGTTCCACACCGGACGTCCCGTGTGGAACGCACGGCGACGGCGTGCGTTCCACCGGCCCAGGTGATCGCCGGCGGCCCCGCCGCGCCCACGCCTGGTCCGTTCCAGCGACGCCGCCGGACACGGAGGCCCAGGTTGGGCCGGATGGCGGACCGTGCGGAACGCACGGGGCGGACCTGCGGAACGCACGGGGCCACGGGGCAAACGCACGTTGATTCTGGTGGGTGACTCACTGGTCGCCGGATCGACGCTCTGTCACATTCGGATAGATGGTCACATTCGGATAGAAGCCCGGAATTCGGCCGTCCACCGACCCGCGCGGTACGGACTGGGGAGCGCGAGGACGCATTGATGATGCTGGAGGCCTGCCATGTACCCCGAACAGCGGCGAACCGACGAGCCGGATCGCGGCGGTGTTCACTTCACCGTACTGGGACCGCTGGAAGTGCTGCGTGACGGCGTCGACTACGCACCCAGTACGCCGAAGGTGCTGTCGCTGCTCGCCGTGCTCGTGATGCGCCCGGGAAAGATGGTACACATCGACACCCTCATCCGGGAGCTGTGGTCGGACAACCCGCCGCGGACGGTCCGGACCACGCTGCACACCTACGTCTACCACCTCCGCCGCTGCATCGACCAGAACCGGCTGGCGGCCGACGGCGAGGCGATGCTCGCCACCAAGCAGTCCGGCTACACCTTCCACATCAATCCGTCCCAAGTGGACATCCACCGGTTCACCCGGCTGCAGCAGACCGGGCACGAGCACCAGGACGCCGGCGACCACGCCGCGGCCGCCGACGCCTACCGCGCCGCGCTCGACGTCTGGTCCGGGGCACCGTTCGCGAACGTCCTCTGTGGACCGGTGTTGTCCGCCTACCGGACCGAGCTGCTCGAACAGCGGCGCAGCGTCCTGCACCTGCGCATCGAAGCGGAGATCGTCAGCGGCAGGCACCGCGAGCTCATCGGCGAGCTGCGTTCGCTGGCCACCGGCAGTCCGCTCGACGAAGCACTGCACGGACAGCTGATGCGCGCGCTCGGCCGGAGCGGCCGGCGGTCCGACGCGATGGCCGTCTACCGCACGCTCCGGTCCCGGCTGGCCGGGGAACTGGGCGTCGAGCCGTGCGACGACCTCCAGCTGCTGCACCGAGACCTGATTTCCGAGGGCGACCACCGCTGAGCCGCCTCCGCTTCCCCGGCATCCGCCGAAACCGTTACACCGCCCGAGAAGAAGTGAGGAAAGTTCGATGCCCACTCCGCACACCCGTGCTTACGGCCAGTTCTGCGGCGTCGCCCGCGCGCTCGAGATCATCGGCGAACGCTGGTCGCTGCTGATCATCCGCGACCTGGTGCTCGGCGCGAAGCGCTACGACGAGCTGCAAGCGGGCCTGCCGAAGATCCCGCCGTCCATCCTGTCCGCCCGGCTCAACGAGCTGGAGGCCACCGGCGTGATCCGCCGCCGCGTCCGCGCCGAGCTCGACGCGGGCCTGGTCTACGAGCTGACCCAGTACGGCAGCGAACTCGACCACATCCTGCTCGACCTCGGCCTCTGGGGTGCGCGCTCGCTGCACAGCCCGGGCGCCGACGACGTGTTCACCCTCGACGCGGCGATCCTGTCGCTCTACACGACCTTCCGCGCGGAGTGCGCCGAAGGCGTGCAGATCACCTTCGAGATCCGCTACGACGACCGCATGGTCGTGCACGCCCTCGTCGAGGACGGCGCGGTCAAGGTCGGCGAGGGCCGCTTCCCCGGGGCCGAGCTGGTGATCAAGGCGGTGCACGGCGCCGCGTTGCTGGACCTGATGAGCGGCCAGCTCACCGCGACGGCGGCGATCCGGGCCGGCAAGATCGGCATCGAGGGCGACGTCGCGGACCTGGAGCTGTTCGCGAACCTGTTCCACGTGCCGGCGGCGCCGGAGCCGGCCACCGGCATCGTCGTCCGCTGAGCCCGGTCCGGGCCGGCCGGGTCTCCCCCGGCCGGTCCGGTCACGGCCCGGTCCGGCCGATCCGGGCCGCCCGCGCCGCCAGGTACCGGCGTTCCGGTTCGCTCGCGGCCCGTTCGGCGGCCCGCAGGTAGTGCTCGCGCGCGTCTTCGGGCCGGCCGGCGTCTTCGAGCAGGTGGGCCCGGACGGCGTCGACCCGGCGGCCGACGTCGAGCTTGCCGTCGATCCCGTCCAGTACGCCCAGGCCGGCGGCGGGACCCGCCACCTGGGCGACGGCGACGGCGAGGTTCATCGTCACCACCGGACCCGGCATGAGCTCGGCCAGCACGCGGTAGAGCTCGACGATCTGGGGCCAGTCGGTCTCGGCGGTGCCGGGCGCTTCGTCGTGCAACGCCGCGATCGCGGCCTGGACCTGGTAGGGGCCGATCGGGCCGCGCCCCAGCACCGCCCGGACGAGCCCGGTGCCCTCGGCGATCGCCGCCGCGTCCCAGCGGCCGCGGTCCTGGTCCGGCAGCGGGACCAGCTCGCCGTTCGGGCCGGTGCGCGCCTCCCGCCGCGCGTCGGTCAGCAGCATCAGCGCGAGCAGGCCCGCGACCTCGCCCTCGCCCGGTGTCAGCGCGTGCACCGCGCGGGTCAGCCGGATGGCCTCGGTGGCCAGCTCGGCGCGCACGAGGTTCTCCCCCGACGTCGCCGTGTAGCCCTCGTTGAAGATCAGGTACAGCACCTGCAGGACGACGCGCAGCCGGTCGCCGAAGTCGTCCGGCGAAGGCTCGCTGAACGTCGACCCCGCGGCGGCGATGCTCTCCTTGGCGCGGGTGATGCGCCGGGTCATCGTCGCCTCCGGCACCAGGAACGCGCTCGCGATCTGCGCCGTGGTCAGGCCGCCGACCGCGCGCAGCGTCAGCGCGACCTGCGAAGGCGGCGACACGGCGGGGTGACAGCACAGGAACAGCAGCTTCAGCGTGTCGTCGGTGCCCGCGGGCCGCTCTTCGCCGGGACCGGGGACGACCGCCGAGCTCACCGGCTCCCGGACGGCGACCGACTCTTCCCGCCGCCGCCGCGCGCTCTCGCTGCGCCAGTGGTCGGTGAGCCGCCGGGTCGCGACCGTGACCAGCCAGCTGCGCGGGCTGTCCGGGACGCCTTCGACCGGCCACTGCTCGCTGGCCGCCAGGAGGGCCTCCTGGACGGCGTCCTCGCAGGCGTCGAACTGGCCGTACCGGCGCACCAGCACGCCCAGGACCTGCGGCACCAGCGGGCGCAGGACCTCGGCGACCGACGCGGGCGCGGTCACCTCACGAACCGGGGATTTCGGTTTCGGCGTCGGCGAAGAAGACGATCTCGCGCACCTCGACGCCCATGCCGTCGAACGCGGCGTCCGGGATCATCGCCGCGAGCTCGACGGCGCGCTCCTTGCTCGCGCACTCGACGAGGTAGTACCCGGCCAGGAACTCCTTCGTCTCCAGGAACGGGCCGTCCGTGACGGCCGGCAGGCCCCCGCGCACCCGCACCACGGTGCTGTCGGCGACCGGCGCGAGCGCCTGCGTGCCGATCATCTCGCCGGACTCCCGGATCGTGCGGATGAAGTCCTGGTGCCCGCTCATGATGGCGTCCATGTCCTGCTGGGACAGGTTCGCCATCACGTCGGGGTTGAGGTACATCGCCAGCAGGTACTTCACGTCCTGGCTCCCTTCGGCCGCCCTCGCCTCGTCCGAGGCATGAACATAGCCGACCGCGACGTGCCGCCGCGGCGGCACGTCGCAAGCGCGGAGTGGAGCCGCCGCCGGGCCGCCTGCCAGCCTGGAGTACCGGTTACCCGGACCCTGGAGGGTGGCACCGATGGCCGACGTGTTCACGGACCTGCAGACCGAAACCGAGGCGCTGGCCGAGCTGGCCGAACGCCACGGGTACGGCCCCGGCCCCGACCTCACCGGGTACTTCGCCCGGCTGACGTCGACCGCGCGGCTGGTCCGGCTCAGCGCCGAGAACCCGGGCGCCTTCGGCGTCACCCCGCAGATCTCCTACGCGTCGCTCGACGAGGCGATCGTGACGTGGCTGATCGAGCAGCGCAAGGCGAACGCCCTGCTCGCGTCGGCCCCCGCGAAGCCGGAGCTGCCGTGGAGCGACGGCCCGCTGCGCCCGTCGGTGCTCGCCGCGGCCGCGCTGACCGAGCTGTTCGCCCGCGGCCAGGACATCGCCGACGCGCTCGGCGTCCGCCCGCGCCGCGACGACGAGATCGGCCACGTCGCCTACTACGGCGTGCGGACCCGGGACCGCGCCTACCGCCGCCACCAGCGGACGCCGCCCGGGCCGTTCCGGTTCGAGCTGCTCGCGCCGTCGGGGGCGCGGTGGGACTTCGGGCCCGAGGAGGCGACCGACCGCGTCGCCGGGTCCGCCGAGGACTTCTGCCTCCTGGTGACCGGCCGCCGCAACGCCGAGGACCTCGCCCTGACGTTCAGCGGCGAGCACACCGCCGAATGGCTGGAGCTGCTGGAGAACTGAGCGACCTCACTCGAACGGGGTGGGATCTCCGGCACCCACGCGCAGGATCTCCGGCTCCCCGGAAGAGAAGTCGACGACGGTCGTCGGCTCGACGCCGCAGTCACCGGAGTCCAGCACCGCGTCGAGCTGGTGGTCCAGCTCTTCCTTGATCTCCCAGCCCTGCGTCATCGGCTCGCCCTCGCCGGGCAGCAGCAGCGTGCTGGACAGCAGCGGTTCGCCGAGCTCGGCGAGCAGCGCCTGGGTGACGCGGTGGTCGGGGATGCGCACGCCGACCGTCTTCTTCTTTTCGTGCATCAGCCGCCGCGGCACCTCCTTGGTGGCGGGCAGGATGAACGTGTAGCTGCCCGGGGTCGACGCCTTGATCGCGCGGAACACCGCGTTGTCGACGTGGACGAACTGACCCAGCTGGGCGAAGTCCTGGCACACGAGCGTGAAGTGGTGCCGGTGGTCGAGCTTGCGGATGGTGCGGATCCGGTCGAGCCCGTCGCGGTTGCCCGGCCGGCACCCGAGCGCGAAGCACGAGTCGGTCGGGTAGGCGATCAACCCGTCGCCGCGGAGGATCTCGACGATCTGGCCCAGCGACCGGCGCTGCGGATTCTCCGGGTGCAGGTCGAAATAGCGTGCCATGACCGCAGAGCCTAGGGTCCGGGCTCCCGACCGGCACGCCGAGGTCACGGCGAGGTCTTCGGGGGTTCTGGGTGGCAGAGCCCCCGGCCCGCGCGTCTCCCAGCTTGCGGTTCCCGGGCCGAACGCTGGGGCCCGCCCGGGCACGCGCGCCACACTCCGAATGGGACCACACCCAGGGAGGGCTAGCCATGACGAAGCTGACCGTGCCGGAGCTGGAGCGGCCCCGGGCCGTCGCCGCGGCGACGTACCTGTTCGAGGGCCCGCAGGGGCCGATTTCGCTGGCCGACCTCTTCGACGGCCGCCCGCGCCTCGCCGTGCACCACACGATGCCCGACCACAGCGGACCCTTCGACGTCGCGCCGGCGGCCGACATCGCCGCCGCGCTGCACGACCCGGGCCTGCGGCTGGTGCTGGTCTCCCGCGCGCCCTACGCCAAGCTCGAGCAGTACCTCCGGCACTTCGGGCGCGACCTGCCCACGTACTCGGCGACCGGCGCCTTCACCACCGATTTCCCGGCGTCCCGGCGCGTTTCCGAGGCGGCGGGCGGCGTGTTCTGGGACGACGACGAAGCCGGGCTCAGCTTCTTCGGGCAGGAGCGCGGTTCGGTGCTGCACACCGGGTCGGTCGCCGTGTCCCGCCTGGACTTCCTGGGCCTGCTCGGGGTTCCGGACCGCCTCCGGCCCGCCACCGGCCGCCGCTGAACCCGGCGCACCCCCGTCGTCCCGTGCCGTCGTCCCGAGCCCGCCGCGCACCGGCGCCGCGTCTTTTCGGCGCGGAGAAACGGCCCTCGCTTGGGTTACGATCGGGAGACAGCACGTACACCGCGCCCTGGCCGGGCCACCTGGGGCGTCCGGCCACCGCCGAGACCCCGGGGGTTCCACAGATGTCGCCGGTCGCCGCGCTCGAACCGGCAGCGGAGCTGTCCGCCACCGCCGAGCCGCGCGGCACCACCGCGGCGGACCGGCGCCCGCGGCTGGCCACGTACCTGTCCGCGGCCATCATCATCGTCGTCATCACCGGGTTCGCCGTGATCGGCGTCGTCAGCCCGCTGACAGCGTCGGTCGACGCCCTGCACGCCGGGTACGCCGTCGTGGCCGCCGCCGCGCTGCTGGCGATCCAGCTGCTGTGGTTCAGCCGCCCGTCGGCCCGGCTCGACTCCACGACCAGCCGGGTGCTGCTCGTGGTCATGGTCGTGCTCGCCTACGTGCCGCTGCTGACCTTCGGCCTGCTGTGGGCCACCATGCTCGTCTACGTCGGCAGCGCGGCGCTCCTGGTCCTGCCCCCGCGCTACGGCTGGGCGGCGGTGGCCGCGGTCGTGCTCAGCACCGTGGGGATCTACCAGGTGTTCGGCGTCGTGCCGACGACGACCGTCTACAACTCGTTCGGCACGCTCTTCTACATCCTGGTCTTCTACCTGCTGTCCCGGCTCGCGCGGATGGTCCACGAGCTCCACGACGCGCGCACCGAGCTGGCCCAGCGCGCGGTCGCCGAGCAGCGGCTGGCCTTCGCCCGCGACCTGCACGACCTGCTCGGGCTGAGCCTGTCCGCGATCGCGCTCAAGGGCGAGCTCGTGTCCCGCCTGATGCGCAAGTCCGCCGACCGCGCCAAGGCCGAGCTCGGCGAGATCACCGCCACCGCCCAGCGCACCCTGTCCGACGTCCGCGCGGTTTCCCACGGCTACCGCGAACTCTCGCTGGAAAAGGAGTCCCGGACGGCCGAATCGTTGCTGTCGGCGTCCGAAATCGCCGTCCGGATCCACCTCGACCAGGGCGACCTGCCGGTCCAGGTCCGCACGCTGCTGGCCAAGGTGCTGCGCGAAGGTGTCACGAACGTCCTGCGCTACAGCGACGTCGAACACTGCGAGATCGACGTCCGGCACCAGGACGGCAAGGTCACCCTCGAGATCGTCAACGACGGCGTGGCCGCGGACGACCCGGCGCTCGGCCCCGGCAGCACGCTGACGGTCCTGCCCGACGAGGTCGCCGCGCTCGGCGGCACGGCGACCGCGAGGACCGGCGCGGACGGCCGCTTCCGGCTGCGCGTCGAGCTCCCGATCCTGGGCGGGGCGGGCGGCCCCGCCGAGCAGGACACCGGGGAGCGGTCGGAGAGCGCGTCGAAGCAGATCCGCACCCTGCTGCCGGTGATCATGGTGCTGATGGGCATCGGCGCGACGGCGCACCTGCTCCAGCTGACCTCGCGGCCGTGGGAGATCGCGCTGGTCGTCGGCTCGATCGTGGCGTTGCTGGCCCTGCAGTTCTCGTACTTCAACCGGCCCTCGACCCAGCTGCGGTCCGCGCAGAGCTACGGGATGCTCCTGGTCCAGGCCTGCCTGATCTACCTCCCGCTGCTGCCGCTCGGCCCCCACTGGGTCAGCGTGCCCGGGCTGCTGATCGGCAGCGCGCTGCTGGTGCTGCCGCCGGTCGCGGGCTGGGTGTTCTTCGCCGTCAACATCGCCGCCTACGCGGAGATCCAGCGGATCTCGGGCGCGAACATCACGTCCACGATCTTCTACACCGCCGCGACGGTGATGACGAGCCTGGCCGTGTTCGGGCTCCTGTGGCTGGTCCGGCTGGTCACCGAGCTCGCCAGCACCCGGCGGCGGCTGGCCGAGATGGCCCTGGCCGAGGAGCGGCTGCGGTTCGCCCGCGACCTGCACGACCTGCTCGGCATGAGCCTGTCCGCGATCGCGCTGAAGAGCGAGCTGACGGCGCGGGTGCTGCCGCTGGATCGCGACCGCGCCGCCGAGGAGCTGACCGAGGTCCTCGGCCTGACCCGGCAGGCCCTGTCCGACGTCCGGTCGGTGGCGAGCGGCTACCGCGAGCTGTCCCTCGACAGCGAGTCGCGCACCGCGAAGTCGGTGCTGGCGGCCGCCGACGTCCGGGTGCGCATGGAGATGCTCGGCGACGAGCTGCCCACGCCGGTCCGCACGGTGCTGGCCGTGGTGCTGCGCGAAGGCGTGACGAACGTGCTGCGGCACAGCAAGGTGGAGAGCTGCGAGATCGCGATGCGCCGCACCGAGGGCGGGATCAGCCTCGACATCGTGAACGACGGCGTCGAGCGCAACGGCCACCGGCCGGCGTCCACCGGGCAGCCGGACGAGGAGCCGGCACCGGTCGTGCCCGCGCCCCGCGACACCTCGCCCGGCAGCGGGATCGGCAACCTGTCGCACCGGGTCGCCGATCTCGGCGGCGAGCTGACGGCGGGTGTGGAGCCGGACGGCCGGTTCCGGCTGCGGGCGGTCGTCCCCGCCTGACGGCGGCATCGGTGGGCCGGATCAGCTGACTTCCGCCGGACTCGGCAGCGGCATCGGTGGTCCGGACTCGCCGACGGCCTCGGTGATCCCGGGTCGCGGCAACACCGGTGGTCCGGACTCGTCGGACTCGCCAACACGTCAATGGTCCGGACCTCTTTGGTCCGGACCATTGACGCCTCACAGCCAGCCGGACTCCTCGGCGATGCGGATGGCGTCGACCCTGTTGCGCGCGTTGAGCTTCGCGACCACCGTCGTGAGATAGTTCCGTACTGTCCCGGCGGAAAGGTACAGCCGGGCAGCGACCTCCACGGTTCCGTAGCCCTGCGCGGTCATCCGCAGCACGTCCAGCTCGCGGGCCGTCAGCGGGCAGTCCACCGTGTCCCAGGCGGCCAGCGCCAGGTCGCCGTCGACCATGCGACGGCCGGCGAGCACGCCGCGCACCGCGTTCGCGAGCTTGGCCGGGGGCGCGTCCTTGAGCAGGAACCCGCCCACCTTGGCGTCCAGCGCCCGCCTGAGCGTGCCGGGGCGGCCCAGGCTGGTGAGGATCAGGGTCCGGCAGTCCGGCAGGTGTTCGTGCAGCTCACCGGCCGCGGTGAGGCCGTCCTTGCCGGGCAGGTCGATGTCGATGATGGCGACCTGGGCCTGCTTGGCGCGCGCGACGGGCAGGATCTCGAGCCCGGAGGCCACCTCGGCGACCACGTCGATGTCGGGTTCCAGGCGCAGCAGCGCCACCAGCGCTCCCCGCACGATGTGCATGTCCTCGGCCACCAGCACTCTGATCACGGGTGCCTCCGCACTCACGATTCCCCAGAAGCTCAGTTAAACATTCTGCTTGACGAATCGGTTGCACCATTCGGGCACCACTTTTGCGGCGATGCCGCTAAATGCACATGCACGGGTTAGGACCAGGTCAAAAATACCTACTCGCGCCCGGGCGGCTACCAGCCGTCACGGACGCACCGGAGTTCTCGTCACCCGTGTCGGAAATTTTCCGGCCAGGTCGCTTGTGGACTTCCCGGCGCGCGACGTGCGCCGAGCCGGCCCCCCGCGGGCGCGCTGGGCGCCCGCGGTGACCGGCTCGCGGCGTCGAGAACTGCGCAAACGCGCATCAGGCCGCTTCGAGGAGGTCGACCTGGCAGAAGCAGGTACCGCGCCCCTGCGCCGTGCCGGCGCCTGCCTCGATGCTCCAGTGTTCGAAACGGTCGATCACGAGGTCCGTTCCTGCCTTTTCGAACTCGATACCCAGATCGGTGAAAAGCGCGCGGACGTCGGCGGAAACCTGTGCGGACATGTTCTGCTCCCAGTGGCGAAGATGAATGCTTCACGTGCCATAAATCGTCGCCAATGGACGCAGCATCAACCAGTGCCCGCATCATCGCCGTGCTGTGCCTTACACATGGTCCGTGCGGTTTCGGTGAAGACTCCGAACGGGCTAGCAACCCCCTCGAACCCCCTCGATCCACCGCTTTTTCGTCACGGTGCGCGGTCGCTCGCCTCCCCGCCGCTACCACGGGTATGCGAAACGCACATGCGTTCATGGTGAGAGTTCCCGGTCCGGGGCCCGCTCACACCGGATGTGCAAAACGCATGTCCGGGACACGCGAAATCCATCCGGACCGGTGCACAGAGCACTTAAGAAGTAGACGCCCGCCGACCTACAGTTTTGGTCTGAATCGGATCCCCCGCACCGAAGAACCTTCACCGGGAAGGTCCGGGTGCGCATTGTCGACCGGGAGGGACGGCCACCATGGATGAGATCGTCCGGCAAGCCGTGGCACGAGCCATCGTGACCATGCGAGACAACCTGGGTGAGCGGCTCACGATCGACGACCTCGCCCGCGCGGCCATGTTCAGCAAATTCCACTTCACCCGGGTGTTCCTGCGGGTCACCGGGCTCTCGCCGGGCCGGTTCCTGTCGGCCCTTCGGCTCGCGGAGGCCAAGCGCCTGCTCGCGACCACGGTCATCTCGGTGGCCGACATCAGCCACCAGGTCGGCTACAACAGCGTCGGCACGTTCAGCGCCCGCTTCAGCGGCAGCGTCGGCGTTTCGCCGTCGGGCTACCGCCAGCTGCGCGGCATGGCGCCGCGGGTCGCCGACCGGCAGACCCAGACGGGCTCGGGGACGACTGTGCGCGGCCAGCTGCGCGCCGGGACGTCGGCCGAGGTCGGGCCGGTGTTCGTCGGGCTGTTCGCCGCCCGGATCGCCGAAGGCGCGCCGGCCCGGTACGCCATCCTGCCCGGCCCGGGACCGTATGCACTGGCAGACGTTCCGCTCGGTTCGTGGTACGTCCTCACCCACGCTTACGGCTGCGGCGAGGTCGACAACCACACCCTCCGGCCCTACACCGGGCTCGCCGGCCCGGTGACCGTGCACCGGGGCGTCACGGCGAGCCTGGCCGACGTCCGGCTGCGGCCGCGGCACGGCTTCGACCCGCCGGTCCTGCTCGCGCTGCCGGACCTGCGCCGCACGGCGGTGGCCCGCCCGATGGCGGTCTGAGAGCGTGCAATTCGACGGCACCGAATCCGCCGTCCGTTAATCGGCGGACGGCGGGCTCACCCGCTCCGGGTTCCCCGCAGCCATTCGGCCCAGCGGGAAGGCGGCGGAACGCGCCGTGCCCCACCGGTGAATTCCCGGCCATTCCCGGGTGCGCTTCTTCGAAACACCGTCGGGGCGTGGCAATGGCGTACAATTACGGTTCGGAGTCAACGGACTGGGGTGCGAGGTACCGTCGTGATCAAGGTGTTGCTGGCCGAGGACATGCACATGGTCCGCGGCGCCCTGGTCGCCCTGCTGAACCTGGAGTCCGACATCGAGGTGGTCGCCGAGGTCTCCACCGGCGACCAGATCCTGCCCGCAGCCAAGGCGGCCCAGCCCGACGTGGCGGTCATCGACATCGACCTGCCGGGCAAGGACGGGCTGTCGGCCGCGGTGGAGATCCACGAGAGCCTCCCCGACGTCCACACGCTGATCCTGACCAGCCTCGGCCGGCCGGGCACGGTCCGCCGTGCGCTGGACGCGAAGGTGAACGGCTTCCTGCTCAAGGACTCGCCGTCGGACAAGCTGGCGAACGCGGTCCGCTCGGTCGCGATCGGCCGCCGCGTCATCGACAGCGAGCTGGCGCTGGCCGCCTGGGAGACCGACGACTGCCCGCTCACCCCGCGCGAGATCGAGATCCTGTCCCTGGCCGCGCGCGGGCGCAACGTCGCCGACATCGCGGCGGAGCTGTTCCTGTCGGCCGGCACGGTCCGCAACTACCTGGCCGCGGTGGTCACGAAGCTCAACGCCCGCAACCGGGTCCACGCGATCCGCATCGCCACGGAAGCGGAATGGCTGTAACCCCACGCGGGTGAACCCTGGTCCAACCCTCCAGCACGCGAGTCGTCCATCCAGGCACGCGAGCCGTCCATTCAGGTACGTGGGAAGCCACGATTCGCCCGTCCCGCCAAGAAAATCCCGCGCCCCGGCCCGCCGGAAAGCGCTTACGCCGTCAGCTCGTCCCGGGTCCGCCGCCCCTGCACGCCGCCACACCCCACGGGCACGGCCGCGAGCAGCCGGTGCGTCCCGCCCGCGCCCACCTCCGTCGCCAGCGTCCCGCCCAGGGATTCGACGCGATCGACGAGGTTCCGCAGCCCCGAACCGGACTCCGCGCCGCCGCCACCCGCGCCGCCCGCGCCGTCGTTGACGATCTCCAGCCAGGCCGTCCCGTCCTCCTTGCTCACCGAGAACGCGCACCAGCTCGCGGTGCTGTGCCGCACCACGTTCGTCACCCCTTCGCGCAGCACCGCCGCCAGCGCGGTCGCCACCTCCGGTGGCAGGTCCCCGGTGCCGGACCGGGCCACCGTCACCCGGGTCCCGGCCGCGCTCAGCACCGCCGCCGCGGCCCGGCACTCGTCGTCCAGCGACAACTCGCGGTAGCCCGCCGCGACCGTGCGGACGTCGGCCAGCGCGCGCCGCGACATCGTCAGCAGCTCGGCCAGCTCCTCCTTGGCGCGCCCCGGCTGGCCGATCACCAACCGGTCGACGAGTTCACCCTTGAGGGTGATCGCCGACAGGCTGAGACCGAGCAGGTCGTGGACGTCGCGGGAGAACCGCTTGCGTTCCTCGGCGATCGCGCTCCGCTTCAGCTCGCGCCGCTCCTCCTCGCGCTCGGCGACCAGCCGCACCGCCGCGCCCGCCCCGAACAGCACCAGCGCCGCGACCCCGGCTGAGACCACGGCCGCGAACCCGGCGTCCGCCGAAGCGGTCCCCCGTGCGGTGACGAGCCCCGCCGCGACGCACACGAGACCGGCCGCGGGCAGCGCCCTGGCCGGCCGGAGCGCCAGCAGCAAACCCCCGGCGAGGAACCCGCTCGCGGTGCTCCACAAGGCGCCCAGCTGCAACATCGGCACGTACCCCAGCAGCGCCTGCACGCCCAGGACCAGGCCGGGACGGCGGACGCGGCCGTGCGCGAACGCGGTCAGGTGCACCCCCGCCAGCGCCCCGGCACAGGCCAGCGCGAGCAGCCACGAGACCCAGGACTGCCGTTCGGCCAGCACGGGAAAGGAAGCCATGAGCGCGACCGCGGCGGCGGCCGCCACCGGGCCGGCCGCGACGAGCGCGCGGAAGTCCGGCTGCCCGGCCTCACCCGCCGGCGCGACCCGTACCCGGAATCTTCCGCGGATCCGTACCGGATATGCCACGGCGCCTCCCACCTCACCCTGCACCCCAGTGCGTCAAAGGTAACAGGGCGAATGGTTTCCGGTAGCCGCGTCATCCGGTCAGCCGGTCACGGCCGGCCGGGGAAGTCGAGCACGCACTCGCCGACGCTGACCTCCGCCGGCCACTCCAGCTTCAGCGAGCGGTCCACCCGGTCGCCCGCGTCGACCGGCACGGCGTGCGCGGCGAGTCCCATCGCCTTCGCCGCGAGGTAGAGCACCTGCTGCAGGGCGCCGACGTGCACCAGCGTCGTCGCGTACGCGGCGCTGCCGAGCACCCACGCGATCCGCGACATCCGCGCGGTCATCGTCAGCAGCACCGACGGCCGGCGGTGGCTGCCGGCCCCGACCATCGCCAGGTCGAGCATGCCGTCGAGGACGCCGAGGTCGTCGTTGATCAGCGTGAGCGTGTGCCACAGCGGGTCGTAGTGGTAGATCCCCCGCGCGAGGTCGCCGCAGCGGTTGATCCCGACGTAGATCTCGAGCTCGTACAGGCACGCGACGCTGAAGTACGGCCGCTGGGACGCCTCGTGGCCGGGCCCGCCGGGCAGGTACGCCGGCCCGATGGACCGCACCCGCGCGGCGCGGAAGAGGAACTCCCCGACCTGCTCGGCGGACAACGCGCGTTCGGTGACCTCGGGGCACGAGTGGTCGTGTTCGAGCAGCGTGGCCAGCGTCGGATCGGTCGCCTTGAGCACCTCGGGGTCGGGCCGGTGCAACGGGAAGGTCGGGCCGGCGGTGATCTGCTTGACCACCGGCGGCTCGGCGCCCGCCCGGTGCGCCTCCGGGTCCGGCGGCGCGCCCTTCAGCCACGTCCGGCTGCGGGCGTGGAACATCAGGTCGTCGGGCGACCAGACGGCCAGGTCCGTGTCGGTGTCCTCGGCGAACTCGGCCCAGTCGTCGGCCAGCAGCACGACGCCCGCGGCCACCAGGAACGCGACGACGTCGGCCACGACCGGCTCGGCCAGCCCCGAGTTCTCGGCGACCTGCGCGACGGTGACCGGCCCGGCCAGCGACGACGCCACGGTCACGGCCGGCGGCCGCAGCAGCGCGACGCGGTACCGGGCGCGGGGCGACTCCAGCAGCAGCCCACCGCTTTCCGGGCGCAGCGCCGAGTACCGCGACAGCTTGATCAGCCGCCCGGCGGGCACCGGATCGGCCGGGAAGACCGGGGCCTGGGTCACCGGGATGGCCGAGAGCAGGGGGCCGCGGCCGTCGTTGAGCGCCAGGGAGTGCACGACCGAGCCGGACAGCTGGGCGAGGACCTTGCGCAGCGTCACCGCCCCGCCCTCGGCGGCGACACCCGCCGACGTCGCGAGGTTGCCCATCGAGACCGGGCCGAGCGCCATCCGGCCCAGCGACTCGCGAACCGGGCGGGGGACCCCGACCAGTTCGTACTCGCCCCACCAGGTGATCGCGACGAGCGTGTCGTCGTCCCCCGCCTCCAGCAAGGTGTCTTCGGTGAGGGACCAGAGCCGGACGGTCTCCGGGATCCCGTCCGGGGGGTATGCAGGCACGGCCAACTCCTCATGCGCGAGGCGAACACTGAGCGCCCGCGAAGGCTCTCAAAGGAACATCGGGAACGGGTTGAGCCGCTCGTACGGGGTCGGCGCGTCGAGCCGGCCCAGCCGGACCGGGACGTCGAAGAGCCGGCCCGGCGCGAACCGGGCCCAGAACGGGCGGATCCCCGGCGCGAGGACCTTGACCACCGGGATCCCGACGTCCGGGCGCGTCTGGTCGAGCACCAGCAGCTCCAGGCCGGCACGGTCGAACACCCGGCCCAGCGCCTCGACGTCGTCGCGGACGTCGGCCCGGTTGACGAACGGGAAGTCCGCGGCCGTCCGCATCCGCTCGCCCGCCACGGGCCGCAGGTACGGCTGGTTCGCGACGGTGGCGTAGGCGAGCCAGCGCCGCGCGTCCGGGTCGTCGATTTCGTGGCCCGCGGACTGCACGACGGGCAGCATCTGGTTGAGCTCGGTCACCGCGCGGCGCACCGCGATCCGCGGGTCGAGGTGGGCGCCGAAGCCCAGCACGATGTCCTCGTGCGCGCCGCCGATCCGCCGGGAAAGCGCGACGGTCACCGGGATCCCGAGGTCGGACGTGACGTCGAGGACCCACATCTCGCGGCCGATCCCCGCGTAACCGGCGATCATCTCGTCCAGCCACGGGTCGCCGAAGGACGCGAGGTCGACGCCCGGCACCGGCGTGCGGTTGTACCACCACAGCGCCACGGCGTCGCGTTCGACGAGCTCCAGCGTGCCCTGCAGGATCGCGTCCTCCAGGCTGCTGCCCGCCGCGGCGCCGTTCGAGTCGGCCCGCACCCCGCGCGCCGCGCTTTCCCGCGGGGTCCCGTAGTACAGGTAGGACGTCGGCAGCAGGCGGCGGCGCCCGGACAGCGACCACACCGGCGTCCAGTCGGTGCGGGCGGTCGGGTCGAACGGCGCGCCGACCCGCTGGAACTCCGCGTGCTCGGGGTTCCAGGTCGCGCGCTCGGCGTACTGCCGGTCGGCGAAGAGCATGCACGCGTTGGGGTGCACGGCTTCCTCGCCCAGTTCTTCGTAGGAGCCGCGGATGCGCAGCTCGTCGCCCTGGAAGTTGCCGGAGAACCGTTCGGCGGCCTCGCAGAGCGCGCCGACCTCGGCGTCGAGCGGGCTGACCCCCTTGCCGCCGTTCTCGCAGCGCAGTCCGGCGCGCAACGCGGCCATCGCGGTGACCCCGCGGGCGATGTTCGGCCCCGAGCGGTACGCGTTGGCGAACGCGGGCGCGTCCGTGTCCCGCTGGATCTCCTTGACGATCCCGGTGACCGGGCTGACCAGGTGCCGGTGCCGCTCGAGCATCTGCGCCGGCGTCGCCGTCCGGTGCCCGCCGCCCCCGGTGGTCGCCTTCTTCGCCGCCCGCAGCTCGACCGGGCGCACCGAGCGCCACGACAGCTGCCAGGGATCGCCGCAGCAGCGGCACTGCGGACGCCGGCGCAGCTCGTGCAGCCGTCCTTGGAGGTCGAGTGAGTCCAGGGTCCACACGCACCGCTGGCCGTGGTGGCGGTACCCGGCCACCCACTTGGCCGCCTCCAGCGCGACGAGGTGCGCCGCGGCCGCGGTCAGCGGCGGCAGCGCCGGCATCGGGCGGCGCGCCGGGCCGGCGTGGCCCAGCTCCTCCTGCACGCACGCCTCGGCGTGCCGGTGGCCCCACAGCCGGTGGGTCAGGCAGTGCCAGCACGCCCCGTCGGGCTGCAGCACCGGGCCGATCCACACCTGGGCCCCGGACGGGCGCGCCAGCAGCCACGGCCGCCCGGCCCGCCGGTGCTCGGCGTCGATCCCGGCCAGCCGCGGATCGAGGTAGTCGGCGCACAGCACGACCGACAGGTCGGCGGTGCCGGTGTCCGTGCGAACCACCTCGAGCCCGGCGCCGGCCAGTGCCCGCTCGACGGCACCGGTGTCGACGCCGTCCGCGGTGTCCCCGACCGCGGTCAGCCGCACGGTGCCCCGCCGCGCGGCGACGACGTCCGCGTCGACCCCGCACGCGTCCCAGTAGGCCAGCGCGCGTTCGTCGCCCGGCCGGTCTTCGGTGCCGGGGCTGCGCAACGTCACCAGCCCGGCGTCGACGAGCTGGGCCAGCAGCGCGGCGACCTCCTCCGGCGCCATCCCGCCGGGCCGGTCGCGCAGCAGCCGGTCGAGGTCGTGGGTCCCGTCCAGCAACGCCGCCAGCGACTCGATCTTCGGCCCGCGCATCGCGATCACGCCCTGTTCGGAGAACAGGTACGCGCCCTTGCCCTCCCGGACCTCCGCCCGCAGGTGCCGCCGGAACGCCGGGGCGCGCGCGGGCACCGGAACCTCCGTGACACCGCCGCCGTGCGCGTCCACCGCTGTCGTGCGCATGGGCCCCTCCTGCCGCTCGTCCGGCTTCGCGGGACGAGACCAGAATGGTGCTCCCCAGGAGGTCTACTCAGCCAGTGCCGAGCACACGGGCAAGTCATGCGAAACGCATGTTTGGACGTGGAAAACACATGGGGCACCGATGCGTCGCTCACTGGCCGCGCACCACGGGGAACCGTCACCGTGGACAGCGACACCCGTGGCGGCACGGCGCGTCGAGGGGCACCGTAACGGAGCTCGCGGTCCCGCGCGAACTTCCGCCGGCGCCCGGTCTGGCACCCCGAGACAAGTGAGGACCCGAGTATGCCTACCTCTGCTCGCACCTACGGACAGTTCTGCGGCCTAGCCCGGGCGCTCGAGATCGTCGGCGAACGGTGGTCGCTCCTGGTGGTGCGCGACCTCATGCTCGGCCCGAAGCGGTTCACCGATCTGCAGCGCACCCTGCCGCGGATCCCGGTGAGCATCCTGACTTCGCGTCTCAACGAGCTCGAGGAGACCGGCGTGATCCGCCGCCGCGTCATGTCTCAGCTGGACGCCGGCGTCGTCTACGAGCTCACCGAGTACGGCTGCGAGCTCGACCACATCGTGCTGGACCTCGGTCTGTGGGGCGCCCGCGCGCTGACCTACCCGAAGCCGGACGAGGTCTTCACCCTCGACACCGCGATCATCTCGCTCTACGCGACCTTTCAGGAGGAAGCCGCGGCGGGCGTGCACGTCAACTACGAGCTGCACCACCTCGGCGGCGAGATGATCGTGCACGCCATGGTCGACGACGGTGCGCTCAAGGCCTCCAGCGGCGCGCTGCCCGCCGCGGACCTGGTGATCGAGCCGCAGGGCGCGGCGATCCTCGACCTGCTCAACGGCAAGCTCTCCGCGCAGGACGCCCTTTCCAGCGGCAAGGTCCGCGTCGAGGGCGACCCGGCGCACCTCGACCTGTTCACCCGGCTGTTCCACGTCCCCCCGGCACCCGAGCGCCCGACCGGGCTCACCGTCGGCTGACCCGTCCGGCCGCCCGGCGCCGCGCAATCCGCCGGGCGTCGCAACTTTCCTTGCGGGATCAGCAATCCGGAGTAACGAAAGCTGCGTCCGCAACCGCTATCGTCGACGCACATCGTCGTCTTCGTGAACTGGGGTCCGCATGTCGACGTCCGAACTCGCCCGACCGGCCGGCTTCCTCGGCCCGCTCAACAGCCGCTGGCACCACCGCGCGCTCGCGGTGTTCATGGTGATCGTGATCGGGCACTGGGCCGAGCACATCGTGCAGGCGTTCCAGATCTACGCGCTCGGCTGGCCCACCTCGAAGGCGCGCGGCGTGCTCGGGGTGCCGTTCCCGGCCCTGATCAGCTCCGAGTGGCTGCACTACGGCTACGCGCTCGTGATGCTGGTGTTCCTGTGGATCCTGCGCCACGGCTTCGCCGGCCGGTCGCGGCAGTGGTGGAACCTCGCGCTGGCCATCCAGTTCTGGCACCACATCGAGCACCTGCTGCTGTTCATCCAGGCGCAGAGCGGTTGGCGGCTGGCCGGGCAGAAGGTGCCCACCAGCATCATCCAGCTGCTCGTGCCCCGGGTCGAGCTGCACCTGTTCTACAACACGATCGTCACCATCCCGATGATCGTCGCGGTCGTGCTGCACCGGCGCGCGTCGGCGGCCGAGCACGAGCTGACCGGCTGCGTCTGCGGGCTGCCCAAGCCCGCCCTCGCCGCGTCGTGAGCGGCCGGGCCGCGCGGCGGGCACTGGCCCTGCTGGCCTTCCTGGCCGGCTGGCTGGTGCTCACCGCCGCCCCGGCGTCGGCGCACGTCGAGATCGTCTCGTCCACCCCGGGCGACGGCTCGCGGCTGACCGCTTCGCCCGCCCAGGTGTCGGTGACGCTGTCGGAGAACGTCGGCATCCAGCCCGGCTCGCTCAAGGTCGTCGACACCCAGGGCACCGCCGTCGACACCGGCCCGGTCTTCCAGCCCGGCGACGTCGCCGAGGAGGTGGCCGTCCGGCTGCGGCCGGACCTGCCCGACGGCAGCTACCTCGTCGAGTACGCGTTCGTCTCGTCCGACTCCCACCCGGTGCGCGGCACGTTCGCCTTCGTCGTCGGGGCCGGCCCGCTGATCACGTCGGCGGGCGCGGTCGCCGCGGCGACGGGCACGGACCCGGTGGTCGACGTCGTCTCCACGGTGGTCCGCTGGCTGTCCTTCGCCGGCGTCGTCCTGCTCGGCGGCCTGGTGTTCCTGCTGACCTGCCACCCGGCCGGGCGCGCCGACCCGCGGGCGCGGCGGCTGCTGCGCGCGGGCGTCCGGCTGACGGCGGCCACGGCGATCGCGACGTTCCTGCTGCAGGGCCCGTACGCGGCCGGCCGCGGCCTCGGCGCGCTCCTGGACACCGGCCTGCTGGGCGACACGCTCCGGCTGTCCTACGGCAAGCTGCTGCTGGTCCGGCTGGTCGCGGCCGGGGTGCTGGCCTGGGTGCTGCCGCGCGTGCTGACGGCCCCGGCGGCTTCGGCCCGCCGCGGCCGGCTGGAGAACCTCGCGATGATCACGGGGTTCGCGGTGCTGCTGAGCTTCTCGGCGAGCGGCCACCCGGTGACGGACCGGGTGATGTACTTCTCGGTGGCCGCCGACCTCGTCCACTGGGGCGCGATCGCGGTGTGGGCGGGTGGGCTGGTGCAGCTGACGCTCTGCCTGGTCCGCCGGACCCCGGACCTGGGCCCGGTGGTGACCGGCTTCTCGCGGCTCGCGATGAACTGCGTGGCGCTGATCGCGATCAGCGGCGGGGTGCTGGCGCTGCGGATCGTCCCGTCGGTGTCCGCCCTGTGGACGACGACGTACGGGCTCCTGCTGCTGGGCAAGATCGCGGGGTTCGCGGTGCTGCTCCTCGTGGCGAACGTGGCCCGCCGGGCGGTGCTCAAGGGCGTGGCGGGCGGCGGCGAGGGCGGCACGGCGGTGCTGACGACGGAGCTGCGCAGGCTGCGGCTGGCCGTGACGACGGAGGTGGCGCTGGCCTCGGTGGTCCTGGCTCTGGCGGCGGTGCTGTCGGCCACCCCACCGGGCGGCTGAGCGGGCCAGTGAAGGGCCCTTTCGGCAGGTCAGAACCCGGGTGCGCGCGGCGGGCTGAACGGGCCCCAGCTGAAGGCGGGCAGCCACGGCCCCGGCGCCGCGGTCCACTCCAGCCCCGCCAGCTGCCCCAGCGACCGCCGTCCGGCCAGCGCCCGGTACAGCTCGTGCGCCGGAGCCGTCACCGTCGCCGTGGGGCGGCCCGCCCCCGCCGTCCACTCGGAGCCGCCCGTCGTGCGCACCCGCAGGGCCGGCAGCCCGCGCCCCGCCACCGAGCCCGAAAAGCCGCGGACCAGCACCTCGAAGCTCGGCGCCCAGGCCGCGTGCTCGACCGGCGGGGGCACGCCGAGCGCCGCGCGCAGGTCCAGCTCGTGGGTGTAGGCGTCCATCACCATGATCTCGCCGCTGCGCCCGCCCGCCTCCGCGAGGCGCCGGTCCAGGTCCTCGCCGACGTCGTCCCAGTGGTCGAGCAGCGCCGGGATCGACGGCGGCGGCGACGGCGGGACCGTGCCGCCGTGGCGCTCGAGCACGCGCGCCGCGATGCCGGCGAGGTGACCCAGCAGGTCGGCGACGGTCCACTCCGGACACGCCGGCACCGGGCGCCGGTGGACGTCGGCGCGGGACTCCAGCAGCGCCCGCACGCCGCGCCGCACCTCCGGGTAGCCCACGAAGTCCGGGGCCGGCCGACTCGCTGTCACGCGTCCCACCTCACCTGGCACGATCGGGGCTTCCGGCCCAGTATGCCCAGGTGACGGCCCCGGCGGTTCTCCCCGCGTGCCGACACCGACGACTCCGGGAGGTAGTGATCTTGACCACCTTGTGGTCCACGTCGGCGCAGTGGCAGCTGCTGCCGCCGGTCCTGCTCGCGCTCGTGCTGAGCGTCGCCATCGGGCTCGAACGCGAAGCCGGCATGAAGGCCGCCGGGCTGCGGACGCACGGCCTGGTCGGCGTCGGCTCGGCCGTGTTCATGCTCGTGTCGAAGTACGGCTTCGCCGACCTGCTGAACAGCGACCACGTCTCGCTCGACCCCTCGCGGATCGCCGCGCAGATCGTGTCCGGCATCGGCTTCATCGGCGGCGGCCTGATCTTCGTCCGCCGCGACGCGGTCCGCGGCCTGACGACGGCGGCGACGATCTGGCTCACCGCCGCGGTCGGCACGGCGTGCGGCGCCGGGCTGCCGGTGCTCGCCGTGGGCACGACGATCGCGCACTTCGTGGTGACCCGCGGCTTCCCGCCGCTGCAGCGCTTCGTCGCGCGCCACCGCCGTCAGCCGCCGATCGTGCAGCTGAGCTACCTCGACGGCCACGGCGTGCTGCGCGCGGCGCTCGCCGTCTGCACCGGGCGGGGCTGGAGCGTGCACAAGGTCGACGTCGACCACGAGTCGCTTTCCGAGGAAGGGCAACGGATCGCGGTCGTGACGCTGCGCCTCGACGGCCGCGGTGATCTCTACGACCTCGCCGCCGAACTCGCCGAACTGCCGGGTGTGCGGAGCACGTCCACCGGTCCCGGGGAACCGCTCGACGAATGATCGCCCGCCCGGGCAGCGCGCGGGGGCGGGTTTGCGGCACACTGGGGTGCACACGGAATTCCCCGGTACCGCAAGGAAAACGTGCGGCCGAGGAGAAACCATCCAATTCGGAGGTGAGGCATGGCCCCCGGCGGTGGCGAGGACGCGGAGCACGCGTTGCCCGGATTCGACCTGGCGTGGCGCGGTTTCCACCGCAAGCAGGTCGCGGAATACGTCGCGTGGGCCGAGGCCGAAATGCGCAGACTCACCGAGGAACGCGACTCCGCGCGGCACCGCGTCGGCGCGCTCGCCGAGGACAACCGTGAGCTCCGGGTGAAGATCGACCGGATCAGCCGCACCCCGATCGAGCCGGACGCGCTGCAGGAGCGCTCGCGCCGGATGATCGAGCTGACCCGCGAGGAAGCGACCGAAATCACCGCGCGGGCAACGGAAACGGCCGACCGCACCCGGCGCGAAGCCGAGCAGGAGGCCATCCGCCTCACGGAGAAGGAACGCCGGCTGGTCGCCGAAGCCGAGGCCGAGGCCGAACGGCGGCGCACCGAGCACGAGGAGCTCCTGCGCGCGGCCGAGCAGCGGCGCCGCGAGCTCGACGAGGCCGCCGCGCACCGCCGGGCCCAGCAGGAAGAGGATCACACCCGCGCGATGACGATCCGCCGCGCCACGGCCATGCGCGAGCTGGCCGAGCAGGAAGCGGAGGCCCGCGCCAAGGCGAAGAAGCTGGTCACCGAGGCGACCCGGCGCGCCGAGGACCTGGTGACGAGCGGGCAGCGCAAGCTCGCGGCCGCCGACGCCCAGGCCGCGAACGCGGTCACCGAAGCCGCGAAACGCAGCGAAACGCTGGTCACGACGGCGGAAGCGAAGGCCGCGAAGCTGGTCAGCACCGCCGAGGGCGCGGCCGAGGAGCAGGTCGCAGCCGCCGACGCCCAGGCGAAAAAGCTGGTCGCCACCGCGAAAGCCCAGTCCGAGAACCTCGTCACGACCGCCGAGACCAAGGCGAAGAAGCTGGTGACGGGAGCCGAGCGGAAGGTCGCGGCCGCCGACGCCCAGGCCAAGAAGCTCGTCGCCACCGCCGAAGCCGAGTCCGAACGCCTCGTGGCCGAAGCGACCCGCCACGGCGAATCCCTGGTCGAAGCCGCCCAGCGCGAGGTCACCGCCCTCACCGAGGTCCGCGACAAGCTCCACGCGAACCTCACCGGCTGCCGTTCCCTCTTGGCCGACGCGGCCGTCGCTCTCGACGACCGGCCCGCGCCGTTCGATCCCGAGGCGACCCTGCCGATGTCGAAGAGAGTCCCCGTCCAGCGGCGCTCCCCGGCGGACCTCACCGACGCAGTCGGCTGACGCCCTTGCCCGCCGGCCGGGCGGCCCCATGACCTCACGCTGGTCGCAGCACTGCCCGCCACCCCAAGCACGATCGACCCCACCGGCTGACCCCTTGCCCACCGGCCGGGCAGACCCCATGATCAGCACGTGAGGCGAACGAAGACCGCGCTGGTCGCAGCACTGCCGAGCGCGCCGAGTGCGTTCGACCTCACCGGCACCGCTGTCCGGCCACCGACCCCGGCCGACCCCCGCGAAACCTCGGAAATCCTCCCTTGAGCTGGACTCTCCGGCGGCTGTCCGCGCTGGTCGCGGCGGTCGTCACGCTCGCCGCGTCGACCACGCTGGCCAACCGCGTGCTGCCCGGCTGGGCGTACCCCGTCTGCGGCCTGGTCGCCGCGCTGGTCCTGGTGGGCCTCGGGCGGTTCGCCGGGTGCACGTGGACCGACCTGGGGCTGAGCCGGCTCCGGCGGCCAGCGCTCGCCGGCCTCGCCGGCGCCGGGCTGGTCGCGGTCGTGTTCGGGATCGCGCTGGCCGTGCCGGCGCTGCGCACCGTGTACCAGGACGGCCGCGTCGGCGACCCGGACCTGGGGCAGCTGCTGTGGCTGACCTGCGGACGGATCCTGTTCGGCACGGTGCTCATCGAGGAGGTCGCGTTCCGCGGCGTGCTCCCGGGTCTGTTCGGCGCGACGGACGACCGGTGGCGCTGGCCGCCGATCCTGTGGTCCGCGGCCCTGTTCGGGCTCTGGCACGCGCTCCCGGCGCTCGCGATCGGCCGCAACGCCGCCGTGCACGCCGTGTTCGGCTCGACGCCCGTGGTGGTGCTGCAGGTGCTGGCGATGGCCGCGGCGGGCGTCGCCGGGATCTTCCTGCACTGGTGGCGCCACCTCGGCCGCGGCGTGCTCGCGTCGGTGATCGTGCACTTCACGACGAACGCCGGCGGCCTCACGCTGGCCGTGCTGGTGCGCTAGGACCGCACCAAGCGCGCGATCGCGTCCGACGCCTCACGGACCTTCAGGTCGGCTTCCTCGCCACCGGCCGCGGCCGCCTGGACGACGCAGGTCGCCAGGTGCTCGTCGAGCAGTTCGAGCGAGAACGACTGCAGTGCCTTCGTCGCCGCGGAGACCTGCGTCAGGATGTCGATGCAGTACTTGTCCTGCTCGACCATGCGCTGCAGCCCGCGGATCTGCCCTTCGATCCGGCGCAGGCGCTTGAGATAGGCCTCCCGCTCAGTGCCGTAACCCGTCATCGCGCACCTGTCCCCGTCGTCGGCGTCCCTCTGCTTCGAGTATACCCACCGGGCGTATGAGCGCGGGGTTCAGCGAAACCGGCGCAAGCGGAGGCTGTTGCTCACCACGAAGGCCGACGAGCACGCCATCGCCGCGCCCGCGATCATCGGGTTGAGCAGGCCGAGCGCCGCCAGTGGCAGCGCCGCGACGTTGTAGGCGAACGCCCAGAACAGGTTGCCCTTGATCGTGGCGAGGGTGCGGCGGGCCAGGCGGATCGCGTCGGCGGCGACGCGCAGGTCACCGCGCACCAACGTCAGGTCGCTCGCCTCGATGGCCGCGTCGGTGCCGGTACCCATGGCCAGGCCCAGGTCGGCCTGGGCGAGCGCGGCCGCGTCGTTGACGCCGTCGCCGACCATCGCGACCACGCGGCCCTCGGCCTGCAGCCGCTTGACGACGTCGACCTTGCCCTCGGGCAGCACCTCGGCGACGACCTGGTCGATCCCGGCCTCGGCGGCGATCGCCCGGGCCGCGCCCGCGTTGTCGCCGGTCAGCAGGATCGGTGTCAGGCCGAGTTCGCGCAGCTCGGCGACGGCCTGCGCGGACGTCGGCTTGATCGTGTCGGCGACGACCAGGTGCCCGCGGACCTCGCCGTCCCAGGTCACGCCGATGGCGCCGTCGGCCCGCCCGACGCTGACCGCGCGTCCTTCGACCACGCCGCTCACGCCGACGCCCGGGGTGCTGCGGAACTCCGTGACGGCGGGGAGCGCGCCGAAGCGCTGCCTCGCCGCGTCCGCGATCGCCCGGCCGATCGGGTGCTCGGACCCGGCCTCGACGGCGCCCGCCAGCCGGAGCGGCTCGCCGTCGCCCTCGACCAGCGTCATCCGGCCGGTGGTGACGGTGCCGGTCTTGTCCAGGACGACGGTGTCGACGCGGCGCGTGTTCTCGAGCACCTCGGGACCCTTGATGAGGATGCCCAGCTGGGCACCGCGGCCGGTGCCGACCAGCAGCGCCGTCGGCGTCGCGAGGCCGAGCGCGCACGGGCAGGCGATGATCAGCACGGCGACGGCCGCGGTGAACGCGTCTTCGGGCACTCCGCCGGTCGCGAGCCAGACGACGAGCGTGGCCAGCGCGGCAAAGACGACGGCCGGCACGAACACCGCCGACACCCGGTCGGCGAGCCGCTGGACCTCGGCCTTGCCGTTCTGCGCGGCTTCGACGAGCCGGGCCATCTGCGCCAGCCGGGTGTCCTCCCCGACGCGCGTGGCACGCACGAACAGCCGCCCGCCGACGTTGACGGTGGCACCGGTGACCGCGTCCCCCGGCCCGACCTCGACCGGCACCGGTTCCCCGGTGAGCATGCTGGTGTCGACCGCGGAGCCGCCTTCGGTGACCACGCCGTCGGTGGCGATCTTCTCGCCGGGCCGGGCGACGAAGACGTCGCCTTCGCGGAGGTCTCGGATCGGGATCAGTCGCTCTTCACCGCCGCGAAGCACCGTGACGTCCTTCGCGCCGAGATCCATGAGCGCGCGGAGGGCGGCGCCGGCGCGGCGCTTGGAGCGGGCCTCGAAGTAGCGGCCGGCCAGGATGAACGTGGTGACCGCCGCGGCGACCTCGAGGTACAGGCTCTCGCCGGTCATCCCGTGGCGCATGCCGACCTCGCCGGCCATGCCGAAGAAGAGCGCGTAGAGCGACCAGGCCACCGAAGCGACGACGCCGAGCGAGATCAGCGTGTCCATCGTGGCGGTGACGTGGCGCAGGTTGACCGCGGCGGCGCGGTGGAACGGCCACGCGCCCCACGTCACGACCGGGGCGGCGAGGACCAGCGAGACCCACTGCCAGTAGTCGAACTGCCAGGCCGGGACCATCGCGAGCACGACCAGGGGGACGGTGAGCACCGCCGACAGGAGCAAACGCTTGCGCAGCGTGGGCGTCTCGTCGGGCTCTTCGGGCTCGGGGAGCCGCGCGGAGTACCCGGCGGCCGCGACGACGGCCGTCAGGTCGCCGATCGTCAGGTTGTCCGGGTAGCTGACCTGGGCTTTTTCGGTGGCGTAGTTGACGGTCGCCGTTACGCCGTCGACCTTGTTGAGCTTGCGCTCGACGCGGGCGGCGCAGGACGCGCACGTCATGCCGCCGATGGCGAGCTCGACGCTGGCTGCGGACTGCGCGGTGGTCATGGCGATCAGGCCACCACGCGGTAGCCGGCCTCGGTGACGGCCGCGGCGACGGCGTCGGCGGCCAGCGGGGTGTCGCTGGTCACGGTGACGCGTCCGCTCTCGACGTCGACGTCCACGCTCTGGACGCCGGCGAGTTCGGAGACCTCTTCACGGACCGACGTGGCGCAGTGTCCGCAGGTCATGCCCTCGACGGTGTAGCTCGCTTCGGTCATCGGCAGCTCCTCTCGTTCCCCTTCCTTTATACCCATCGGGGGTAGGGGTTCACTCGTGACCCCCGTCAGACTTGCGCCATGCGCAAGCTCTACGCGATCGGGATCGGTGCCGGTGACCCGGAGCACCTGACGGTGCAGGCGATCGACCGCCTCAACCGCGTCGACGTCTTCTTCGTGCTCGACAAGGGTGCGGAGAAGTCGGACCTGGTCCGGTTGCGCCAGGAGATCCTCGACCGGTACGTCACCCGCCCGTACCGCGTGGTGCTCGTCGCGGACCCGCCCCGTGACCGGACGCCCGACGACTACCGGGCGGCGGTCGCGGACTGGCACGCGGCACGGGCGGCGGTCTACGAGCAGTTCCTGCGGTCGGAGCTTTCGCCGGATTCGGCGGGCGCGTTCCTGGTGTGGGGCGACCCGTCGCTGTACGACAGCACGATCGCGTTGATCGAGGCGGTGCTGGCGCGGGGGAACGTGGAGTTCGAGTACGAGGTGATCCCGGGGATCAGCAGTATTTCGGCGCTGGTGGCCCGCCACCGGACGACGATGAACCAGATCGGCCGGTCGGTCCAGCTGACGACGGGCCGCCGGCTGGCATCGGGCTGGCCGTCCGACGTCGACGACGTGTTCGTGCTGCTGGACGCCCACACGACGTTCGACCGCTTCACAGCCGAGGGGCTGCACATCTACTGGGGCGCGTACGTCGGGACGCGCGACGAGATCCTGCTGTCCGGCCCGCTCACGCCGGCGCTCGCGGCTCAGATCCGCACGGTGCGAGCCGAGGCCCGGGAGCGGCACGGCTGGATCATGGACGCGTACCTCTTGCGGCGCCCCGCCGCGTAGCCGCCCGGCTGTTTCCGGGCATGAAGAAAGGCCCCGGGAGAACCGAAGTTCTCGACCGGGGCCTTCCTCACGTAAGTTCGGCGGTGTCCTACTCTCCCACAACCCTTCGGTTGCAGTACCATCGGCGCTATCAGGCTTAGCTTCCGGGTTCGGAATGGGACCGGGCGTTTCCCTGACGCTAAAACCACCGAAACACTACGAAACAACACACACCCCCCAACCAACAGGGGAATCATGTGGTGTTTCAGAACCGTAGAGTGGATGCGTAACACCTTCGTAGACAAGTCCTCGGCCTATTAGTACCAGTCAACTCGACAACACATTACTGTGCTTCCATTTCTGGCCTATCAACCCAATGGTCTATTGGGAGCCTTAACCCACAAAGGGTGGGATACCTCATCTTGGAACAGGCTTCCCGCTTAGATGCCTTCAGCGGTTATCCCTTCCGAACGTGGCCAACCAGCCATGCCCCTGGCGGAACAACTGGCACACCAGAGGTTCGTCCGTCCCGGTCCTCTCGTACTAGGGACAGCCTTCCTCAAGTATCCTACGCGCGCGGCGGATAGGGACCGAACTGTCTCACGACGTTCTAAACCCAGCTCGCGTGCCGCTTTAATGGGCGAACAGCCCAACCCTTGGGACCTACTCCGGCCCCAGGATGCGACGAGCCGACATCGAGGTGCCAAACCATGCCGTCGATATGGACTCTTGGGCAAGATCAGCCTGTTATCCCCGGGGTACCTTTTATCCGTTGAGCGACACCCCTTCCACCAGGAGGTGCCGGATCACTAGTCCCGACTTTCGTCCCTGCTCGACATGTCTGTCTCACAGTCAAGCTCCCTTGTGCACTTGCACTCAACACCTGATTGCCAACCAGGCTGAGGGAACCTTTGGGCGCCTCCGTTACTCTTTAGGAGGCAACCGCCCCAGTTAAACTACCCATCAGGCACTGTCCCTGAACCAGATCATGGCCCGAGGTTCAGATTCCCAATTCGACCAGAGTGGTATTTCAACAACGACTCCACAGTAACTAGCGTCACCGCTTCACAGTCTCCCACCTATCCTACACAAGCCGAACCGAAAACCAATACCAAACTATAGTAAAGGTCCCGGGGTCTTTCCGTCCTGCCGCGCGTAACGAGCATCTTTACTCGTAGTGCAATTTCGCCGGGCCTGTGGTTGAGACAGCCGGAAAGTCGTTACGCCATTCGTGCAGGTCGGAACTTACCCGACAAGGAATTTCGCTACCTTAGGATGGTTATAGTTACCACCGCCGTTTACTGGCGCTTAAATTCTCAGCTTCGCCCCGAAAGGCTAACCGGTCCTCTTAACGTTCCAGCACCGGGCAGGCGTCAGTCCATATACATCGTCTTGCGACTTCGCATGGACCTGTGTTTTTAGTAAACAGTCGCTTTCCGCTGGTCTCTGCGGCCACCCACCCCTAGTCCGTAAAGGACTTCAGAGTGTTTGGCCCCCCTTCTCCCGAAGTTACGGGGGCATTTTGCCGAGTTCCTTAACCACAGTTCACCCGATCGCCTTGGTATTCTCTACCTGACCACCTGTGTTGGTTTGGGGTACGGGCCGTGCATGCACTCACTAGAGGCTTTTCTCGGCAGCATAGGATCACTCTACTTCGCCTCAAACGGCTACGCATCACGTCTCAGCCTCATGGAACACGGATTTGCCTATGTTCCGGCCTACACGCTTACACCAGTACTACCACTCACTGGCGGAGCTACCTTCCTGCGTCACCCCATCGCTTGACTACTACGAAATCAGGTCCCACGCTCCACACACAAACCTCCATCCGAAGACTTCAGCTCATGGCTTTGGGTGGTTAGTATCAAACGCCTCGTCATGGGCGCACATGCTCGGGTACGGGAATATCAACCCGTTGTCCATCGACTACGCCTGTCGGCCTCGCCTTAGGTCCCGACTTACCCTGGGCGGATTAGCCTGGCCCAGGAACCCTTGGTCATCCGGCGGCAGAGTTTCTCACTCTGCATTCGCTACTCATGCCTGCATTCTCACTCCCACACCCTCCACGACTGGCTTCCGCCGCCGCTTCCCTGGATGCAGGACGCTCCCCTACCCATCCACACCACTAGACAAGAGTCTCAAGGACTCAAGCCGATGTATTGTATGAATGACACAGCTTCGGCGGTGTGCTTAAGCCCCGCTACATTGTCGGCGCAGGACCACTTGACCAGTGAGCTATTACGCACTCTTTCAAGGGTGGCTGCTTCTAAGCCAACCTCCTGGTTGTCTGGGCAATCCCACATCCTTTCCCACTGAGCACACACTTAGGGGCCTTAGCTGGTGTTCTGGGCTGTTTCCCTCTCGACGACGAAGCTTATCCCCCGCCGTCTCACTGCCACGCTCTCACACTACGGTATTCGGAGTTTGGTTGATTTCGGTAACCCGGTAAGGCCCCTAGACCATCCAGTAGCTCTACCCCCGCAGTGAAACACGTGACGCTGCACCTAAATGCATTTCGGGGAGAACCAGCTATCACGGAGTTTGATTGGCCTTTCACCCCTACCCACAGCTCATCCCCTCAGTTTTCAACCTAAGTGGGTTCGGGCCTCCACGACGTCTTACCGTCGCTTCACCCTGGCCATGGGTAGATCACTCCGCTTCGGGTCTAGACCACGCGACTACATTCGCCCTATTCAGACTCGCTTTCGCTACGGCTACCCCACACGGGTTAACCTCGCCACGCAGCACTAACTCGCAGGCTCATTCTTCAAAAGGCACGCCATCACCCAACAAGTGAGCTCTGACGGCTTGTAGGCACACGGTTTCAGGTACTCTTTCACTCCCCTCCCGGGGTACTTTTCATCTTTCCCTCACGGTACTCGTCCGCTATCGGTCTTCAGGAAGTATTTAGGCTTACCGGGTGGTCCCGGCAGATTCACAGCAAATTCCACGAGCTCGCTGCTACTCGGGAACACCAAACAAACAACCAACAACATGTTTTCGCGTACGGGGCTCTCACCCACTCCGGCCGTCCATCCCAAGACGTTCCACTAACATGCGCGATCATTCCGAGGACTGTCAGATCCTCGACGCTGGGTCCCACAACACCGCATATACAACGCCTGACAGCTTGACATATACACGGTTTAGCCTCTTCCGCTTTCGCTCGCCACTACTCACGGAATCACTTTTGTTTTCTCTTCCTACGGGTACTGAGATGTTTCACTTCCCCGCGTTCCCTCCACACACCCTATATATTCAGGTGCGGGTAACACCACATCACTGGTGCTGGGTTTCCCCATTCGGAAATCCTCGGATCACAGCTCGGTTGACAGCTCCCCGAGGCTTATCGCAGCCTCCTACGTCCTTCATCGGCTCCTGAAGCCAAGACATCCACCATGTGCCCTTAACAACTTGACCACAAAGATGCTCGCATCCACTCTACAGTTCTCAAACACCACACCAGAAACAACCAACGTTCCAGGGCTGTGTAAGCCCCTGAGGCGTGTTGCCTCAGGACCCAACAGTGTGCTTCGCGAACAATCACCCTCCCAGGCGCCGGCTCCCCGTTCCACGACCATCCGAAGACGATCAGTACTAGGCGAGGCATTGCCAACCAAGAATGACCATAACCAGTAGTTCCACAATTCCTTGAGCAACCATCGCAGAGATGCATTCGACCTCTAGGTGATGGCCACTCCACCACGGTAGTTCCGGGTATCCCGGCCGAGTGGATGTGTTGTGCTCCTTAGAAAGGAGGTGATCCAGCCGCACCTTCCGGTACGGCTACCTTGTTACGACTTCGTCCCAATCGCCAGTCCCACCTTCGACCACTCCCTCCCTTGCGGGTTGGGCCATGGGCTTCGGGTGTTACCGACTTTCATGACGTGACGGGCGGTGTGTACAAGGCCCGGGAACGTATTCACCGCAGCGTTGCTGATCTGCGATTACTAGCGACTCCGACTTCACGCAGTCGAGTTGCAGACTGCGATCCGAACTGAGACCGGCTTTAAGGGATTCGCTCCACCTCGCGGTATCGCAGCCCTCTGTACCAGCCATTGTAGCATGTGTGAAGCCCTGGACATAAGGGGCATGATGACTTGACGTCATCCCCACCTTCCTCCGAGTTGACCCCGGCAGTCTCCCACGAGTCCCCGCCATAACGCGCTGGCAACGTAGGATAAGGGTTGCGCTCGTTGCGGGACTTAACCCAACATCTCACGACACGAGCTGACGACAGCCATGCACCACCTGTACACCAACCACAAGGGAAGCCCCATCTCTGGGGATGTCTGGCGCATGTCAAGCCCAGGTAAGGTTCTTCGCGTTGCATCGAATTAATCCACATGCTCCGCCGCTTGTGCGGGCCCCCGTCAATTCCTTTGAGTTTTAGCCTTGCGGCCGTACTCCCCAGGCGGGGCGCTTAATGCGTTAGCTACGGCACGGACAACGTGGATGTCGCCCACACCTAGCGCCCAACGTTTACAGCGTGGACTACCAGGGTATCTAATCCTGTTCGCTCCCCACGCTTTCGCTCCTCAGCGTCAGTATCGGCCCAGAGACCCGCCTTCGCCACCGGTGTTCCTCCTGATATCTGCGCATTTCACCGCTACACCAGGAATTCCAGTCTCCCCTACCGAACTCAAGTCTGCCCGTATCGACCGCACGCTCCACGTTAAGCGTGGAGATTTCACGGCCGACGCGACAAACCGCCTACGAGCTCTTTACGCCCAATAAATCCGGACAACGCTCGCACCCTACGTATTACCGCGGCTGCTGGCACGTAGTTAGCCGGTGCTTCTTATCCAGGTACCGTCACTTGCGCTTCGTCCCTGGCGAAAGAGGTTTACAACCCGAAGGCCGTCATCCCTCACGCGGCGTCGCTGCATCAGGCTTTCGCCCATTGTGCAATATTCCCCACTGCTGCCTCCCGTAGGAGTCTGGGCCGTGTCTCAGTCCCAGTGTGGCCGGTCACCCTCTCAGGCCGGCTACCCGTCGTCGCCTTGGTAGGCCATTACCCCACCAACAAGCTGATAGGCCGCGGGTTCATCCTGCACCGCCGGAACTTTCAACAACTCTCCATGCGAAAAGTTGTGATATCCGGTATTAGACCTCGTTTCCAAGGCTTATCCCAGAGTGCAGGGCAGATTACCCACGTGTTACTCACCCGTTCGCCACTCATCCCCACCCGAAAGTGGTTCAGCGTTCGACTTGCATGTGTTAAGCACGCCGCCAGCGTTCGTCCTGAGCCAGGATCAAACTCTCCAACAATGAACAGTTTAATCGAGGCAATTTAATGCTCTCAAAGGAACCTCATACGAGGTTCAATACATAAGCTCTACTGGCTTAGTTCACTAGCACACTGTTGAGTTCTCAAGCAACACACTTCGAATCCACCCGCTTTGTCGGCGGCTGAAACTCTCGGCGATTGTTTCAAGCTTTGTTGTTCCGAGGCTAACACCTCGGTTCAGGACCACCCACTCTACCACCTTCGTGGGAGCTTGGTTCGTGGCCCCGGCTGCCGCCCGGTTTCCCTGGCGACTTGGAGAACTTTACATGCCCCGAAACGGCCTCGCACAGGGGGGTCCCCTTAATTCGCGTCAGGCCGCTGACCTGCGTCGATCCCCCGAAAACTACGGCTGAGGCTGCCCGTGCGTCGAGACGACCGTCAGCGTGACGAGCGCGGCCGCCAGCACCGCCGCGACGTGGATCGGCGCCGGCGTGAACGACGCGGCGACGACGAGCACCGCCGTCACCGGGAAGCCGATGGCGATCGGCCGGCACTCGTTGGTCGGGCCGATGTGCAGCAGCCACACGCTCAGCAGGAAGATCGCGACCGGCAGCGTGGTCGGCAGCGCCGCGGCCACCCCGCCGAGGTCGTGCAGCGTCCCCGTGTCGTAGGCGACCGCCACTTCGAGCCCCGCCCCCACCGCCGCGACGGACGCGAAGATGAAGTAGTGGCCGTACCCCCAGCTCATCGACGTGAACATGGTCGGCCGGGCAACGAGCCGCGCGTGGCCCGGCCGGTCGAAGTACAGCCACCACATGGAGAACACGAGCACCAGGCCGGCCGCGGCCAGCGAAACCAGCGCGCCGACGTGCCCGGGTTCGGCGGCGCCCTCCTTGATCGCGTTCGTCGCGCTGAGGATCACCTCGCCGAGCACGATCAGGGTGAACAGGCCGTACCGCTCGGCGATGTGGTGCGGGTGCCACGTGGTGCCGTGGCGGCTCTCCGCCCAGACCGGGACGGCCATCTCGAGCAGCGCGAACACGATGAAGGCGGCCAGCCGCATTCCCTGCGGCAGCCACAGGTAGGCGATCCACAGCACCTGGACCACCGCGATCCCGGTGGCGTAGCGCAGCGCGGCGGGCCGGCACCCCCGGTCCGACCGCGCGGCCCGCAGCCACTGGAACACCATCGCCAGCCGCATCAGGACGTATCCGATGACCATCAGCCGGAAGTCACCGTCGAACGCGCGCGGCACCGAGGCCGCGACGGTCAGCCCGCCGGCGATCTGCACGAGCGTGGCCAGCCGGTACGGGACGTCGTCGGTGTCGAACGCCGAGGCGAACCAGCTGAAGTTCAGCCAGCCCCACCAGACCGCGAAGAACACCGTGGCGAACGACGTGACGCCGTGGGCGGCGTGGCCTTCGGCCAGCGCGTGGTGCAGCGAAGTCGCGGCCTGGCCGACGGCGACGACGAAACAGAGGTCGAACAGCAGTTCCAAGGGGGTCGCGACGCGGTGGCTCTCACTGCGGTCGCGCGACCGCATCGGCCGGTACCACACCCGGAGCCGGCTCCCCGGCCGCAGCGGCTGCTCGGTCATCGAAGCTCCCGGTCTCGTGCCTGTCGGACGCGGTCATCCCAACATGATCACGAGCCGGGTGGAAGCCCGACACGAAGAACGGACGGGCCCGGTTCCCCCTCACCCGGGCCCGCCCGCTGCCGTCACGCGCCGGCGGCCGCCGATGGGCATCCCTTCCGCGAGTGCCGGGCGGTCCCCCGCGGACGCCGACAACTCACTGGATGGAAGGTGACCGAGTGTGTCCATTCCCTCGAACTCCGGACGCCCCGATCGCTCGTGCCGGTCACCCCATCCCCGGGTGGCCGACCGATTGCCACTGTCGGTAGCCGAAGCCGCGCAGTGAAGGCTCCATAAGCTCTACCCGGTTGCTCTGCGTAGCACCAGTGTCTTTCCGTGCTCGTCACTCGTTTGGAGCATCGCAAATCTGCGGAAAGTAGTGTCTCAGCCCCGGTGGACGTCCGCGGCGGACGTCTCGGCCGCGCGAGCGGCCCGCTCGTCCTCGGAAAGCTGCGCACGGTGTCTCCGCGACCTCAGTTCGCCCACGGCGAGACCCAGCGCGCCGCACGTCACGACGGCCGCGCAGCACAGGGCGACGGTGAGCGCCACCTGGTAGTCCCCGGCCGCGACGACGACGGCACCGAACACCGACGCGAGCACGGCCGTGCCGATCGCGGTGCCGATCCGCTGCCCGGTCTGCAGCGCGCCACCCGCGACGCCGGCCATCCGGACCGGCACGCACTCCAGCGTCAACGTCGTGTTCGGCGAGATCACCATGCCGCCGCCCACGCCCGCGAACAGCAGTGGCAGTGCGAACGCCCACCCGGACGCCGACGGCGGGACGAGCTCGGCGAGCAGCGCGACGGCGAGCAGGCCCACGGCGACCATGGCCAGCCCGGTGACGGTCAGCCGCCTGCCGAGGGTCGGCACGAAGCGCCCGGCGACGGCCGCGGACACCGCCGAGCCGAGCGCGAACGGCGTCACCGACAGCCCGGACTGCAGCGGCGTGTAGCCGAGGCCCTGCTGGAAGAACATCGCGAAGACCAGCCAGATCCCGGCGAACCCGCAGAAGTAGAGCGCGCCGACCGCGGCACCGGAGGCGTACCCCGGCGTGCCGGTGAACAGCCGGGTGTCCAGCAGCGGCGTCCGGCCGCGCCGGACCACCGCGCGCTCCCAGCGCACGAACGCGAAGCCGAAGACCAGCGCGACGACGAACATCCACCACAGCCGCGCGGGCCCGCCGTCGTCGGATTCGATGACCGGGAGCAGCACGCCGAGCACCGCGACCGCGAGCAGCACGATGCCGAGGAAGTCGATCTCCGAGCGCACCCGGAACTGTTTCTTCTCGCTGCGCGGCAGCAGCCGCAGGGCCAGCGCGAACGCGACGACGCCGATCGGCACGTTGACGTAGAAGACCCAGCGCCAGCCGTCCTGGGTACCGAAGACCGCGAGGATCACGCCGCCGAGGATCGGGCCGACGGCCGTCGAGATCCCGACGACGGCGCCGAACATCCCGAACGCGCGGCCGCGCTCGGGGCCGCGGAAGAGGTCCTGGATCAGGCCGGTGTTCTGCGGGGTGAGCATGCCCGCGGCCACGCCCTGGGCGAGGCGCGCGATCACGACCGTCGTCTCGTTCGGGGCCGCGCCGGCCAGCGCGCTGGTGATGACGAACGCCGCGAGCGCGCCGAGGAACATGGTCCGGCGGCCGAACGCGTCGCCGAGGCGGCCGCCGGTGACCAGGACCAGCCCGAACGCCAGCGCGTACCCGGAGACGACCCAGCGGATCCCGCCGCTGCTCGCGTGCAGCCCGGACTGCATCGACGGCAGCGCGACGTTGACGATGCTGACGTCGAGCAGGCCCATGAACCCGGCCGTCAGCGAGACGGCGAGCGCTTTCCAGCGGCGGGGATCGGGTTCGTAAGTCATCGCAGGGGTCTACCTCACCGGAGCTGACTCGAAACTGGACCCCGGCGGGGGTCCGGGGGCTTGCCCCCGGGCGGGGTGTGGGGGTTGCACCCCCACAGGACACCGTAGGCGAGGGAGGCGGCGAGCGCTTTTTTGCGAGGACGCCTCCCCAGCCGCGAGCCTACGTCGAAGCCGTGATGCCCCGGATGCCCTTGAGCTCGCCGATCAGCATCGAGCTGACCTTCACCGGGTAGTCGTTGAGCGCGAACACCGTCTGGTTCCGCCCCACCAGCTTCAGGTGGACCATCGTTTCGCCCTTGTGGGCGAGCAGCGTGGACCGCAGTTCGCTCACCACCGACTGGTCGATCTTCTCGGCCGCGGCGAGCAGGACCAGCGGCGGTTCGTCGTCGCCGTTGCCCGTGCCGACCTCGGACAGGTCCAGCGTCGCGAGGCCGCCGCCGAAGATCGACATCTTGTCTTCGCGCCAGTTGATCCGGCCCTTGACCAGCACCGCGTTGTCTTCGATCAGCTCACTCGAGAACAGCGCGTACGACTTCGGGAAGAAGAGCACTTCGAGGGACGCGTCCATGTCCTCGACCGTGCAGATCGCCCAGGGCTCGCCCTTCTTGTTGACCCGCCGCTCCAGCGACGTGATCAGCCCGGAGATGACGATCTCGCCTTCCCGCGGCGGATCGGCGAGGATTCCGGCGATCGGCTTCGGAGCGTGCTTGCGCAGGATCCGCTCGGCTCCGTCCAGCGGGTGCGCCGAGACGTACAGGCCGAGCATCTCGCGTTCGTAGGCGAGCAGCTGCTTGCGCGGGTACTCCTCGTCGCCGAACTTCAGGTGTGCGAGCGGCGATGACGACGGGGCCGCCTCGCCCTCGTCGCCACCGAAGCCGAACAGGTCGAACTGGCCCATCGCCTCCTGGCGCTTGAGCGGGACGACGGCTTCCACCGCGTCTTCGTGGACCTGGATCATCGACAGCCGCGTGTGCCCGAGCGAGTCGAACCCGCCCGCCTTGATCAGCGACTCGATGACCCGCTTGTTGCAGGCCACGAGCTCGGACTTGTCGAGGAAGTCGGTGAAGGACGCGTACTTGCCCTTCTCCTCGCGAGTCTTGATGACCGACTCGACGACGTTCGCGCCGACGTTGCGGACGGCGCCCATGCCGAAGCGGATGTCCTCCCCGACGGCCGCGAACCGCAGGGCGGACTCGTTGACGTCCGGCGGGAGCACCTTGATGCCGAGCCGGCGGCACTCGGACAAGTAGACCGCCGACTTGTCCTTGTTGTCACCGACCGAGGTGAGCAGGGCGGCCATGTACTCGGGCGTGAAGTTCGCCTTGAGGTACGCGGTCCAGTAGGAGATCAGGCCGTACGCGGCCGCGTGGCTCTTGTTGAACGCGTACCCGGCGAACGGGAGGATCGTGTCCCAGAGCGCCTTGACGGCCTCGGCGGAGAACCCGCCCGGGACCAGGTCACTGGCCTTCATCCCGGCCTCGAACCCCTCGTACTCGAGGTCGAGGACTTCCTTCTTCTTCTTGCCCATGGCGCGGCGGAGCACGTCCGCGCGACCCATCGTGTACCCGGCCACCTTCTGGCCGATGTGCATGATCTGCTCTTGGTACACGATCAGGCCGTAGGTGTCGGCCAGGATCTCCCGCAGCGGCTCGTCGAGCTCCGGGTGGATCGGCTTGACCTTCTGCCGGTTGTTCTTGCGGTCGGCGTAGTCGTTGTGCGCGTTCATGCCCATCGGGCCGGGGCGGTAGAGCGCGCCGACCGCGACGATGTCGTCGAACACCGTGGGCTCCATGCGGCGCAGCAGGTCACGCATGGGCCCGCCGTCCAGCTGGAACACGCCGAGCGTGTCGCCGCGGGCGAGCAGCTTGTACGTCTCGGGGTCGTCGATCGCCAGGGTGTCGAGGTCGATGTCGATCCCGCGGTTGGCCTTGATGTTGTCGATCGCGTCCCCGATGACCGTCAGGTTCCGCAGGCCCAGGAAGTCCATCTTCAGCAGGCCGATGGCCTCGCACGACGGGTAGTCCCAGCCGGTGATGATCGAGCCGTCGTCACGCTGCCAGAGCGGGATCGCGTCGGTCAGCGGGTCGCACGACATGATGACCGCGCAGGCGTGCACGCCCGCGTTGCGGATCAGGCCCTCGAGACCGCGGGCGGTCTCGAAGATCGTCTTGCACTCTTCGTCGGTCTCGACCAGGGCGCGGACCTCGGCGGCCTCGCCGTAGCGCTCGTGCTTGTTGTCGACGATGCCCGAGAGCGGGATGTCCTTCGCCATGATCGGCGGCGGCAGCGCCTTGGAGATCTTGTCCGCGATCGCGTAGCCGGGCTGGCCGAAGTGGACGCGCGCGCTGTCCTTGATCGCGGCCTTGGTCTTGATGGTGCCGAAGGTGATGACCTGGGCGACCTTGTCGACGCCGTACTTGTCGGTCGCGTACCGGATCATCTCGCCGCGCCGGCGGTCGTCGAAGTCGATGTCGATGTCGGGCATCGAGACGCGCTCGGGGTTCAGGAACCGCTCGAACAGCAGCTTCTGCGGGATCGGGTCCAGGTTGGTGATACCGAGGACGTACGCGACCAGCGAGCCGGCGGCGGAACCACGGCCGGGACCGACGCGGATGCCGACCTTGCGGGCGTAGCTGATGAGGTCGGCGACGATCAGGAAGTAGGCCGGGAAGCCCTTCCCGATGATGACGTCGAGCTCCTTCTCGATGCGCTCGTGGTACCCCTCGGGCGGACCGCCCGGGAAGCGCCACGCGAGGCCCTTCGCGACCTCTTCGCGCAGCCAGCCGCCCTGGTCGTAGCCCTCGGGCACCTCGAAGAACGGCAGCCGGTCCTTGTGCGCGTAGACGTCTTCGTAGGACTCGACGCGCTCGGCGATCATCAGCGTGGTGTCGGCCGCGCCGGGCACTTCCTTGTCCCAGTACTCGCGCATGTCGGCGGCGGACTTGAGGTAGTAGCCGTCACCGTCGAACTTGAACCGGGTCGGGTCGTTGAGCGTCTTGCCGGCCTGGACGCACAGCAGCGCCGAGTGCGTGTCGGCCTGGTCCTTGGTGACGTAGTGCGAGTCGTTCGTGGCGATCGGCTTGAGGTCGAGCAGCCGGCCGACCTCGAGCAGGCCCTCGCGGACCGACCGCTCGATCGGCAGCCCGTGGTCCATCAGCTCGAGGAAGAAGTTGTCGGCGCCGAAGATGTCCTTGTAGTCGGACGCGGCCTGGATCGCCGCTTCCTTCTGGCCCAGCCGCAGCCGGGTCTGCACCTCGCCCGACGGGCAGCCGGTGGTCGCGATGATCCCCGAGTGGTTCTCCGAGATCAGCTCGCGGTCCATCCGGGGCTTGCGGTAGTAGCCCTGCATGCTGGCCAGCGAGGACAGCTTGAACAGGTTCCGCAGCCCGGTGGCGTTCTGCGCGAGCATCGTCATGTGGGTGTACGCGCCGGCGCCCGAGACGTCGCCGCCCTCACCCAGCTCGTCCGAGCCGCGCTGGTTCGCCTGGCCCCAGAAGACCGGCTTCTTGTGGAAGCGGCTCTCCGGCGCGACGTACGCCTCGATGCCGATGATCGGCTTGAGGCCGTGCTTCTTCGCCTGCTGGTAGAACTCGTCGCCGCCGTACATGTTGCCGTGGTCGGTCATGCCGACCGCGGGCATGCCGAGGCGCGCCGCCTCCGCGAAGAGGGGAGCGATCTTCGCCGCACCGTCGAGCATCGAGTACTCGGTGTGGACGTGCAGGTGGACGAAGGAATCGTTCGACACCAGCGAAAACCTCCCCTAGGTGAATGGGACCGGCGCGCCCGGGTCCCTCACCCTAACCCGTGGCGCTCGCGGTCCCGACACGTGCTCGCCCGGTCGATTCTGCTCCTCGCGGGAGGTGTTCCGCCGCTGCGACGCGCCCCCTTTTCGGGCGGTGGTGATCACGGTGCGGCGGGCGGGCACGGGATGCTGTCGGGCGGTCACGCGGGGACGCCGATGGGGGCGTCACGCGGCCCGTGAGGTCGGCCACAGCCGCCCCGGCTCGCGTTGACAGCCGCCCCTCCGGAACCGAGCATTCCCCGCATGAACCTGTCTGACAGCCAGACAGCCGGACAAGGTGGTCCCCGGCGGGTCAGCGCCATGGAAGCCGTGCTGGCCCACCTGCGGCGGCTCATCGAACGCGGGGACTACCCGGTCGGCGCCAAGCTTCCCTCCGAAGCGTCCCTGAGCAGGGAGTTCGAGGTCAGCCGGTCGGTCATCCGGGAAGCGCTGCGGGGGCTGCAGGCCCTCGGCATGACCGAGTCCAAGACCGGCAAGGGCACCTTCGTCACCGCCGCCGGGCCCGCCGAGAACCCCACCTTCGGGCCCTACTCCGCGCGCGACCTCATCGAGGTGCGCCGGCACGTCGAGATCCCCGTCGCGGGCTATGCCGCGCTGAGACGCGACCAGGACCACCTCGACCTGCTCGGCCACCTCGTCGAGCGGATGGACGCCGAGACCGACAACACCGCCTGGGTCGCGCTCGACTCGCTCTTCCACATCACCATCGCCCAGGCCTCGGGCAACCCCGTCTTCGGGAAGGTGATCGAAGAGATCCGGGACGCGCTGGCCCGCCAGTCCGCCTTCCTCAACCAGCTCGGCGACCGGCGCCGGCAGTCGAACGTCGAGCACCGGGCGATCGTCGCGGCGATCGAGAGCGGCTCCGAAGAAGACGCCGTCGAAGCCATGACCGCGCACCTCACGCACGTCGAAGCCACTCTCACCAGCATCGTGAACGGGGACCAGTGACCGAAAAGACCCTCACGGCCACTCCCGCGGACGCGGGGGACGCCGGCTACAACAAGGCCCTCAAGCCCCGGCACGTGAACATGATCGCGATCGGCGGGGCGATCGGCACCGGCCTCTTCCTCGGAGCCGGCGGGCGGCTCGCCCAGGCCGGGCCGGCCCTCGCGATCGTCTACGCCGTCTGCGGCCTCTTCGCGTTCTTCGTCGTCCGCGCGCTCGGCGAGCTGATCCTGTACCGGCCCTCCAGCGGCGCCTTCGTCTCCTACGCCCGCGAGTTCATGGGCGAGAAGGGCGCGTACGTCGCCGGCTGGATGCACTTCCTCAACTGGTCGACCACCGGCATCGCCGACATCACGGCCATCGCGCTCTACGCGCACTTCTGGTCGTTCTTCTCCCCGGTCCCGCAGTGGGTCCTCGCGCTGATCGCCCTCGCCGTGGTCCTGACGCTCAACCTCGTCTCGGTGAAGCTGTTCGGCGAGATGGAGTTCTGGTTCGCCATCGTCAAGGTCGCCGCGCTCGTGCTGTTCATGGTGATCGGGATCTTCCTGCTGGTGACGCAGACGCCGATCGACGGCGGCGTCCCCGGCCCGCAGCTGATCACCGAGCACGGCGGGATCTTCCCCACCGGGCTGCTGCCGATGGTCCTGATCGTGCAGGGCGTGGTGTTCGCCTACGCCTCGGTCGAGCTGGTCGGCGTCGCCGCCGGCGAGACCGAGCACCCGGAGAAGATCATGCCGAAGGCGATCAACTCCATCATGTGGCGGATCCTGGTCTTCTACGTCGGCTCGGTCGTGCTGCTGGCGATGCTGCTGCCGTGGAGCTCCTACACCAAGGACCAGAGCCCGTTCGTCACCGTGCTCTCGCACCTGGGCGTGCCCGCCGCCGACAGCGTGATGAACCTGGTCGTGCTCACCGCGGCGCTGTCCAGCCTGAACTCCGGCCTCTACTCGACCGGCCGGATCCTGCGGTCGATGGCGAAGGCGGGCTCGGCGCCGAAGTTCACCGGCGTGATGAACCGCAACCAGGTCCCCTACGGCGGGATCCTGCTCACGGCGTCGGTCTGTGTGCTGGGCGTCGGGCTGAACTACCTGGTGCCGAAGGAGGCCTTCGACATCGTCCTCAACTTCGCCGCGATCGGCATCCTGGCGACCTGGGCGATCATCGTGGTCTGCCACCTGCTGTTCGTCCGCAAGACCCGGCGCGACGGGCTCGAGCGGCCCGCGTTCCGGCTGCCGTTCTCGCCGTACACCGAGATCGCGACGCTCGTGTTCCTCGCCGCGGTCGTCGTGCTGATGGGCTTCGACGAGACCGGCCGGATCACCCTGCTGGCCCTGCCCGTGATCGCCGTCGCGCTGGTCGCCGGCTGGTTCGCGGCCCGCAGGCGGATCGACATGCGCGCGTTCGACGAGGAGGGCATGTGACCCACGAACCCCTGGTGGAGCTGGTCCGCGACGGCATGGTCGAGGGCGTGCACCACGGCTCCGCGATCGTGCTCGCCCCGGACGGCAGCACCCTCTTCACCGCGGGCGACCCGGACGCGGCGATGTACCCGCGGTCGACGGCGAAACCACTGCAGGCCACGGCGATGGCGCGGCTCGGGCTGCGCCTGTCCCCCGCCGGGTTCGCCATCGCGGCGGCCAGCCACTCCGGCGAGCCGAGGCACCTCGACGCCGCGCTCGACGTCCTCGGCGGCCGCTCCCCCGACGCGCTGGGCAACCCGGCCGACTTCCCGTACGACCCGGTCGAGCGCGACGTCTGGGTCGCGTCCGGGCGCGCGCCGAGCCGGCTCGCGCACAACTGCTCCGGCAAGCACGCGGCGATGCTCGCGACGTGCGACCTGAACGGCTGGACCACCGACGGCTACCTCGACCCGGCCCACCCGCTGCAGCGCGCGATCGCCGCCACCGTCGAGGACCTGACCGGGCACGGCATCGAGCGGGTCGCGGTCGACGGCTGCGGCGCGCCGCTCTTCGCGACGACCTTGCGGGGGCTAGCCACCGCCGTGGCGAAGATCGCCACGGCCGCGCCCGGCGCGCCGGACCACCTGGTCGCCGACGGGATCCGGAAGCACCCCGAGCTGGTCGGCGGCAGCCGCCGCGACGTCACCGCCGTCATGCGCGCGGTGCCCGGGCTGATCGCGAAGGACGGCTTCGAAGCCGTCCAGGTCGCCGCGCTGCCGGACGGCACGGCGATCGCCTTCAAGATCGCCGACGGCGGTGACCGGGCGCGTTACCCGGTGCTGGCCGCGACGCTGAAGCTGTGCGGCGCCGACGTCCCGCCCGGCCCGGAAAACCTGCGATTCACCGGACACCTTCCCGTGGGGAGCCTGCGATGACCACCCGCCGCGAACACGACCTGCTCGGCGACAAGGACGTTCCCGCCGACGCCTACTGGGGCGTGCACACCGCCCGCGCCCGCGAGAACTTCCCCATCACCGGCACCACGATCGCCGCCTATCCGCACCTGATCGAGGCGCTGGCCTCGGTCAAGGAGGCCGCGGCGCGCGCCAACGCCGAACTGGGGCTGCTGAAGCCCGAGATCGCCGGCGCGATCGGCGAAGCCTGCCGGGAAATCCGCGAAGGCGCGCTGCACGGCGAGTTCGTCGTCGACGTCATCCAGGGCGGCGCCGGGACCTCGACCAACATGAACGCCAACGAGGTGATCGCGAACCGCGCCCTGGAGCTGCTCGGGCACGCCAAGGGCGACTACCACGTCGTGCACCCGAACGAGCACGTCAACCTCGGGCAGTCGACGAACGACGCCTACCCGACCGCGGTCAACGTCGCGACGATCCTCGCCGTGCGCGAGCTGGCCGGGTCGATGGTCGTGCTGGAGAAGGCGTTCGCCGCCAAGGCCGTCGAGTTCCACGACGTCCTGAAGATGGGCCGCACGCAGCTGCAGGACGCGGTCCCGATGACGCTCGGCCAGGAGTTCGGCACCTACGCGGTGATGCTCGGCGAGGACCGGCTGCGCCTCGGGGAAGCCGTCGCGCTGCTGCACGAGATCAACCTCGGCGCGACCGCGATCGGGACCGGCCTCAACGCCGCGCCGGGCTACGCCGAAGCCGCGTGCCGGCACCTGCGCGAGATCACCGGGCTGCCGGTCGTCACCGCGGCCGACCTGGTCGAGGCGACGCAGGACTGCGGCGCGTTCGTCCACCTGTCCGGCGTGCTCAAGCGGATCGCGGTCAAGCTCTCGAAGAGCTGCAACGACCTGCGGCTGCTGTCGTCGGGCCCGCGCGCCGGGCTCAACGAGATCAACCTGCCGCCGGTGCAGGCCGGGTCGTCGATCATGCCGGGCAAGATCAACCCGGTGATCCCCGAAGTGGTGAACCAGGTCGCGTTCGAGGTCATCGGCAACGACGTCACCGTGACGATGGCCGCCGAAGCCGGGCAGCTGCAGCTCAACGCGTTCGAGCCGATCATCCTGCACGCGCTGTCGGAGAGCATCACGCACCTGGGCGCGGCCTGCCGGACGCTGGCCTCGAAGTGCGTCGCGGGGATCACGGCGAACGTCGACGTCCTGCGCGGGTACGTCGAGAACTCGATCGGGCTCGTGACGGCGCTCAACCCGAGCATCGGGTACGCGGCCGCGACCGAGATCGCGAAGGAGGCGCTGGCGACCGGACGCGGCGTCGCCGAGCTGGTCGTCGAGAAAGGCCTGATCCCGGCCGAGGAGCTGGCCAGGCTGCTGCGGCCGGAGACGCTCGCCCGGGTCCGCTGACGACGGCGGGTGGGCCCGGCAGGCGGTATCGTCGGATCCGGAAGGCAGTACTCCACTTCGGAAGGCTGGGCGCCCGTGCTGGACCGACTTGTCGACAAGATGCTCGGACTCCCCCGCGCCGAAGGCCCGGCGCCGGTCGTGACGCGCGACCTCGCCGTGCCGATGCCCGACGGCGTCACGCTGCTCGCCGACCGGTATGCCCCGGCCGGGACGACGTCGGCGCCGGTCGTGCTGATCCGCACGCCGTACGGGCGCAAGGGCATCCTCTCGAAGCTCTTCGGCGACACGTTCGCCCGGCACGGCCTGCAAACGGTCATCCAGAGCACCCGCGGCTCGTTCGGCTCCGGCGGCGAGTTCCGGCCGTTCCACCTCGAGCGTGAGGACGGCGTCGCGACCGCCGAGTGGCTGCGCGCGCAGCCGTGGTGCGACGGGACCCTCGGCATGGCGGGCGCCAGCTACCTCGGGCACACGCAGTGGGCGGTCGGGCCGTACCTCGACCCTCCCCTCAAGGCGATGTGCCTGGGCGTCACGGCGTCGGAGTTCGTCTCGACGTTCTACCCGGGCGGCGTGCTCGCGGCCGACAACATGGTGTCGTGGTCGGCGATGATCGGCCGGCAGGAAGAGCGCTTCGCGGCCCTGCCGAACCCGTTGCAGAAGCGCAAGACGCGCAAGGCGATGTCGTTCCTGCCGCTGAGCCGCGCCGACGTCGCGGCGATCGGTAAGCCGGTGCAGTTCCTCCAGGACATCACCGAGCACTTCGTGCCGGAGGACGACTACTGGGCGATGTCCGACCACAGCGCCGAAGTCGCGAAGCTCGACGTCCCGGTGTCGATGGTCACCGGCTGGTACGACCTGTTCATCGGCTCGCAGCTGCGCGACTTCCGGACCCTCGCCGAGGCGGGCAAGACGCCGCGGCTGACGATCGGACCGTGGGCGCACGGCGAGCCCGGCAGCATGGGCCCGATGATCCGGGACCAGCTCGGCTTCCTGCGCGCGCACCTGCTCGGCGACCGGACGTTCCTGCAGCGCGCGCCGGTCCGGCTGTTCCTGCAGGGTGCCGGCACCTGGCTGGACTTCGAGTCGTGGCCGCCGCCGTCGACGGCGATCGCGTCCCACCTGCGCCCGATCGGCGGGCTCGGCGAAGCGGCCGGCGCCGAGGCGCTGCCGACGACGTTCACCTACGACCCGGCCGACCCGACGCCGGCGGTCGGCGGCCCGCTGCTGACCGGTGAGTGGAAGCAACGCGACAACCAGGAGGTCGAGGCGCGCCCGGACGTCCTGGTGTTCACCGGCGAGCCACTGCCGTCGGACCTGGACGTCATCGGCGAGGTGTCGGCGACCGTCCACGTGCGCACGGAGCTCGGGCACGCGGACGTCTACGTCCGGCTGTGCGACGTCGACGCGAACGGGGTGTCCCGCAACGTGACCGACGGGATCCTCCGGCTGCGGCCCGGGTTCCCGGAGTCGGACGCGGACGGCGTGGTGACGGCGGAGGTCACGCTCGACCCGACGGCCTACCGCTTCCGCCGCGGCCACCGGCTGCGCGTCCAGGTGGCGGGCGGGGCGTTCCCGCGGTTCGCGCGCAACCACGGGACCGACGAGCCGGTGACGTCGGCGATCACCGGGAAGCCGAACCGGTTCGAGGTGTTCCACGACGCGGCCCGGCCGTCGAAGATCACGCTGCCGGTGTTCGGCGGCTGACGAGGCGCGCCCACGGACGGCGAAGCAGCGGCCACGCGGCGAGGAAGACGGCGGCCGCCGTCCAGACCGGCCACCCGGCGGCCGCCCAGAGCCCGAGCGCGCGCGGAGTGCCGGATTCGCCGAGCTGCAGCCAGACGGCGTTGGCGGCGAGCAGCAGCCAGCCGAGCTGGACCAGCCAGCCGAGCGGGTAGCACGCGATCGCGGCCAGTGCGGTGGCCCGCGGGCCCGCGTCGAGCAGGCGCCGGCGCAGGGCCATCGGCGGGTGGGTGAGCGGCGCCGTCACCCGCCGGGGTTTCGCCGCGCCGAGCCGGGTGGCCGCGGCGGCGCCGGCGACGTGATCGGCGGCGAACTCGGCGCTCCACGCCCCGGCGACGGGCAGGGTGACGGCGGCCAGCAGCGTCCCGAGCGCGCTGAGCAGCATCAGGCCCAGGCCGGCGAGGAGGTCTCCAGGGGCGTACCGGGCGCCGTCGAGGACGTCGGCGAACCATATGGCCCCGACGGGAACCACAGCCGTCCAGACGAAGAGGCCGAACCAGTGCCGGACGACGAAGCCCAGCGGGCTGGTGGCACCGGCGAGCAGGGTGTCGCCCTGCCGGCAGTGCGCGAGTTCGTGCCGCACGACGGCTTCGGCGGCAGCGCGATCACGCCCCCAGAGCACGACGAGCGGCGCGAAGACGGCTAGCCGCGGCCGGCGCGGACGACGGAGGTAGGCGAAGGCGAGCAGATCGGTACGCCGGAGGTTGGCCCGCACCTCGACGGCCGGCAGCCGGGCCCGGGCGTACGCGGCGATGGCGGCGAGGGTGGGGGTGCGGAGATCGTCGCCGAGGCGGTACCGGCGTTCGACGAGCCGCCCCCGCACGCCCGCCCCGGCCACGGTCACGACGGCGGCGAGCAGGACGAAGGCGGGCACGAGATCGACCAGCCCGGCCACCCGGAGGAGATCGCTGCCGGGGACGGTGGCCGCCGGGTTCGGGGTGGCGCCGAGGAGGTCGAGGACGGTGTCCCGCCAGCCGGGGAACCGGTGCGGTGCGGTCCAGCAGACGGCGGTGAGGAACCAGAAGAGCAACCAGGGCGGCGCCGGGGAGAGCGGCGGCTGCGGGCCGCTTGGGCGAGCGCCCTCCGGAGACCCGGCCGCCGTCACCGCTTCCGCTCCTCCGGGGGCGCCGCCGCCAGAAAGGCCCTCGTGCCCGCGCCGTCCTTGATCAGGGCTCGGACTATGCGGAACGTCAGCACTTCGCTGTCGATCGGCGGTACCCCCGCTGCCGTCAGCTCCGCGCTGATCGCGTCGATCAGCCGGCTCAGCTCCGGCAGCTGCGGCTCCTCGGGCGCCGCCTTCGCGCGGCGGCGGTCCCACAAATCGCCCAGGTTCTTGAGCAACGACGAGACGCTGCTCAGATTGCCGCCCAATGCCGCCCAGATCGCCGGGCCCGCCAGTGACACCGCCACCAGCACGTGCGGGAACAGCACGATCGGCGCGGTCACGTCGAAGCCGCCCGGCGCCGAGTCCGTGCGGGTGAACAGTTCCCGCCGGGACGCACCGCCCGCCACGTACGCCACCGTCAGCGACGGCACCAGCTCCGCCTCGTCCGGCGTCACCCCCTCCGCCAAGCGCACCGCCCAGCCGACGACCTCGTCGCTCACCCGCTCTTCCCTCCTGTGCGAACCCGTGCGAACTATGCGAACGCCTCGTGGAACTCCACCGCGTACGGGCCGGGCACGAACGCGCCCCCGAGGCCCAGCTCGACCACCACCGTCACGCCCGGGGCGACGGCGGACTCCGTCCGGCCGACCAGGTCCGCGACCTTCCGCCCGCCGACGGACAACGTCAGCCGGAACAACCCCGTCCGGGCCCGGCCCGCCTGGTTCGTCACCGTGATCTCACCGGTGAAGAACCCGGTGCCGTCGTCCCCCACCCGGGCACCGCTCAGCTCCCATTCCCGGTCGATCCCCCGCGCCGGAACGGCCGCCGGGGACGGCGCTTCGGGCGGGCTCACCGGCGCTTCCGGCCGGCTCAGGTGGAGCGCGAACCCGAGCAGCAGAGTGACCGCGACCACCCCGAGGGCGCGGAACCCCGCGCGGCGGACGACGCCCGGCACCCGATCCTCCACTGTGGACGGACGCCCGGGGGCGGGCGTCCGTCCGGGAGTCGCGCTCGCGGGCGAAGCCGTTACAAACCGGTCGTAACGTCTCCTCAGCCGCCACCGACCTACGCCGTGACACGCCGCCGAGGTCAGGATTTCCCTTGATCAGCAACCGAAAGATCCTCACCTTGCTGGCCGCGGGGCTGTTGCTCACCACCGGCTGCGACAGCGTCCGGCAGGTCGCGAGCCCGGCGGCGGTGTCGACGACCGCCACGCCCCCGACGACCGAGACGCCGACGGACACCCCCACGACCACCGAAACGACCGCTGAAACAACCTCCGAGGAAACCACGACCGAGGAAGAAACCACGACCTCCGAGACCGAGGAAGCGAGCCGGAGCACCACCGGCTCCTACGACGTCACGATCTCCGGCTCGGTCTCGGGCCACTCGTTCCGCCGGTCGGCCACCCTGCGCATCGTCGAGACGATCTCCTCGACCGGCAGCACGAACGACGTCAACCCGGTCGACGTGTGCCTGGCTTCCGGCAACCCCGCCGCCCAGCCCCAGCCGGGCGCGATCCGGTTCGGCTCCAACTCCGGCTGCCTCTCCGGTACCGGCGCCGCGGACCTCGACCTGGCGAGCGTCGACGCGGACGGCGGCACGATCGACGTCGAACCCGTGGAGAGCATGGCCGCCACCGGCGGCAACCTCTTCACAGCGTCGACGAGCATCGCGGCCTGCCCGTACTATCCGGTGTCGGGGCGGCTGCGCGTGACGGTCGACGGCGGCGACGTCTCCGGGAGCGTCGAATTCACCGGCTACGGCGGCGCCTTCTGCCCCAGCACCGTCTACGACGCGAAGATCTCCGGCTGAGCCTCAGCCGCCGACGATGCGGTGGTGGCTGGTGACCCGGCCGTCGTCGTGCAGGACGTGCAGCAGCAGCGACGGCGGCCGCTCGTAGTCCAGCGGTCCCCCTTCGTCCCAGCCTCGCCCGGCACCGGGCTCGACCGGCAGCAGCGACTGCGAAACCACGCCGGGCGCGATCCGCAGCGGCACGCCCGCGAACGTCGTCGACGCGCCCGTGTGCACGTGGCCGGCCAGCAGCGCCGCCACGCGCGGATGGCGGGCCAGCACCGCCGCCAGGCGGTCCTCCCCCGACTGGCGGATCGCGTCCACCAGCGGCACACCCACCTCGACCGGCGGGTGGTGGAACGCCACGAACGCCGGGCCGTCGCCGCCGGAGAGCGTCTCGTCGAGCCACGCCAAGCTGGAGTCCGCGAGGAAACCCGCGCCGCGGCCCGGGATCGTCGAATCGCACAGCGCGAACAGGACGCCGCCGACCTCACGGGCGACGTCGATCAGGTCGTCGGAAGCCGGCAGCCCCAGCAGCCCGGTGCGGAACGCCGCGCGGACGTCGTGGTTGCCCGGGCACACCAGCACCGGCGCCGGGTGCTTCAGCAGCTCGGCGGCGCGCGCGTACTCCGACGCCGCGCCGTGGTCGGCGATGTCGCCGGTGACGACCACCGCGTCGACCGCCAGCCCGCCGAGGTACGCCATCACGGCGGCGACGCGATCCTCGGCCCGCGGTCCGTCGTCCAGGTGCAGGTCGCTCAGGTGCGCGATGATCATCTTTCGTCCTTCCCCAGGTACGCCAGTGCTTTCACCCAGTTGCGGACGAGCACCGCGGACGCCGTCGGCAGGTCGCCGTCGCGCAGGGCGGCGGCGATCCGGCGGTGCTCGCCGATGCTCTCCTCCGCGCGGCCCGCCCCGCCGAAGTAGCACGATTCGTACCGCTTGAGCAGCGGCTTGGTCTGCTCGATCAGCCGCAGCAGGTGGGGGTTCGGGCAGCGCGACAGCAGCAGCGCGTGCCACCGTTCGTCCACTTCGGACAGATCACCGTCCGCCAGTGCCGCGGTCATCTCGTCGGCGACGGCGTCGAGCGCGTCGGGCAGGCCGGCCAGCTCCAGCGGCGACGTCCAGCGCAGGGCGAGCGCTTCGAGCTCGGCCACGAGCGGGTAGAGGCGGCGGGCCTCGTCGACGTCGAACGGCGGCACCAGGAACCCCCGCCCGGGCGCGGAGACGAGCAGGCCGCGGTCGGCGAGGCCGATCAGCGCCTCCCGCAGCGGGGTCCGGCTGACGCCCAGCTCGCGCGCCAGGTGGACCTCGTTGACGCGGGTGCCGGCGGGGAGGCGGCCGTCCAGCACGCGGGCGGTGATCTCCTCGATGAGGTCGCTGCGCAGCGGGGTGCGGGCCATGGCGGCCAGTATTGCATACAGAAGGCCGCTACTGTATTCAGTTCACATGACCTTCGACGTCGACCGCGCCCGCCGTGACACGCCCGGCTGCGCCGAAGTGGTCCATTTCAACAACGCCGGTTCCGCGCTCCCGCCGGCCGTCGTGACCGACACCGTCGTCGAGTACCTGCGCCACGAAGCGCTGGTCGGCGGGTACGAAGCGGCCGCCGAGGCGCAGGATCGGCTCGACGCGGTGTACGCGTCGGCGGCGCGGCTCGTCGGCGGCGAGCCCGACGACATCGCCCTGACCGACAACGCGACCCGCTCGTGGCAGGCGGTGTTCTACGCGCTGCCGTTCGGGACCGGCGACCGGATCCTCACCTCCCGCGCGGAGTACGCCAGCAACGCCATCGCGTTCCTGCAGGTCGCCAAGCGCACCGGCGCGGTCGTGGAGGTGATCGGCGACGACGAGTCGGGGCAGCTGGACGTCGAGGAGCTGCGGCGGCGTGTCGACGGCGACGTCAAGCTGATCGCCGTCAGCCACGTGCCCACCCAGGGCGGCCTGGTCAACCCGGCCGAGGAGATCGGCGCGGTCGCCGAAGCCGCCGGGATCCCGTTCCTGCTCGACGCGTGCCAGTCGGCCGGCCAGGTCGACCTCGACGTCACGCGCCTCAAGTGCGACGCGCTGTCGACGACCGGCCGCAAGTACCTGCGCGGCCCGCGCGGCACCGGGTTCCTGTACGTCCACCCGCGGCTGCGCGAGCGGCTGGAGCCCGCGATGCTCGACCTGCACTCGGCGACCTGGGAGTCGCCCACGGAGTACGTCGTCGACCCGACCGCCAAGCGCTTCGAGGTGTGGGAACGCGACTTCGCGGCGGTGTTCGGCCTCGGCGCGGCGATCGACTACGCGCTCGGCTGGGGCCTGCCGGCCATCGAAACGCGCGTCGCGTCGCTGGCGGCCACCCTGCGCACCCGGCTCGCCGACGCCGGGGCGCGCGTGCACGACGCCGGCGCCCGCAAGTGCGGCATCGTCACCTTCAGCGTCGACGGCACCCCGGCCGCGGAGGTCAAGGCCCGGCTGGCCGAGGCGGACATCAACACCTCGATCTCGTCGCGGACGTCGGCGCAGTTCGACTTCACCGCGCGCGACCTGCCGGACATGGTCCGGGCGTCGGTGCACTACTACAACACCGAGGACGAGATCGACCTGCTGGTGGCGAAGCTCTAGAACGCGTCGACGCCGGTCAGCTCGGCCGACACCGTCCACAGCCGCTCGGCCTGCGCCGGGTCGATCGCGTAGTCCTTGACGCCGGTGCGGCCGCCGTCGGCGGGGGCGGGCTCGGCGATGTCGCAGTCCTCGAGGTAGACGCCGCCGAGACCGTCGAGCTGCGGGGACGTCGCCGCCCAGACCTGGGTCGCGGCGCCCTGCTCCGGCGTCTTCGCGCCCCCGGTGACCTGCCCGGACTCGTCGACCATGCCGGCGTCGACCAGCTCCTGGCGGTCGAGGTGGCGCACCAGGTCGGTGAGGATCCGGCCCGGGTGCAGGGCGAACGCGCGGACGCCGTGGTCGCGCGCCAGCTTGTCGAGGTGGACGGCGAAGAGGACGTTCGCCGTCTTGGCCTGGCCGTAGGCGAGCCACTTGTCGTAGCCCTGCCGGAAGTCGAGGTCGTCGAAGCGGACCGGACCGTAGTGGTGGCCGCGCGACGACACCGAAACGACGCGGGCACCGGTGGTGAACGCGGACCGAAGCCGGTTCACCAAGGCGAAGTGGCCCAGGTGGTTGGTCGCGAACTGCGCCTCCCAGCCCGGACCGACGCGTGTCTCCGGCGACGCCATGATCCCGGCGCTGCCGATGAAGATGTCGATCCCGCGCCCCGAGGCGAGGAACCGCTCGGCGAACTCCCGGACGCTGTCGAGGTCACCGAGGTCCAGCTCGTCGATCTCGACGTTTTCGAAGCCCCGCAAGGCTTCTTCGGCCGTGGCGCGACGGCGGGCCGGGACCACGACGTGCGCGCCCGCGGCGGTCAGCGCCCGCGTCGTCTCCAGGCCGATGCCCGAGTAGCCGCCGGTGACGATCGCGAGCTTGCCGGTCAGGTCGATGCCCGCCACGGCTTCGGCCGCGGTGGTCCCGGCTCCGAAACCGGAGCCGATCTTGTGCTGTGCAGTGGTCATGCCGTGACGCTAAGTCCTGGAGTGGACTCCAGCGCAAGTTCAGTCCTTGAGCAGCTGCCGCGCGATGACGAGCTTCTGGATCTCGCTGGTGCCCTCGTAGATCCGGAACAGGCGCGCGTCGCGGTAGATCCGCTCGACCGTGACACCCCGGACGTACCCCATGCCGCCGTGCACCTGGACCGCGCGGTCGGCGACGCGGCCGAGCATTTCGGTGCAGAACAGCTTCGCCGACGACGGCCCGAGCTTCCGGTCCTCGCCCGAGTCGTACTTCGCGGCGGCTTCGTGCACCATCGCGCGGCCGGCCGCCAGCTCGGCGTGCGACTCCGCCAGCAGGGCCTGCACGAGCTGGTACTCGCCGATCACCCGGCCGCCCTGACGTGCCGTCCGCGCGTACTCGACGGCTTCGGACAGCGCGCGTTCGGCCATGCCGACGCACAGGGCCGCGATGTGCAGCCGGCCGCGGGCGAGCGAGGCCATCGCGATGCCGAAGCCCTTGCCCTCCGCGCCGACCAGCGCGTCGGCGGACACCTCGACGTCGTCGAAGACCACCTCCGACGTCCACGCGCCGGCCTGGCCCATCTTGGCGTCGTGCGGGCCGACGGTGACGCCGGGCGCGCCCGCGGGCACCAGGAAGGCCGAGATGCCCCGGCTGCCCGTGCTGTCGAGGTCCGTGCGCGCGAACGCGACGAAGATCTCGGCCAGTGGCGCGTTGGTGATGAACCGCTTGGTGCCGGACAGCCGGTAGCGGTCGCCGTCGCGGACCGCGCGGCTGGTCAGCCCGCCCGGGTCGGAGCCGGCTTCGGCTTCGGTGAGCGCGAACGACGCGATCGCCTGTCCCGCGGCCAGCCGGGGCAGCCAGCGGGTGCGCTGGTCCGGCGTCCCGTAGTGGACGATCGCCTGGCCGGCGATGCCGTTGTTGGTGCCGAACAGCGACCGGAACGCGGGCGTCGTGTGGCCGAGCTCGATGGCGAGCCGGACGTCTTCGGCCATGCCGAGGCCGAGGCCGCCGTACTCCTCCGGCAGCGCCCAGCCGAACAGGCCCAGCTCGGCGGCCTTCTCCCGGATCTCCGCCGGGATCTCGTCGCGCTCGTCGATCTCCGCCTCACGCGGCACGACCTCCTTGCGCACGAAGTCCCGCACCGCACCGAGCACCTGCCCGAAAAGCTCCGCGTCCATGCGTCGCACCGTACCCGGTAGCGTGCGGTGCGTGAGCACCTTCTTCGACGTGGCAGAGCAGCACCCGGACCGGCTCGCGGTGCTCGCGCCGGACGGGACGGCCGCGACCTTCGGCGAGCTGGCCGCGCGGGCGAACCGGCTGACGCACGCGCTGCGCCGGCTGGGCCTCGGGGAGGGCGACGGCGTCGTCGCGATCGTCCACAACGGACTCCCCTACTTCGAGCTGCTGTTCGCCACGCTGCAGGCCGGGATGTACTTCACCCCGGTCAACTACCGGTCGTCGCCCGCCGAGATCGCCTACGTGGTCGAGAACAGCGGCGCGCGGGTGGTCGTCGCCGACGCGGACATCGCGCGCGGCTGCGACCTCGACGTGCCCCGTTTCTCGGTCGGTGCGACCGAGGGCTGGGGCGACTACGCGTCGTGGGGCGAGGACGAGCCGTCCACCGCGCCGGAGCCGCGGACCGCCGGCCAGACGATGCTCTACACCTCGGGCACCACCGGGCGGCCCAAGGGCGTCCGGCGCGCGTTGAGCGGGAAGCCGCCGTCCCTGCACCCGATCCACCGCGACCTGATGGCGATGTTCGGCGTCGAGCCGGGACCGGGTGTGCACCTGGTCGCGTGCCCGCTCTACCACGCCGCGCCCGGGTCGTTCGCCGTCAACGCGATGCACCTCGGGCACAGCGCGGTGCTGATGGACCGCTTCGACGCCGAGGAGACGCTCCGGCTCGTCGAAGAGCACCAGGTCACCGGCACCCACCTGGTGCCGACCATGTTCCACCGGATGCTGCGCCTGCCCGAGGACGTCCGCAGGCGGTACGACCTGTCGAGCCTGGTGAGCGTGATCCACGGCGCGGCGCCGTGCCCGCGCGAGGTCAAGGAGCGGATGATCCGCTGGCTCGGCCCGGTCGTGCACGAGTACTACGGCGCGTCGGAAGGCCTGATCTGCGGCGTCACGGCGTCGGAGTGGCTGGCAGCGCCGGGCACGGTGGGCCGTCCGCTGACCGGCGTCCGGCTGAAGATCACCGACGATGACGGTGCGGAGCTGCCGGACGGCGAGCCGGGCACGATCTGGTTCAGCTCCGCCCACACCGCGATCGACTACCTCGGCGACCCCGGGAAGACCGCGGCCGCCCGCTCCGGGGAGTTCATCACCGTCGGCGACTTCGGATACCGCGACGACGCCGGCCACGTGTTCCTGCTCGACCGGCGGACCGACCTGATCCTCTCGGGCGGGGTCAACATCTACCCGGCCGAGATCGAGGCGCGGCTGCTGAGCCACCCCGACGTCGCCGACGCGGCGGTGATCGGCGAGCCGGACGAAGAGTGGGGCCAGCGGGTCGTCGCCGTCGTCGAGCCCGTGCCCGGGGTGGCCGGCGACGACGCGCTGGCCGTGCGGCTGGCCGAGCACTGCCGGGCGGAGCTGGCCGGGTTCAAGACCCCGAAGCGGTTCGACTTCACCGATCGCCTGCCACGCACCGAATCGGGCAAGATGATGCGGCGCACCCTGCGCAAGACTTGAGGGGGAACTGCCCGATGCGCAAGACCGTCACGCTCTTCGCCACGACCGCGCTGGCCCTCACGCTGGCGTCCGGGACCGCTTCCGCGACGCCCGGCAGCGGCGTCGCCGGCACGATCCTGGCCCAGAAGACCATCGGCCACACCGACTACACCCTGCGGGAGATCACCGTCCAGCCCGGCGGCTACACCGGCTGGCACTTCCACGACGGCACGCTCTACGCGTACGTCAAGGCCGGGACGCTGACGCACAACCTGGCCGACTGCAGCATCGACGGCATCTTCGCGGCCGGGCGCGCGTTCACCGAGAAGCCCGACCAGGTGCACATCGGCCGCAACCTCGGAACGACGCCGCTGGTGCTGGAAGTCCTGTACGTGCTCCCGGCGGGCAGCCCGCTCTCGGAGGACGCACCGGACCCGGGCTGCGGTTTCTAGCTGCTGAACCAGCCGGCGGCGTCGAGCCGGTAGGCCGCCGGGCCGACGACGGCGCGCAGGTCGGTCTCGAGCGCGGTCATGCGCTCGGCGCCGACCGTGCGCGCCCAGTCTTTGCGCAGGTCGTCGAAGATCTCCGCGGACTTCGTGAGCGCGTCGACGCCGTGCGCGGTGAGCCGCACGATCTTGCGCCGCGCGTCGTCGGGATCGTCGGCGCGCTCGGCGTACCCGAGCCGCTCGAGCCGCTCGACCGTTTTGCCCGCCGCCTGCTTGGACACGCCGAGGCGGCGGCCGATCTCCGACGCCGTCGCGCCCCGGACGCCGATGGCCTGCATGGCGAAGCCGTAGGACGGGCGGACGTCCGGGTGCCCGCGGCGCGCGAGCTCGGCGTGGAGGCGGTCGATGAGCGTGCGGAAGCCGCCGAAGAGCAGGAAGGGCAGCTCGTAGCCGGGCGCGTCGGTCATGACCCCTTGCCAAATTCGACAACCAGGTTTACGGTTTCGACAACCACGTTGTCGAGTCCACGTCTGGAGACGTCTTGTTCCCCGATCACACCCCGGAGTCTGCACCCCCGGCCGCCCGCCCGGCGATGGCGGCCACCGCGAAGAAGTTCGGCCGCGTCCCGTCCGCCGTCGCGCGCCTGGCGACGTCCCCCGAGCTGCTGAACGGTTTCCTGAAGCTCAACGCGATCTTCGAGTCCGCGACACTGCCGGCGCTGGACCGCGAAGTGCTGGTCATGACGGTGGCCGCGCGGAACGGGTGTCACCTGTGCGTGGCGATGCACACGGCATCCCTGCAGGGCCTGTCCGCCCCACCGGAGCTGGTTTCGGCGTTGCGGGCCGAGTCTTCGCTGCCGTCGCCAAGGCTGGAGGCGCTGCGCAGGTTCGTGCTGACGGTGCTGGACACGACCGGCGACGTCCCACCCGCGGAGCTGGCGGCGTTCACCGACGCGGGTTACACGGCCCGCAACGCCCTGGAGGTGGTGCTGGGCATCGGGACGTACACGCTGACGACGTTCGCGAACCGCCTGACGGGCGCACCCCTGGACGAGGCCTTCGCCGGCCACGCCTGGCACGCGGCTTAGGCCGTGGGGCCGCCTCGCCGGGCGGCCCCACGGCTTGGTGCTCAGCCCTTGGTCAGGGTGACGACGCTCGTGTCGTCGACCGAAACGTTGGAGTTGTAGACCGGATCCAGCGCGGTCGCCTGGGTGACGACCTCCGCCTTCCCCTTCTGGAACGGCGTGGTACCCGCCGGGACCGCGGTCGCGGTCCACGGCACCGGGGCGCCCGGCGTGCAGGCGACCTGGGCGGAGTAGTTGCCGCGGATGATGACGTTGTGCTTGACCTGCGTCGCGGTGCCGCTCAGGGTGACCTGCGCCGCGGCGGTGCAGCCGACGGTGCCGTGCAGGTAGGCGTTGCCGTTGAGCGCGCTCGCGGTGCCGTCGGTGGCGACCTTCAGCCCGATCGCCAGCTCCGGCGGCGCCACCGGGTTCGCGATGTGGACCTCACCGCGGGCGGCGGAGGTGCCCCCCTCGCAGTGCTGCTCGTAAGTGGCGTCGAGCGTCTGGACGTACCCGTGCGGCCCGAACACCAGCTTCTGGACGGTGAAGGTGCCGGTCAGGGTGTTGCAGCCCCGGCCGTTCCCGCTCAGGTCCAGCCCCGGCGCGTCGCCTCCCTCGAACGGGTACCGGGTGGCACCGTCGTAGGTACCGGCGGCCAGGCCCGTCCCGGCCGGTGCGGCCAGGTCGAGCGTCCACCAGTCGCCGTTGAAGGCGCTGACGCTCACGGCGACGTGGTTGTGGTCCTCCGTCGCGTTGACGGTGAGGCGGTCCTTCGCGTCCGTCGAATAGGCGTAGCTGCCGCCCCCGCTGATCCAGTCGCCCGGGTCACCGCCGAACGACAGCGTTCCGGTGGCGACCGCCTGCGCCTGCGCCGGACCGGCCCCCACGAGCACGGCGAGCACGGGCACCGCCACGACGGCGGCGGCTCGTTTCAAAAACCCTGAACCCTTCACAGGTTCCCCCTCGGGTGAGTTGGTCACTTGCCGCCCTCCCTGTCGGTGACCGCCGATCACGCGTTACCGCTCGCGGCGCTTTTTTGGTTATGTGCCAGGAAATTCCGGGAGCTCTCATCGGATCCTGACAACGGTCCCGATCAGCGGGACGCCGGTCGCGCGGTTCTCGGGGGACCTCCGCGGCTCCTCGAGATCGGCTCGAGAAAGTTTTCGCGGTCGTGTCCGGTCCGCGCCGGCGGCTCCGACCCCCGGGTGAAGAACCACGGAGAAGGAGTCGAAATGGACAAGCCGGCCGGACGGCGGGAGTGGCTCGGGCTGACGGTGCTGGTGCTGCCCACCCTGCTCGTCGCGATGGACATGACCTCGCTGTTCCTCGCCCTGCCGCAGCTGAGCGCCGACCTCGGGGCGAGCGCCACCGAGCAGCTGTGGATCACCGACAGCTACGGCTTCGTAGTCGCGGGTTTCGTGATCACCATGGGCACCCTCGGCGACCGGATCGGAAGGCGCCGGCTGCTCTTGATCGGGGGTGCCGCCTTCGCGGTGACATCGGTCGTCGCCGCGTTCTCCACCAGTCCGGCGATGCTCATCGTGGCCCGCGGCGCGCTCGGCATCGCCGGGGCGACGCTGATGCCGTCGACGCTCGCCCTGATCACGAACATGTTCCGCGACGAGAAGCAGCGCGGGAAGGCGATCTCGATCTGGGCGACGTGCCAGTTCGCGGGCGGCTCGGCCGGCCCGGTGCTCGCCGGGTTCTTGCTGCAGCACTTCGCCTGGGGCTCGGTCTTCCTGGTCGCCGTGCCGGCCATGGGCCTGCTGCTGATCGCCGGGCCGATCCTGCTGCCGGAGTTCCGCGCCCCCTCGTCCGGCCGGCTCGACTTGGCCGGTGTCGGCCTTTCGCTGGCCGCCGTGCTGCTGATCGTGTTCGGGCTCAAGCAGCTGACCACCGGGGAGTTGCTCGTGCCGCTCGCCGCGACCGCCGCCGGAGCCGCGCTCGGCGCCGTCTTCGCCCGCCGCCAGCTGACGACGTCGTCGCCGTTGCTGGACCTGCGGCTGTTCCGGAACCGGCCGTTCACCGCGGTGCTGGTCGCGCTGGTCTTCGCCGGGGTCGCGATGGCCGGCGTCGGGCTGCTCGTGACGCAGTACCTGCAGAGCGTCCTGGGCTACTCGCCGCTCGTCTCGGCGGTGCTGTTCGCCCCGATGGGTTTGGGCGTCGCGGCGGGCACGATGGCGGCGCCGTCCCTGGCCCGCCGGATGCCCCCGGCGACGGCGATCGCGGGCGGCCTGGTGGTCTCGGCGGTAGGCGCCGCCCTGCTGGCCTGCACCGGCGGTCTGCCGCTGACGATGCTCGGGATCGCGGTGCTGACGCTGGGCACGGGCCCGCTGTTCGCGCTGGGCATCAGCCTGGTGCTGGGCTCGGTCCCGCCGGAGCGCGCGGGGTCGGCGGCGTCGATGGCGGACACGGGCAACTACCTGGGCGGCTCGCTGGGGCTGGCCCTGCTCGGCCTGACGGGGACGGCGGTCTACCACGCGGTGTTCCCGGCGGGGACGACGCTCGCGGCGGACGTCACGCGCGCGGAGGTGGCGGACCAGGCGAAGGAGGCGTTCACCACGGCGGTGAACGTGGCCGGCGTGATCGCAGCGGTGCTGTTCGCGGGGCTGGCGCTGCTGGTGCACGCGATGAGCCGCGTGGAGACGGCCGCCCCGGAGCCGGCCGTCGCGGCCTGACCGCGCGCGGCGTCCCCGGGTTCTCGGGGACGCCGCGTCGTCGGGGGAGTCAGACGAGGACCACCGACGGATCGGAGCTCTGCAGCGCGTCGACGACCGCACGGGCGTTCTTGACGCTCGCGGCCCGCGAGTAGGTGTTCTTGGTGCCGCTCATCGCCCGGTTGAACCCCGAGTGGTAAACGGCGTGCAGCTCCACCAGCCGGGAGTCGGTCTCCTCGTAGACGTAGATCTGCACCGCCCAGCTGCCGATGTTCTTGTCGTGCGACGCGACCGCGCTGAACGCCGGCTGCACCTCCAAGCCCGCGAACGGGTCGTCGCCCGGGTCGATCTTGCCGAAGACCACCCGTCTGCCCCCCCAAGGCGTTCTGGAACAGTCGCGCGACTTCGCCCACGGACAAGGACGACCTCACCCGCATGACATCACTTGGCATCTTTTGCGTCCCGTCCTGGTCGAGCATTCGGTCTGGGTCAAGACACGTGCGATGCCCAAGTCTGTGCGTACCGGAATTCTGGTACACCACTTCGCCGAGAGAGACCGAACCGTGACATCGGCCGGCGGTGCCGAGCCTCCCGGGCCGGCCACGAGCCGACGCGGGCTCCGGCCGGTGAAAACGACGAAGCCCCATTCGATGAGGAATCACCGGATGGGGCGGGGTTCGGTGGGCGCAGCAGGGTTCGAACCTGCGACCGCTCGGGTGTAAACCGAGTGCTCTTCCGCTGAGCTATGCGCCCCTCGGACGGCGGCTCCGCAATGGAAGCCGCCGTCCGGGGAAATCACGCCAGTTCGGCCACGGCCTTCTTCCAGCCCTGCTGGTCGCGCGCCTCGCCGGGCGCGTTGACCTCGGCGAACCTGACCACACCGGTGGTGTCGATCAGGAACGTGCCGCGGACCGCCAGGCCCGCCTGCTCGTTGAACACGCCGTACGCCTTCGCCACCTCGCCGTGGGGCCAGAAGTCGGACAGCAGCGGGAACTGGTAGCCCTCCTTCTCGGCCCAAGCCTTGAGCGAGAACGGCGTGTCGACCGAGACGCCCAGGATCTGGACACCCTTGTTGTCGTAGTCGGCGAACTCGTCGCGGAGCTGGCAGAGCTCGCCGGTGCAGATGCCGCTGAACGCGAACGGGTAGAAGACCACCAGCACCGGCTTGTCGCCCCGGAAGGACGACAGCTGCACCGGCTGCTTGTTGTAGTCGTTGAGCGTGAAGTCAGGGGCCTCAGAACCGACCTCGACGGTCATACCGCGTTTCCTCTCCCGTACGGACACGTGCCTGCGAGGACAACCCTATCGTGTCCGCCGGGCGGGGCCGGTTCAGCGCTGCTTCGACTTCGACTTCGGAGAGACCAGGCGCGTGCCGATCCAGTTCGGTCCCACACTCATGTTGGCGGTCTGGGCGAGCCCGACGACGGGTACCGCTTCCGCGATCTCGCTCGGCTCGACGTGCCCGGGCTGTCCCGTCTTCGGGGTGAGCACCCAGATCACGCCGGTCTCCTCCAGGGGGCCCCTGGCGTCGATGAGCGCGTCACCCAGGTCACCGTCGTCCTGGCGCCACCACAGCAGCACCACGTCGATGACCTCGTCGGCGTCCTCGTCGAGGATGTCCCCGCCGATCTGCTCCTCGATCGCCGCGCGGACGTCGTCGTCGACGTCCTCGTCCCAGCCGATCTCCTGGACCACCATCTCGGGCTTGATGCCGAGCCTCTCGGCGACGCTGCTCTGATCAGCGTCTCCCGCGGCGACCACTGCTTTCACTCCTCCAACTACGACGGAGCGTGGCGTCCGACCCCCTTCGCGAGGGTACGGCTGCGCCACACTCGGCGACCCGGTTGCCGATAGCGAACACTGGTAGGGCTCCGCGCGCAACCGTCCACACCGGATCTGTGACAACTCGTGTCGCAGGATACGGCCCGCGACCGGCCTCGCGCGACGGCGTTTCGGGTACCTCCCGGGACCGGTCTGCCACCCCATCGGGGGGCGTCCCCTAGGGTGGGGAGGAAGAAAACGCGCGCGCGATACACCGCGCGCGGGGAGTGGCTCGACCGGGTCGGCCGATGTTACCGCGCAGTAGCGGTGCGGAAGCCGGGACGGAAGACGACGATGGAGAGTCGTACACCCCCGAGTACGAGCACCACCGGCTGCAACTTTTCGCAAGGAGACCCCTTGGCCCCGCAGAACGACGGCGCCTCCGGCAAGGAGACCCCGGCACGCGTACGCGTAATCCGTGACGGATTGGCTGCGCACCTGCCCGACATCGACCCGGAGGAGACCGCCGAGTGGCTGGACTCCTTCGACGAGGCGCTGGCCAGGGGAGGTCAGCAGCGGGCCCGGTACCTGATGCTGCGCATCCTGGAGCGCGCTCGTGAACGCAACGTCGGCGTACCCGCGCTGACCTCGACGGACTACGTCAACACCATCCCCACCGAGAACGAACCGTGGTTCCCCGGTGACGAGGAGATCGAGCGCCGCTACCGGGCCTACATCCGGTGGAACGCCGCGATCATGGTGCACCGGGCGCAGCGCCCGGGCGTCGGCGTCGGCGGCCACATCTCGACCTACGCCTCGTCCGCCGCGCTCTACGAAGTCGGGTTCAACCACTTCTTCCGCGGCAAGGACCACTCGGGCGGCGGCGACCAGATCTACATCCAGGGCCACGCCTCCCCGGGCATCTACGCCCGCGCGTTCCTTGAGGGCCGGCTGTCCGAGCAGCAGCTCGACGGCTTCCGCCAGGAGTACTCGCACGCCGGCGAGGGCGGCGGCCTGCCGTCGTACCCGCACCCGCGGCTGATGCCGGAGTTCTGGGAGAACCCGACGGTGTCGATGGGCCTCGGCCCGATGAACGCGATCTACCAGGCGCGGTTCAACCGCTACCTGCGCGACCGCGGCATCAAGGACACGGACGACCAGCACGTCTGGGCGTTCCTCGGCGACGGCGAGATGGACGAGGCGGAGTCGCGCGGCCTGATCCACATCGCCGCCGGCGAAGGCCTCGACAACCTGACCTTCGTGATCAACTGCAACCTGCAGCGGCTCGACGGCCCGGTGCGCGGCAACGGCAAGATCATCCAGGAGCTGGAGTCGTACTTCCGCGGCGCCGGCTGGAACGTCATCAAGGTCATCTGGGGCCGCGAGTGGGACTCGCTGCTGCACGCCGACCGCGACGGCGCGCTGGTCAACCTGATGAACGTCACGCCGGACGGCGACTACCAGACGTACAAGGCCAACGACGGCGCCTTCGTCCGGGAGCACTTCTTCGGCCGCGACCCGCGGACGAAGGACCTGGTCAAGGACCTCTCCGACGCCGACATCTGGAACCTCAAGCGCGGCGGCCACGACTACCGCAAGGTGTACGCGGCCTACAAGTCGGCGCTGGAGCACCACGGCCAGCCGACGGTGATCCTGGCCCACACGATCAAGGGCTACGGCCTGGGCCCGGCGTTCGAGGGCCGCAACGCCACGCACCAGATGAAGAAGCTCACCCTCGACGACCTGAAGCTGTTCCGCGACTCGCAGCGGATCCCGATCAGCGACGAGGAGCTCGAGCGCGACCCGAAGCTGCCGCCGTACTACCACCCGGGCGCGAACTCGCCCGAGATCGAGTACCTGATCGGCCGCCGCAAGGCGCTCGGCGGCTTCCTGCCGGAACGCCGCCCGAAGGCCTCGAAGGCGCTCGTGCTGCCCGGCGACAAGGTCTACGAGGGCATCCGGAAGGGCTCCGGCAAGCAGGAGGTCGCCACGACGATGGCGTTCGTCCGGCTGGTCCGCGAGCTGGCGAAGGACTCCGAGATCGGCAAGCGCGTCGTCCCGATCATCCCGGACGAGGCCCGCACCTTCGGCCTCGACTCGATGTTCCCGACGGCCAAGATCTACAACCCGCACGGCCAGACGTACACGTCGGTCGACGCGAGCCTGATGCTGGCCTACAAGGAGTCCGAGAAGGGCCAGCTGCTCCACGAGGGCATCAACGAGGCGGGCTCGACCGCGTCGTTCACCGCCGTCGGCACGTCGTACGCGACGCACGGCGAGCCGATGATCCCGATCTACATCTTCTACTCGATGTTCGGGTTCCAGCGGACCGGTGACGGCCTGTACGCCGCCGCCGACCAGATGGCCCGCGGGTTCGTCATCGGCGCCACCGCCGGCCGCACCACGCTGACCGGCGAGGGCCTGCAGCACGCCGACGGGCACTCGCTGCTGCTGGCGGCGACGAACCCGGCCGCGGTGGCCTACGACCCGTCGTGGTCGTTCGAGATCGCGCACATCGTCAAGGACGGCCTGCGCCGGATGTACGGCGAGACGGGCCCGGACGGCAACGGCGAGAACGTCTTCTACTACATGACGATCTACAACGAGCCGTACCAGCAGCCCGCCGAGCCGGAGAACCTCGACGTCGACGGCCTGCTGAAGGGTCTGTACAAGTACGCCGGCGCCCCCGAGGGCGACGGCCCGGAGGTGCAGATCCTGGTCTCGGGCGTCACGATGCCGGACGCGCTCAAGGCCCAGAAGATGCTGGCCGAGGAGTGGGGCGTGCGGGCGTCGGTGTGGTCGGCCACGTCGTGGACCGAGCTGCGGCGCGAGGCCGTCGAGATCGACCACGACAACCTGCTCTACCCGGGCAGCGAGCCGCGCGTGCCGTACGTCACCGAGGCGCTCCTGGGCTCGAACGGCCCGGTCGTGGCGGTGTCGGACTGGATGCGCGCGGTGCCGGACCTGATCCGCCCGTACGTGCCGACGGACATGCTGACGCTGGGCACGGACGGGTTCGGGTTCTCCGACACCCGGCCGGCGGCGCGGCGGAAGTTCCTGGTCGACGCCGAGTCGATCACCGTCGGGGCGCTGTCGATCCTGGCCAAGCGCGGCGAGGTCGAGCAGGCGAAGGTCCTCGACGCGGCCACGAAGTACCGGCTCGACGACATCGCGGCCGCGGGGCCGCAGACGTCGGAAGCCGGTAACGCGTGACCTGGTGCTAGAGACACCGTGCTAGAAAGGGACCCGGCAGACATCCGATGTCTGCCGGGTCCCGCCTGCTCAGGGAGTTGATGAGGGTGACGAAGCGCCGACTGCCCAAGCCGGACGAGCTGAAGCAGATCCTGCGGCCGAAGCCGATCGTGCTGAACCCGACCGACCGGCGGCTGGCGAACGCCCACACCATCGCCGACCTGCGGACGATCGCCCGCAAGCGGACCCCGCGGGCGGCGTTCGACTACACCGACGGCGCGGCCGAGCTGGAAGACAGCCTGCTGCGCGCCCGCCAGGCCTACCGGCGGATCGAGTTCCACCCGAACGTGCTGCGCGGAGTGTCCGATGTGGACACCACCCGCGAAATCCTCGGCAAGACGTCGGCGCTGCCGTTCGCCTTCGCCCCCACCGGGTTCACGCGGATGATGCAGCACGAGGGCGAAGCCGCGGTCGGCCGCGTGGCGCAGCGCAACGGCATCCCGGTGGGTCTCTCGACGATGGCGACGACGTCGATCGAGGACCTCGCCGCGGCGGCGCCGGAAGCCCGCAAGTGGTTCCAGCTCTACGTCTGGCGCGACCACGGCGCGGGCGAAGATCTGATGAATCGCGCGTGGGCGGCGGGCTACGACACGCTGATGCTGACCGTGGACACCCCGGTCGGCGGCGCGCGCCTGCGCGACGTCCGCAACGGCCTGACCATCCCGCCGGCGCTGACGCTCAAGACGTTCCTCGACGGCGCGACGCACCCGGCGTGGTGGTTCAACCTGCTCACCACCGAGCCCCTGCAGTTCGCGTCGCTCAACCACTTCGGCGGCACGGTCGCCGAACTGCTGAACAAGCTCTTCGACCCGACGCTGAACTTCGACGACCTCGACTGGGTCCGCCGGACCTGGCCCGGGAAGCTCGTGGTGAAGGGCGTGCAGAACGTCGACGACGCGCGTGACGTCGTCAAGCACGGCGCCGACGCGGTCCTGATCTCGAACCACGGCGGCCGCCAGCTCGACCGCGCCCCGACACCCCTGGAGCTGCTGCCGGCGGTGCTCGACGAGCTCCAGGGCGGCGCCGAGGTCTGGATCGACACGGGCATCCTGTCGGGCGGCGACATCGTGGCGGCCATCGCCCGCGGCGCCGACGCCGTACTGGTCGGCCGCGCGTTCCTGTACGGCCTGATGGCCGGCGGCGAGCGCGGGGTCCAGCGGTGCGTCGACATCCTGCGCACCGAGATGGTCCGCACGATGCAGCTGCTGGGCGTCCGGACGTTGAAGGACCTGACGCCCTCGCACGCCACCCTGCGTTAGAACCCGCGCTAGACCTGCGCCTGGCCGCCGTCGACGAAGAACTCGACGCCGTTGACGAAGCTCGCCTCTTCGGTGGCCAGGAACAGCGCGGCGGCCGCGATTTCCGCGGGATCCCCGAGGCGGCCCAGCGGGACCTCCGCCACGAGGCCGTCGACCAGGCCCTGCTGCGCGTCGCCGGGTACCAGGCCCAGCAGGCCCGGCGTGCGGGTCGGTCCCGGGCTCAGGACGTTGACCCGCGTGCCGGTCCCCTTCAGGTCGAGCGCCCAGCTGCGGGCGAAGTTGCGGACCGCCGCCTTCGTCGCCGAGTAGACGCTGAAGGCCGCGCCGGGCCGCGTCGACGTCGTCGAGCCGGTGAGGATGATCGACGCGTTCGCGTTCAGCAGCGGCAGCGCCTTCTGGACCGCGAAGAGCACTCCCTTGACGTTGGTGCCGAACGTCGCGTCGAACTGCTCCTCGGTGATTTCGCCGAGCGGGGCGAAGCTCCCGCCGCCGGAGTTGGCCACCACGACGTCCAGCCCGCGGCCGCGCTCGGCCACCGCGCGGTAGAGCGCGTCGAGGTCGGCCAGGTTCGACGAATCCGCCCGGACGGCCGTCACCTCGCCGCCGATCTCGGCGACCGCGTCGTCGAGGGCTTCCTTCCGCCGGCCGGTGATGAACACGTGCGCGCCTTCGGCCGCGAAGCGCTTGGCGATGGCGAGCCCGATGCCGGTGCTGCCGCCGGTCACGACCGCGGTCTTGTTTTCCAGGTTCACGCTGCTCCTCCAGTTCTTGACTGTCTCGTCCAGAACGTACGCCGTTCTGGACGAGACAGTCAAGAATGAGTATCCTGAGACCATGGCGAGACCCCGGAGCTTCGACGAGGCAGCGGTCCTGCGCGTGGCCAGGGACCAGTTCTGGGAGACCGGCTACGCGGGCACCAAGGTCGACGACATCGCCGCCGCGACCGGCCTCGGCAAGGGCAGCCTCTACGGCGCCTTCGGCGACAAGCACGCGCTCTTCCTGCGCGTCTTCGACTACTACTGCGGCGAAGCCGGCGAGGGCGCGCGACACCAGCTCGAAGGCCCCGACGACACCGCCTACCGGCGGCTCGGCGACCACGTGCGGGCGATCGCCGAATCGGTCGCCGCCGACCAGGCGCGGCGGGGGTGCCTGATCGCGAAGAGCACGGCCGAATGCGCGGAGCACGACGAGGCAGTCGCGGCCCGCAGCCGGCAGCTGTTCCGCGACCTGCGGAACCACCTGACGGCGTGCGTCGCGGGCGCCCAGCGCGCGGGCGACATCGACGCCGGCGCGGACCCCGCTCACCTCGCCGGCCTCGTACTGGCGGTCCTGCGCGGCCTCGAAGCACTGGGCAAGGGCGGCTTCGAGCCGGACGACGTCCGCGCGATCGCCGAGACAGCACTAGCGGTCCTACCCAAGCCGCACCTCACGTGATCAGCGGGGCATCACCTGTGATCAGCGGGGCATCACGCGTGATCAGGCGGGCATCGCGGGTGATGCCCCTCCGATCACGCGTGATGCCTCCCCAGTCACGCGTGATGCCCCTACCCGCACACACCGGGGCCGTGAAGCGCTGACTCGTTGGGCCAACCGGTCTCAAGTTCTTGACGGACCGACCGGTTTGTGACGAAGATCTCGGGCACTCGCCGAAAGGCCGTTTTCGCATCGTGGAAAACGGAGGTCGCCCGTGTTCGTGCAAGACGTGACTCCCCTCGGTTCGCTGGGCCTGTCGGCGCTCGTCGCCGTGCTGCCGCTCGCCACCGTTCTCGTGCTCCTCGGTGTCGTCCGGATGAAGGCGCACCACGCCGCCCTGATCGGGCTGCTCGTCGCGCTCGTCGTCGGGATCGCCGCCTACGGCATGCCGGTCGTCCAAGCCGTCTCCGGCGCGCTGCAGGGCGCCGCCTTCGGGCTGTGGCCGATCATGTGGATCGTCGTCAACGCGCTGTGGATCTACCGGCTCACGGTGCGGACCGGGCACTTCGACGTCCTGCGCCGCTCGTTCGGCCGGATCTCCGACGACCCGCGCATCCAGGCCCTGATCATCGCGTTCTGCTTCGGCGCGCTCATGGAGGCCCTCGCCGGCTTCGGCGCGCCGGTCGCGATCAGCGCAGTGATGCTGGTCGCCGTCGGCTTCCACCCGGTGAAGGCCGCGGTCGTCGCCCTGGTCGCGAACACCGCGCCGGTCGCGTTCGGCGCGATGGGCACGCCCGTCGTCACCCTCGCCCAGGTCACCGGGCTGCCCCTGCAGGACGTCTCGTCGATCGTCGGCCGCCAGACGCCGCTGCTCGCGCTGGTCGTGCCGCTGCTGCTGGTGATCATCGTCGACGGCAAGCGCGGCCTGAAGGACACCTGGCTGCCCGCGCTGGTCTGCGGCGTCGCGTTCGGGCTCGTGCAGTTCCTCGCCTCGAACTTCGTGTCGCCGCAGCTGGCCGACATCGGCGCCGCGCTCGCCGGCGCCGCCGCGCTGGTCGCGCTGCCGCAGACCCGCCGCCCGGTGCCCGAGGCCGTCCGGATCAGCATGGGCGGGGGCGGGACGGCGACCGAAGAAGCGCCGCCGGAGGACTCGCGCGACGACGTCGTGAAGGCCTACCTGCCCTACGCGCTGATCATCGTGATCTTCTCGCTGGCCGTGCTGCCACCGATCAAGAAGCTGCTGGACAAGGCGACCTGGAAGTTCCACTGGCCCGGGCTGAACGTCATCGGCCCGAACGGGAAACCGGTGTCCGGCAACACCTTCTCGCTGCCGTTCCTCAACACCGGCGGCACGCTCGTGCTGCTGGCCGGCGTCATCACGGCCGCGATCCTGGCCGTCTCCGCGAGCGGGACCGTGCAGGAGTGGCTGGCGACGGTCAAGGAGCTGCGGTTCGCGATCCTCACCGTCACCGGCGTGCTCGCGCTGGCCTACGTGATGAACCTGTCCGGTCAGACGACCACGATCGGCACGTTCATCGCGGCCGCCGGCGCGGGCCTCGCGTTCCTCTCCCCGGTGCTGGGCTGGTTCGGCGTCGCCGTCTCGGGCTCGGACACGTCGGCGAACGCGCTGTTCGGCGCGCTGCAGGTGACGGCGGCGAACAAGACGGGCCTGGCCGCCGACCTGTTGGCCGCGGCCAACAGCTCCGGCGGCGTCCTCGGCAAGATGGTCTCCCCGCAGAACCTCACGATCGCCTGCGTGGCGGCGAATCTGCCGGGCGAAGAGGGCAAGCTGCTGCGGAAGGTGCTCCCGTGGAGCCTGGGGCTGCTGCTGGTGATGTGCCTGATCGTGCTCGGGCAGAGCACGCCGGTGCTCAGCTGGATGCTGCCATGAACTGACGGTCGGCGACACTCTTGGCGGAGCGGTTCCAGCTCCACCAGCCGTGGATGACGAGCCCGGCGAAGACGATGTAGATCGCGGCGGAGAAGTACAGCCCGGACGAGATCTGCAGCGGCACGCCGATCGCGTCGACGACCAGCCAGACCAGCCAGAACTCGACGAGCCCCGCTCCCTGCGCGCCGAAGGCGACGAGCGTCCCGACGAAGATGGCGGCGTCCGGCCAGGGCGCCCAGGACGCGTTCAGCGCGTCGAGGACCAGGGCCATCACGGTCGTGCCCACGACGAAGGCGCCGAGCATGGCCAGCCGCTCGGCGAGCCGGCCCTGCCGCACGACCACGCCGAACACCGGGTCCTGGCGGCGGGTCCAGGCCCACCAGCCGTAGACGGAGATGGCGAGGATGGCGACCTGGCGGGCGGCGAGCCCGCCGAGGTGCGCGGAGGCGTAGACGGCGAAGAGCAGCACGGTCGCGCCGACCTGCACGGGCCACGTCCACAGGGTGCGACGCTGCGCGAGGAACACGACGGCGAGCGCGAACACCTGCCCGGCGAGCTCCGCGATCGAGATCCACTGACCGAGCACCGTGATTCCGTGGTGCAGCAGGAAATCCACCTGACGCCCCTTTCGTCCTACCGCATCAAACATGCTCCGGAGGGGGTGAATTCCCTAGGGACTGTGAGCCGCGGAACATCCCGGTGCGTGGACGTCGTCCCCCACGCGGATCGTGCCGCCGCGGACGACGCGGGCCTGCACGCCGAACGTCAGGCCGTTGGTGTCGGAGATCGTCTTGAGCAGCCCGGGCGCGGCCGGCAGCCCGTCGGCCGGCAGGCCGACCATCACGCAGCGGACGGCCTTGCGGAGGATCTCCAGCTCGACCTCGCCGACGCGGACGCGCTCCCCCACCCAGGCCTCCTCGGCCCGGTCCGGCGCCGGGCCGGTGTCCAGCAGGAGGTTGGCCCGGAACCGCCGCTCGTCCAGCGCGACACCGGGCGTGCGCTCGGCCAGCCAGGCCAGCGACGACGTCGTGACGAGGTGGACGGGCGCTTCGTCGTGGTGCGGGATCTCCGCTTCCTTCGCCAGCTCGGCACCCGCGATGCCGAGCGCGGCGGCGATCTCGCCGCCCGCCGCGTCCCCGCGGAGCACGCGGCCGTCCGGGAAGGTCACCACCGGGACGTCGCCGTCGTAGCGCGCGGCGAACGCGTGCAGGCCGGGCATCCGCCGGAAGCGGTGGGAGTTCTTGCCGCTGCCGAACTTGCCGTCGGCGTCGTGGACCGCGTAGAGGCGGTCGCCGTCGAGGCCGCGCTCACCGACCGTCGCCTCGGTCAGCCGCTCGCCCGCCATCGACTTCACCGGATAGCGCCAGAGCGCCGCCACGACCCCCATCGCCCCAGCGTAACGCGCGGAAGGGCCCGGCGGCTTCCTCGTCCGCCGGGCCCTTCCGCGCCGATCCCGCTCAGCCCTGCGAGCGCGGCATGCCCGCCGGCGGCGTCGGGGTGTTGTCCGCGCCGACCGCCGCGCGCGGCTGCGCGCTCGTGCCCATCTCGCCGGTGCGCTGCGCCGGCGTCTCGGCCATCTGGTGCTCCATGTTCGAGATCCACCCGCGCCAGCGGTCCTGCGCCGGCTTGATCAGGCCGCCGCCGAAGCCGACGACGATCACGCCGCCGATCGTCGCCAGCACCGCGATCAGCACCGGGCCGGTGATGGCGGTCGCGATGTTCACCTGGCCGAGCGCGGCGATGATGCCGAACGCCATGATCAGCCAGTAGGCGCCGGTGGCCAGGTAGCGGCCGGCCGGGCGGCCCGACATCGCCGACGAGACGACGTCACGGACGACCTTCGCGATGGCCGCGGCGACCACGACCAGCACCAGCGCGACGACGATCCGCGGCAGGAACGCGATGATGTCGTTGAGCAGCTGGCTCACCGGGTTGGTCGGCCCGAACACGCCGAACGCCAGCTGCAGCGCGATCAGCAGGATGAAGTAGTAGACCAGTTTCACGAGGATCCCGGCCGCGTCGATCTTCTGCTGGCCGATGCTGCCGGAAAGGCCGGTCTTCTCGATCAGCTTGCCGAAGCCGACCTTTCCGAGCACGAGGCTCAACCCTTTCGCGACGGCCTTCGCGATCAGCCAGCCGATCAGCAGGATGATCAGGAAACCGACGAGTTTCGGGACGAACGTGGCCACCAGGTTCCACGCTTGCCCGAGCCCGTCCTTCAGTTGCTGGCCCATACCGACTCCCTCTAGGTGTTTCGCACCGAATCGTCGCGATTCGGGTGGTGCGCGCTGTTGTGCACCGGATCGTTGATCAGGTACCCAGCCGCGGCAACTCGTGCGCCCCACGATCGAGTGAGACGACTGGCGCGCGAAGATCACCGTTGGCCATAATGGTTTCACCGGTGGGGACCGGGGAGACGAGGCCGTCCGGCGCAGCGTAAACCGCAAGCGCCGGGCGGCCTCGAGCATTTGGCGGAACTCGCGCCTCGGCCGCCCGAAAAAAGGCCCCCGAGCGCCGGAGCACTCGGGGGCCGGTGAACAGCCGGAAAACGTCAGGCGGCGCGCAGGGCGTCGCGCAGTTTCACCTTCGCGCCGGTGCGCATGACCGCATTCCGGTAGATCCGCGCGGCCAGCCAGATCAGCCCCGGAATCATCAGCAACACCAGCACCACCGACAACGCGGCCTCCCACACCGGGACCCCGCCCATCGCCAGCCGGATCGGCATCAGCGTCGGCGAGAACACCGGAATCACCGAAAGCACCTCGACGAACGTGCTGCCCGGGTTCGACGGCAGCACCGAAATGCCGATCACGTACCCGGCGATCACGAACATCAGCGCCGGCATCGTCGCGCCGCCGACGTCTTCCTGGCGCGAAACCAGCGCGCCCAGCGCGGCGAACACGATCGAGTACATGAAGAACCCGAGCAGGTACCAGACGATCAGCCACACGACGGTACCGACGGCCGACGAAAGCGAAAGGTCCGGAAGCGCGCCGGTGGCGGTCACGGTGACCAGCCCGCCGACGCCGATGACGAGCATCTGGATCAGCCCCACCACGCCGATGCCGAGCACCTTCCCGGCCATCAGCTGCCACGGCTTGATCGTCGACAGCAGCAGCTCGACGACCCGGGACGTCTTCTCCTCGACGACGCCCTGCGCCACGGTCTGGCCGTTGATCATCAGCGACAGGTAGATCAGGATCCCGGCGGCGATGCCGAGCCCCAGCTGCGCGCCGTTGTAGTCGTACGGCTGCTCCAGCGGCGTGTCCTCGATGAACTTCGCCGACGCGATCGCGGCCTTGAACCGCGCCGGGTCGCCGCCCAGCGCCGTGATCTGCTGGTCGATCGCCACCTGCTGGGACAGCAGCTGCAGGACGTTGGCGAGCTTGCCGTCGAGGTCCTTCTTCACCTGGACGTGCACGGTCTTGCCGTCGCCGGTGAGCAGCGCGTCGATCGAGCCGTCGGCCAGCTTGGCGCGCCCGGCGGCCTCGTCGGCGACCTGGACGACGTCGATCTTTTCGTCGACCGTCTTGCCGCCGGCCTGCAGCGGCGCCGAGAACACGGCGGTGGCCGGGGTGTAGCCGACCGTGGAGTCGGCGCCGCTGCCGCCCGAGATCAGCTTGAGCAGCACGATGCCGATCACGATCAGCAGCAGCATGACGACGGTGGCGACCCGGAAGGCCTTCGACTTCACGCGGGTGGAGATCTCGCGGGAGGCGACCAGCCCGACCGCCGCGGCCGGGCTCATCCGGACGTCTTGGACCGGGGTGCTCATGCGCACACCTCGCTGACGCTCGGTGCGGCCTGAGCGGCCGGCGCAGTGTTGGATGATTCGCTCGCAAGCTCGCTCATGCCGGGACCTCCTCGGTCGTGACGACGGAACGGAACAGTTCGGTCAGGGACGGCTGCTCGCGCGCGAATTCGCGGACCGGACCGGTGGCCAGCGCCGCCTTGAGCACGGCCTGGTCGTCGGCACCTTCGCCCAGCTCGAGCTCGGTCACCGTGCCCTTCCGGCCCAGCACCTTCACACCGGGCAGGCCGTCGGCCCAGCCGTCACCGGCTTCGGGGACGTCGACCCGCAGCCGGACGGCGCCGCCGGCCCGCAGCTCTTCGACCGTGCCGGCCTCGACCATCTGTCCACTCCGGACGATCCCGACGCGGTCGCAGAGCCGCTCCACGAGGTCGAGCTGGTGGCTGGAGAACACGACCGGCACGCCTTCGGCGGCCTTTTCCTTGAGCACCTGGCTCATCACGTCGACCGCGACCGGGTCGAGGCCGGAGAACGGCTCGTCGAGCACCAGGATCCGCGGCTCGTGCACCAGCGCCGCGGCGAGCTGGACGCGCTGCTGGTTGCCGAGGCTGAGCTTCTGCACCTCGTCGTCGCGGCGGCCGGCGACGCCGAGCCGTTCGGTCCACTTGTCCGCCGACGCCCGCGCGGCGGCGGCCGGCATGCCGTGCAGCCGCGCGAGGTAGGTGAGCTGCTCGGCCACCTTCATCTTCGGGTAAAGGCCGCGCTCCTCGGGCATGTACCCGATGTGGCGGCGCGTTTCGTGCGTGACGGGCCGGCCGTCGTAGCGGACTTCGCCGCCGTCGGCGGAAAGCACGCCGAGCGCGATCCGCATGGTCGTGGTCTTTCCGGCGCCGTTGCTGCCGACGAACCCGAAAAGCTCGCCCGGCCGGACTTCGAACGTCATTTCGCGCAAAGCGACCACATCGCCGTAGCGTTTCGAGACCCTGTCGATCTCCAAACCGGTCATCCCGGTTCCCCCGTTCATTGCTGGCTGCCCCCGTTCGCGATCCTAGGCAGTCCGTACACGCACCGCATAGCACCGCGCGTTGCCGACCCGGGCTACGAAAGTTGCGGGCACGTAGGATCGCGGGCGCCATGGATGGAACCCCCGCCCCGCGCCAGGTGCCGAAGCACCACGGACTCTCCGCGAAGACGCTTCGGCGGCTGGAGCACGCCTCCGGCAGCTTGGCGAGCGCGAGCGTCGCGGTGATGGAGCGGCGGCTGTCGTGGTTCGCCCGGCTGCCCGCCGACCAGCGCGCCAGCGTCCTGCTGATCACGCAGGCGGGCGCCGCGGGCTTCGTCGACTGGCTGCGGGACGCGAAGGAGGCCCTGAAGCTGACGACCGAGGCGTTCCGCGACGCGCCGGCCGAGCTGTCCCGGTGGGTCAGCCTGCGGCAGGCGGTCGGCATGGTGCGCCTGGCCATCGAGGTGTTCGAGGAGCAGCTGCCGGAGTTCGCCGCGAACGAGGCGGAGCGGGCCGCGCTGATCGAGGGAATCCTGCGCTACGGCCGGGAAATCGCGTTCGCGGCGGCGAATTCGTACGCGGCGGCGGCGGAGGCCCGTGGCGCGTGGGACGCCCGGCTGGAGGCGCTGGTCGTCGACGGGATCGTCCGCGGCGACGCCGAGGAGTCGGTGCTTTCGCGCGCGACGGCGCTGGGCTGGGAGCCGTCGGCGGCCGCGACGGTCCTGGTGGGCAACCCGCCGTCGGAGGACCCGCCGACGGTGGTGTTCGAGGTCCGCAGCCGCGCGGCCCGCGTCGGCCGCCCGGTCTTGCTGTCGGTCCAGGGCTCCCGGCTGGTGGTCGTGGTCGGCGGCCCGACCGAGGGCGGGGTGAAGGAGCGCGAAATCCTCGCCCGGATGTCGGTGGCGTTCGCCGACGGCCCGGTGGTCGCGGGCCCGACGGTGCCGTCGCTGGCCGAGGCGCACCACAGCGCGACGGAGGCGCTGTCGGGGCTGCGGGCGGTGATCGGCTGGCCGGGCGCGCCCCGTCCGGTGCGGTCGGCGGACCTGCTGCCCGAGCGCGCGCTGACGGGCGACGCCGAGGCGGAGCGCCTGCTGATCGACACGATCGCGCGGCCGCTGGAGGAGGCGGGCCCCACGCTGCAGCGCACGGTGGAGGCCTACCTCGAGAGCGGCGGCGTGCTGGAGACGTGCGCCAAGACGCTGTTCGTCCACCCGAACACGGTCCGGTACCGGCTGCGCAAGGCGGCGGACCTGACCGGCTGCCAGCCGACGGACCCCCGTGACGCGCTCGTGTTGCGGATCGCGCTCACCGTGGGACGGCTGGCCCGCGCCCGCGGCCTCTGGTGAGCACTTCCCGAGACGGGCGTCACGTGATGGACTTAACAGCGAAAGGTGATTGAACCCGACAAGGCTTCCGGGTTACGCGCGAGCTTCTCCGGCGCGTCTTTGGAGGTTTCCGACAAAGACGCCGGGCAGACACTGTGAGCGTCGGCATCCCGGGGAACACCCTCCGCCGTGTTGTCTTGAAGGGTGACAGCAGCAGTCCTCGCTCCCGGCCAGGGGTCCCAGGCCCCCGGCATGTTCACGCCCTGGCTCGACCTCGACGGCGCCCGCGAACGCGTGGCGCTGTGGTCCGAGCGCGCGGGGCTCGACCTGCTCCGCCTCGGCACCGAGGCGGACGCCGACGAGATCCAGGACACGGCGGTCGCGCAGCCGCTGATCGTCGCGCTGTCGCTGCTCACGTTCGAACACCTCCAGGCCACCGCGCCGGTGCCCGCGGACGCGCCCGTCGCCGGGCACTCCGTCGGCGAGCTCGCCGCCGCCGCGATCGCCGGTGTCCTGAAGCCCGAAGACGCCGTCGCGCTCGCCGCCGTCCGGGGTGCCGAGATGGCGAAGGCGTGCGCGTTGGAGCCGACGTCGATGGCCGCGGTCATGCTCGGGGATCCCGAGCAGGTCGTCGCGTGGCTCGAAGAGCAGGGCCTGACCGCGGCGAACCGCAACGGAGCGGGGCAGATCGTCGCCTCCGGTGCCGCCGACACCATCGCGAAGATCGTCGCCGAGCCCCTCGAAGGCACGAAGATCCGCGCCCTCAAGGTCGCCGGCGCGTTCCACACGCAGTACATGGCGCCCGCCGAAGAGGCGCTGCGCGCCCACGCCGCCGAGCTGACCCCGGCCGACCCGACGCGCCCGCTGCTGTCCAACGCGGACGGTGCGGTCGTCACCAGCGGGGCCGAGTACCTGGACCGCCTCGTCGCACAGGTCACGCGGTCCGTCCGCTGGGACCTGACGATGGACGGCCTGGTCTCCCTCGGCGTCACCCGCACCGTCGAACTCGCGCCCGCGGGCACGCTGACCGGCCTGGTCAAGCGGCAGCTCAAGGGCGTCGTCACCACTACCACCGCGCTGAAGACGCCGGCCGAGCTGGCGGCGCTGCGCCAGGAGGACGCCTCGTGACCGATCGACCCACCCTGAGCCTCAACCCCGGCTCCCGCGGCAGCCGCGTGCTGGGCATCGGCAGCGCGCAGCCGGAGAAGATCGTCACCAACGACGACCTCTCGAAGATCATGGAAACCAACGACGAGTGGATCCGCACGCGCGTCGGCATCATCGAGCGCCGCTTCGCCGAGAAGGACGAGCTGCTCACCGACTTCGCCGTCGCCGCCGGCACCGCCGCGCTGGCCGACGCCGGGGTCGACCCGTCCGAAGTGGACACGGTGATCCTGCCGAACTGCACCATGCCGACGCAGATCCCGAACGCCGCCGCCCAGGTGGCCGCGCGGATCGGCATCCCCGGCCCCGGCGCGTTCGACCTCAACGCCGCGTGCGCCGGGTTCTGCTACGGCCTGGGCGTCGCCTCCGACCTGATCCGCGGCGGCTCGGCGAAGAAGGTCCTCGTGATCGGCGCCGAGAAGCTCACCGACTCGGTCGACCCCACCGACCGCGCGAACGCGATCATCTTCGCCGACGGCGCGGGTGCCGCGGTCGTCGGCGAGTCCGACGAGCCGCTGATCGGCCCGGTCTCCTGGGGCAGCGCCGGCGACCTGGTCGACCTGATCGGGATGACCGAGGAGAAGTTCATCTACCAGGAGGGCCAGTCGGTCTTCCGGTGGGCGACGACCCAGATCGCGCCGATCGCCATGCGCGCGCTCGAGGTCGCCGGGCTCAAGCCGTCCGATGTGGACGTGTTGATCCCGCACCAGGCGAACCTGCGCATCGTCGAGGCGATCGCGAAGAAGCTCCGGGCCAACGGCGCCCGCGAAGACATGGTCGTCGCCGACGACATCAAGTACTCCGGCAACACCTCGTCGGCGTCCATCCCCCTCGCGCTGGACCACATGCGCAAGGCCGGGACGGCGAAGTCCGGCGATGTGGTGCTGGCGGTCGGGTTCGGCGCGGGCCTGTCCTACGCCGGGCAGGCGTTCGTCTGCCCCTGATCACCGTTACGCTCCCCGCGGGCACTCGCCCAAGGGCAACCAGACCCGAGTAAGACCGAGAAGGGAACTACCCCATGGCTGACAACACTGAGATCCTCGCCGGCCTCGCCGAGATCGTCGAAGAGGTGGCCGGTGTGGCTCAGGACGACGTCACCGCCGAGAAGTCGTTCGTGGACGACCTGGACATCGACTCGCTGTCGATGGTCGAGATCGCCGTGCAGGCCGAGGACAAGTTCGGCGTCAAGATCCCGGACGACGAGCTCGCCAACCTGAAGACCGTGGGCGACGCGGTGAACTACGTGTCGGCCAACTCGAAGTAAGTCCTCTTCCCTCCTTGAGGAGACTCCCATGAGCAACCACGACGTCGTGATCACCGGTCTCGGCGCCACCACACCGCTCGGCGGGGACGTGACGTCCACCTGGGACGGTCTGCTGGCCGGGCGGAGCGGGATCCGGGCGATCGAGGCCGACTGGGTCGAGGAGCTGCAGCTGCCGGTCAAGATCGGCGGCATGCTCGCCGTCGATCCGTCGGAAGTCCTCCCGCGGGTGCAGGCCCGCCGGCTGGACCGCTGCGAGCAGGTCGCGCTGATCGCCGCCCGGCAGGCGTGGGCCGACGCCGGGTACGCGGAACCGACCGACGAGCACACCGACGTCGACCCCGACCGCCTCGGCGTGTCGATCGGCACCGGCGTCGGCGGCCCGGTCACCCTGCTCACCCAGAACGATCTGTTGCACCAGCAGGGTCTCCGCAAGGTGTCGCCGCTGACCGTGCCGATGCTGATGCCGAACGGCCCGGCCGCGCACGTCGGCATCGACCTGAAGGCGCGGGCCGGGGTGCACTCCCCGGCCTCGGCCTGCGCTTCCGGCGCCGAGGGCATCGCGAGCGGGGTGGAGATGATCCGCTCCGGCCGCGCCGACGTCGTGGTCGCCGGTGGTGCCGAAGCGTGCATCCACCCGATCACGCTGGCCGGGTTCGCCCAGGCTCGCACGGTGTCCACGCGCAACGACGACCCCGGCAGCGCGTCGCGGCCGTTCGACGCGAGCCGCGACGGCTTCGTCCTCGGCGAGGGCGCCGGCGTGGTCATCCTGGAGCGCGCGGACCAGGCGAAGGCCCGCGGGGCACGGATCTACGCGACGATCGCCGGGCACGGCATCACCTCGGACGCCTACCACATCACGGGCAACCACCCCGAGGGCATCGGCCAGATCGCCGCGATGCGCGCGGCGATGAAGATGGCCGGCGTGACCGCCGCGGACGTCGGGCACGTGAACGCCCACGCGACGTCCACTGTGGTCGGTGACATCGGCGAGGCGGCGGCCATCCGCAAGGCGGTCGGCGACCACGCGATCGTGACGGCGCCGAAGGGTTCGATGGGGCACCTGGTCGGCGGGGCCGGCGCGGTCGAGGGGATCATCACGATCCTGTCGATCTACCACGGCATCGTGCCGGCCACGATGAACCTGACCGACCTGGACCCGCGGGTGCAGCTGGACGTCGTGTCCGGCGAGGCCCGCAAGGTCGAGCTGACCGCGGCGATCAGCAACTCGTTCGGCTTCGGCGGGCACAACACCGCGCTGCTGTTCACCCCGGCGGCCTGAACGCACTGACGAACGAGAAGGGGGCCCGGCTTCGGCCGGGCCCCCTTCTCGCGCTCAACACTTGTCGTGTTCGGGCGGCGGGCCCTTGTCGACGGAGTCGATCTTCAGCTCGGACTTCTCGACGATCACGGGCAGCACGAGCCGCCACTTGATGCACGGCTCCGGGAAGAACAGGGGCGCGTCTTCGCGGTTCTGGAAGCTGGTGAAGCCGACCAGCACCCGCAGCGACGTGCCCGATCCGCGCTCGATCCGGTAGACGAGGGCGTCAGTGTCCTTTGTGGTGCGGACGCCGTTGCGCCAGGTCGTCTGCGACTGCTCCGCGATCCGCTGGGAGCTGACCACGGCCGTCCACTGCCCGTACTGCTTGGTGTTGATGGCGTCGAAGTACGCCTGCAGCAGCCTGCGGACGGGTTCGGCCTGGGGGTGCGCCTTCGCGTCGTCGGTCATCCGGATGGCACCCGTCGCGGCCGACGCCCCGCTGCTGGCCGACGAGGGCGCGGAGGTCGAGACGGTGGTCTCGTCGGCGGGCTGGTCGGGCCGGCGGTAGATCTCACGCGCGAGCAGGCCGCCGCCCACGGTCACGGAGAGCACCACGGCCACGACGGGCACCAGCCAGCGCTGGCGGGAGCTGGGGGCGGGGGTGGTCACGCCGACGAGCGTACCGGCCCCGGCGAGGCGCCCGGGGGCAGCACGGTGGCGTGCCGGGAAACGCACACGGGCGGCCCGGCGCGCCCCGATCACCCGGGGTCGCGCCGGACCGCCCGCCGGAGCTGTCCGGCCGTCGGCCGGCTTGGTTCAGCCGACCTGGTGCAGCCAGGTCACCGGAGCGCCGTCGCCGGCGTGTCGGTAGGGCTCGAGCGCTTCATCCCAGCTAGCGGCCAGGAGTTCGTCGAGCTTGTGTGCGAAGGACTCACCCCCGCGGGTCATGGCGGCGAGCGCGCGCAGCTGGTCTTCACCCACGACGATGTCACCGTTGGCGCTGGTCCGCCCGTGCCACAGGCCTAGGCCGGGCGCGAAGCAGAACCGTTCGCCGTCGAGGCCCGCGCTGGGCTCTTCGGTGACTTCGAACCGAATCATCGGCCACGCCTTGAGGGCTGACGCCAGTCTGGCGCCGCTGCCCGCGGGCGCGCGCCATCCGCATTCGGCGCGAAGCTGACCCGGACTGGCCGGCTGCGCCGTCCACTTCAGGTCAACGCGGGCACCCAGGGTGCCCGAAATAGCCCACTCGACGTGCGGACACACCGCAGACGGCGACGAGTGGACGTACACCACACCTCGGGTGCTGCCACGGGTGCTCACTGCTACCTCCGCTTGTTGCTCGACGAGGGACGTCTTCCCCTACGCCCTACTTCGAGCTTTCAGCGCGGCCTCAGCGCGGCTCCCGAATGCCGCCTCCGATGCGTTGTAGCACATTCTGCACCCCAACCGTGCTGTTTGGCCACATGAACACCACAAGTCACCCACGGCCCCACTTTCGGTGGGCTCACGGCCACGCTGTCCCCGTGTCGCACGATGGATACCGCCACGCGCGCTAGCGTGATGACCCGGAACGACGAGCAGGGAGGGGTTTCGGTGCGACTGGTGCGCCTGGAGCGGCAGCAGTCCCGGGTGGCCGACGACGTCCGGGCGGCGCTGGCATCCCTCGGCCGTGGCAGCACCGTCATCGGCGGGATCGCGCTGGTGGGCGTCGGTTCGGTGACCGAGCGCCCGATCGAGGCGGTGGTCCTGCTGCCCCACGGGGTGATCATCGTGATCGGCGTGGACCTCCCGGATCCGGCCCTGAGGCTGGAAGCCCCGCTGGGAGCCCCCTGGAAGGCCGACGGCTGGCCACTGATCGCGGACGACGACGCGGTCAACCCGGCAACGGAGGCGCTGGACATTTCCCAGGCGTGCGAGCAGCGGATCGCTTCGTTGGTGCCGGGAACGGGCCCGGTGGGGACGATAGTCGCGGTAGGACCGTACGTGGAGACGGTCGACCAGCCGGCGGCCGACTTGGCGGGCCCGGTCCGGGTCCTGCACCCGACCCCGACGACGATGCTGGCGGCCACGGTGTCCCTGGCAACGGCGCACCGGCCCCGATCGGTGGACCAGGTCCGGGCCCTGATCCGCGGGTTGGCCCCGGAGGCACCGGAGTTTTCGGACGAGATCCTGCTGGGCGAGGGCTTCAGCCGCTTCACGGACGATTCGCCACCGGAGTCCCTTTGGGACAGTGGGCCGTCGGTGCCCCGCCAGCCGGGAAGGACAACCCCGGGCACGGCGGGTTCTGGAGGTTCTGGGGGTTCTGCGGGTTCGGCCGCTGCTGCGAACACAGCGGGCGCGACCGGTTCGGCCGCTGGCTCGGCTGGAACAGCTGCTGCGGGCACCGACGGGTCGCCGGGTTCAGCGGGTTCGGCCGCTGCTGCGGGCGCGGCCGGTTCGGCGGGCTCGGCCGCGGCTCCGGGCACGGCTGGTTCGGCTGCTGCGGCAAGTCCCGCAGCGGGCGCGGCCGGTTCGGCTGCAGCGGCAGGCGCGACCGCTGCTGCCACAGCGGCAGGCTCGAGTTCGGCAAAGCCCACTTCGGACAGTGCGAATTCAGGCTCAGCCGCGCCGGGTTCACCCACGGCAGGCTCGCCCGCGGCCAGCTCAGCCGAGGCGGGTTCGCCTTCGCTCGGTTCGCCCGCGGTAGGCCGAGCCGGGTGGCAAACCACAACTCCGGTTTCGGCCGTGCCGAAGCCCGCCCCCGCACCCACCGAGGACTCCGAACCGGCGGCCATCCCTGCCACGGACTCCGAGGCCGCCGAACCGGCGCCCACCGCCGCGAGCGCGGAACCGGTCGCGCCGACAACCCCAGCCGCGGAGCCCGCCGAATCAGCACCCCCGGCCGCAGGCGCGGAGCCCGCCGAGCCGGAGCCCGCCGAGACCGTTCCGCCTGCCGAAGACTCGGCGCCCGCCACCGGAACCGCGCCGCAAGCCGAAGACTCGATGACCGCCGGATCGCGAGCCTTCAGCGCCGCGTCCGAGCCGGATCTCGCCGACTCCTCGCCACACCCCGGCGACGAAACTCCCTCAGACCAGGAACCCACCGAGACGCTTCCCGCGCCGGGAAACCCCCTCTTCCCCGGCGCCACCCCGCAGCCGCAGTCCCGCGAACCGGGCACCGACACCGAACGAACCGAAAAACTCGCCTTCCCCACCCCACCCGCACGAACCCCGCGAAGCGCACCCCGCCCGGTCACGCTCGCCCAGATCACCCTGCCGCCCGAACCCCCCACCGCCGGCGCACCCGCTCCGCGGCCGGTCCCTCGGGAAACCGCCTCCACCTCGAAGACCGTCCGCTGGCTCCCCCTCGGCGCCATCGGGCTCCTGGTCGCCCTGGTCGTCGCGGCCATCGCCGTGGCCACCTCCGGGGATGACACCGCCGCCGCGCCCAGCGGGCCGCCCGCTCCCGTCACTCCGCCGCCGTCGCGGACCAGTGCCGCTCCGGTGCGGAGCCTGCAGTTCGCCCTGCGCGCCGCCGATCGGGACCAGCGGTGTGCCTCCCACGCCTTCGGGGATGCCCAGGCCAGCCTGCAGCAGACCAGCTGCTCCGGCGTCCGGCGCGCGTCCTACGCCGCCACCGTCGACGGTCGCGAGGCCGCCGTCACCGTCGGGATCGTCGAGTTCCCCGATGCCGCGCAGGCCGGCGCGTTCAAGGCCGTCGCGGACACGCCCGGCGGGGGCGGGATCCTCGACCTCGCCTCCGAGACCGGCAAGTGGGGCGCGACCCCGGCGCCGCGGTTCGAGAACGCCGCCTACACGTCCCGGATCGAAGGCACGTCCGTGCGGGTCGTGCAGGCGGTCTGGGCGCCGGGACCGTCCACTGCGGACGATCCCGGCCTGGCCCGGGCCGCGAAAGCCGCCCTGGACCTGCCCGCTCAGTGACTAGAGCCCGTAGGCCTCCAGCAGCCGCAGCCACACCTCGCTGATCGTCGGGAACGACGGCACCGCGTGCCACAGCCGGTCGAGCGGCACCTCGGCGACGATCGCGATCGTCGCCGAGTGCAGCAGCTCCGAGACGTCCTGGCCGACGAACGTCACGCCCAGGAGGACGTTCCGCTCGGTGTCGACGACCATCCGGGCCTTGCCGGTGTAGCCGTCCGCGTGCAGTGACGAGCCCGCCACCGCGATGTCGATGTCGACGACCCGGTCGGCCGAGCCCGGCCGCGCGTCCGCCAGGCCGACGGCCGCGACCTCCGGGTCGGTGAACACCACCTGCGGCACCGCGCTGTGGTCGGCGGTCGCGGTGAACGGGCTCCACGGCTCCGAAGACACCGGCTTGCCCGCGGCCAGCGCCGCGATCGTGTCCCCCGCCGCGCGGGCGCCGTACTTGCCCTGGTGGGTCAGCGGGGCGCGGCCGGTGACGTCGCCCGCCGCGTACAGCCAGCCACCGTCCACTGCGGACGCCCGGCCCGTGTCGTCGACCTCCAGCGCGCGGCCGGGCTCGATGCCGAACGCCTCGAGGCCGAGCCCGGCGGTCGCGGGCCGGCGCCCGGTCGCCACCAGGAACTCGTCGACGACCAGCCGTTCGCCGCTCTTGAGCACCAGTTCGGTCCCGCTCCCGGTGTCGGACACCCCGATCACCCCGGACATGGTGTGCACGTACACGCCGGCTTCACGCAAGCCGTGCAACACGAGGTCGCCGGCGATCGTGGCGTTACGCGGCAGCGGCCGCTCGCCCGTGATCACCAGGTGCACCTCCGAGCCGAGCGACGCGAACGCCTGCGCCATCTCGACGCCGACCACCCCGCCACCGAGGACCCCGAGGCGGCCGGGCACCGACGAAGCCGACGTCGCCTCCCGCGAACCCCACACCCGGACCGTGTCGAGCCCCGGGATCGACGGCTTGCTCGGCACGCTGCCGGTGCACACGATCACCGCGTGCCGCGCGGTCAGCACACGGTCGCCGTCGAGGGTCACCTCCCGCTCACCGGTGATCTCGCCGTGGCCGCGGATCGGCTCGATGCCGGCGCCGCGGGCCCATTCGACCTGGCCCGAGTCGTCGCCCTTGCCGGTGAACCAGTCACGCCGTGCGAACACCGCCGCGGGGTCGAGCCGGTCGCCGACCGGCACGCCGGGGATCCGCTTCGCCGCGGCCAGGAGGTTTCCCGGCCGCAGCAACGCCTTGCTCGGGATGCACGCCCAGTAGGAGCACTCGCCGCCGAAACGCTCGTGCTCGACGAGGGCGACCTTCAGGCCACCGCGGGCCGCCCGTTCGGCGGCCACCTCCCCCACCGGACCCGCGCCGATCACCACTACGTCAAAAGTCTGTCCAGACATGCGTTCAGCGCACACCACCGCGCGGGATCACGCAAGCCAGCGGCTATCCTCGGTCGGGAAGCTGCAAGAAGTCGGCGGCCCGGGTGCCGTCGGCCCCGGTGCGCGCGAATACCACGTTCGAGCACGGGAGGTTTGTCGTGGCCAAGAACACGGCTGTGCGGGTCCTGGATGATCTCACCGGCGAGGCCGCCGCCGAGACCGTCGGGTTCGGGCTGGACGGCATCGACTACGACATCGACCTCTCCTTCGCCAACGCCGACGCCTTGCGTGAGCTGCTGCAGCGCTACGCCGACGCGGGCCGGCGCACCGGTGGCCGCAAGCGCCGGCCGCGGATCGTCCCGGGCGCGAAGCGGCCCCGGGCGAAGGCGGCCCCGAAGACGACGAAGGCGGCGAAGCCGGTCGCCGGACGTCGCGCGGCGTCCGCCAAGACCGCGAAGGCCGAGCCCGCGAAGACCACCACCAGGGCCACCGCGAAGGTCACCAAGGCGAAGGCCGAACCGGCCAAGACCACGCGCACCCGCAAGGCGGCGGAGCCGAAGAAGACCACGCGGGCGGCGGCGCGCAAGGTGCCGGGCGTCACGTTCTCGGCGGCGGAATAAGTCCACAGTAGACAGACAGGTCACGAGGGGCACCCTGCTCGACGGGGTGCCCTTCCTGGCGTTTCAGGCCGCGCGCTGGGAACCGTCCGCGTGCCAGGACGGGTACCGGTACCGCGTGTGCAGCAGCGCCCGCTGCCGCGACAGCTCGGCCGCCGACGGCGGGCGCGGCACCAGCGTCCCCAGGATCTGCGACGCCGCCGCCCGCACCGCCGCCTCGACCGACGGGAACCCGGGGTTCAGCCCGTGCTCGGCCAGCGACGCCACCGGGCTGCGGTGGGAGTCGAGCGGCCGCGGGTCCGCCGGCGCGCTCGTCAGGTAGCGGCCGACCAGCGACGCCGACGTCTCGACCAGCAACGTCGAGTGGGCCAGCAAGCCGGTCTTGGTCCGGAACACCGCGAAGCCGCACAGCTTCGCGTCTTCGACGAACAAGCCGCGGTCACCGATCCGCGGAACCAGCCCGAGCTGGTCGACGGCCGCGCTCATCACCTTGCCCAGCGTCTCCAGCGGCCGGTCGGTGGGCCCGGGCAGTGACATTCGGGGCTCCGCCCCGGCCGGGGGCTCCGCCACCCGGACCCCCGAAAGCGGCTGGACCAGCGTGACGTTCAGGTTGCCCGGGTCGTGGAACACGGTGCCGCCGCCGCTGGCCCGCCGCAGCACCGGGACGCCGTCGCGCTCGCACTCCTCGACCCGCACTTCGCGCGCGATCCGCTGGCCGCGCCCCACGACGACGCAGACCGGGTTGCGCCAGAGCCACAGCACCGGTGACCCCGGCGCGACCCGGAGGAGCGCTTCGTCGAACGCCAGGTTTTCGGCCGGATCCGTGAACGCGGCACGGACGTCCGACCCGGTCGTCATAGCGCTTTGAGTTCCTCCACGATCTCGCCCACCGACGACTTGGCGTCCCCGAAGAGCATGCTGGTCTTCGGATCGTAGAACAGGTCGTTGTCGATCCCGGCGAAGCCCGAGGCCATCCCGCGTTTCAACACGATCACGGACCGGCTCTCGTTGACCTTGAGGATCGGCATCCCGTAGATCGGCGAGCTCGGGTCGGTCTGCGCGGCCGGGTTCGTGACGTCGTTCGCGCCGATCACCAGCGCGACGTCGGTCTGGGCGAACTCGGAGTTGATCTCGTCCATCTCCTTGAGCTGCTCGTAGGGCACGTCGGCCTCGGCGAGCAGCACGTTCATGTGCCCGGGCATCCGGCCGGCCACCGGGTGGATCGCGTAGGCGACCGTGATGCCCTTCTTCTCCAGCAGCTTCGCCATCTCCCGGACGGTGTGCTGGGCCTGCGCCACGGCCATGCCGTACCCGGGCACCACGACGACCTTGCTGGCGTACGCCATCTGGATCGCGGTGTCGGCGGCGCTGGTCGCGCGCACCGGGCGAGCTTCCTTCGCCCCGCCACCGGCCGCGACCGCGGGTCCGCCGCCGAAGCCGCCCGCGACGATCGCCGGGATGGACCGGTTCATCGCCTTGGCCATGAGGTTGGTCAGGATCGAGCCGGACGCGCCGACGATCATGCCGGCGACGATCAGCGCCGTGTTGTCCAGCGCGAGACCCATCGCCGCGGCCGAGAGCCCGGTGAACGCGTTGAGCAGCGAGATGACCACCGGCATGTCCGCGCCGCCGATCGGCAGCACGACGGTGAGGCCGAGGATGCCCGCCGCCACGAGCAGCCCGACGATCAGCAGCCACGAGTCGCCGCCGGCGACGATGATCACCGCGCACGCGAGCGCGATCAGCAGGAGCAGCGCGTTGATCGGCTGCTGCAGCTTGCCCATGGTGATCGGGCGGCCGCTGATCAGCTCCTGGAGCTTGCCGAACGCGACGTTCGAGCCCCAGAAGGAGATCGAGCCGATGATCGCGGCGAACAGCGACGCGATCGCGATGTACGCCGGCTCGTGCGCGTAGCCGTCGGTGGAGTTGAACTCGACCCACGCGATGAGCGCGACCGCGCCGCCGCCGACGCCGTTGAACAGCGCCACCATCTGCGGCATCGCGGTCATCTTGACCTTGCGCGCCGACGGCACGCCGACCACCGCGCCGATCGCGACGCCGAGGACGATCAGCAGCCAGTTGCCCATGCCCGGGGTGAGCAGGGTGGCGATCACCGCGATGCCCATGCCGACGGCGGCGATCCAGTTGCCGCGGACCGCGGTGCGCGGGCCGGTCAGGCCCATCAGGCCGTAGATGAAGAGGGCGAACGCGACGATGTAGAGGATCGCGACGAAGTCGGTCACTTCTCCTCCTCCTCGGCCGGCGCGGGCTTCTTGCCCTTGAACATCGACAGCATCCGGTCGGTGACCAGGAAGCCGCCGACGACGTTGATCGTGCCGAAGGCGATCGCGATCACCAGCAGGATCTTGTTGAAGACGCCGTCGACGCCGAGGCCGAGCACGACCAGCCCGCCCAGCAGGACGATGCCGTGGATGGCGTTGGTGCCGGACATCAGCGGGGTGTGCAAGGTGTTGGGCACCTTGGAAATGACGGCGAAGCCGACGAACCCGGCGAGCACGAGCACCGCCAGGTTCTGCACCAGTGGGCTCACGACGCGCTCCCTTCGCGCCCGGCCACGCAGGCACCGGCGACGATCTCGTCTTCGAAGTTCAGCTCCAGCGCGCCTTCCTTCGTCACGAGCAGCTCCAGCAGCTCGGTGACGTTGCGCGCGTACAGCTCGCTGGCGTGCGAAGGCATTTCGGCGGGCAGGTTCAGCGGGGACGAGATCGTGACGTCGTGCTCCACGACGTCCTCCCCCGGCTTGGTCAGCTCGCAGTTGCCGCCGGTCTCGCCGGCGAGGTCGACCACGACCGACCCGGCCGGCATGCCCTTGACGGCGTCCGCGGTGACCAGCGTCGGGGCCTTGCGGCCCGGCACCAGCGCCGTCGTGATCACGACGTCGAACCTCGTGATCGCCTCGGTGAGCCGCCGCTGCTGCTCGTCGCGCTCCTCCGGCGTCAGCTCGCGGGCGTACCCGCCTTCGCCGACCGCCTCGATGCCGAGGTCCAGGAACTGCGCGCCGAGTGACTTGACCTGCTCGCCGACCTCGGGCCGGACGTCGTAGCCGGTGGTCTGCGCGCCGAGCCGCTTCGCCGTGGCCAGTGCCTGCAGCCCGGCGACGCCGGCACCGAGCACCAGCACCTTCGCCGGCGGCACGGTGCCCGCCGCGGTGGTGAGCATCGGGAAGAAGCGCGGGAGCTTCTGCGCCGCGAGCAGCACCGCGCGGTAGCCGCCGATGCTGGCCTGCGACGACAGCGCGTCCATCGCCTGCGCCCGGGAGATCCGCGGGACCGCCTCCATCGCGAACGCCCGCAGGCCCGCTTCTTCGAGCTTCGCGAGCCCCTCCGGGTTGCCGCGCGGGTCGAGGAAGCCGACGAGGACGGTGCCCCGGGCCAGCTTCGCCACCTCTTCCGGCGCGGGCGGGTTCACCTTCACGACGATGTCCGCGCCCCACGCGTCGCCGAGCTCGGCGCCCGCCTGGGTGAACGCGTCGTCACTCAGGTACGCGCGGGAGCCGGCACCCGGTTCGACCAGGACGCGCAACCCGCGTTGCGCGAGCCGCCCGACCAGTTTGGGCACCATCGCCACCCGGCGCTCCCCGGGGCGTGATTCGGTCACCACACCCACGGTGAGCTGCTGATGCTGTTCGCTGTCGGCCACACGACCTCCTCATCGGCGAGGCACGATCCGAGGGTTGTACCACGCCGGACCGACAGTCCCCAGTGACCTGGGTCGCAAGTCCGGGGGTTGTGCCAGAAGATACGAGCGCCGTAAGGGGTACGTTCAGTTCGTTTTCCAGTGGGGGATCCCGAGCAGGATCAGCCGCAGGCGTTTCTCCGCCGTCGCGGTGATTTTCGGGTCTTCACCGGGGCGGGCTTCCAGGAGTTCGACCGTCGTCGTGATCATCGCGGAAACGATCAAGTCGGCCAGCATGTGCAGGTCTTCGGTGCTCCACGCGCGCAGCGGGGCGAACCGGGCGAGGTCGATCGCGAGGTCGCCGGAGAACATCCGCAGTTCCACGGCGATGGACCGGGCGAGCGGGCCGCCGCCGTAGCGCTCACGCGTCAGGAACCGGAAATGGTCCTCGTTCGCCCGGACGAATTGGTGGACCGTGGCCACCGAAGCGCTGATCATCCCCTGGTAGGTGTCGGGGTCGGTGCGCGCCGAACGCATCATGCCGCGCAGGGTGCGCGTCGCTTCTTCGACGAGCGCGACGCCGAGTTCCTCCATCGAGGCGAAGTGCCGGTAGAACGCCGTCGGCACGAGCCCGGCGCCCTTCGCGACCTCGCGCAGGGAAAGCGTCGCGAACGGACGGTCGGCCAGCAGATCCAGGGCGGTGTCCAGCAACGCCTGGCGCGTGCGCTGCTTGCGCTCCTGGCGGCTCACCGGCTCTTCCGACACGAGGTCCAGCGTACGGATGTCCACCGCGTTGCTCACGTCACATCCTCCGCTTCACGCGTTGACAGGCAGTCCACTCCTGCAGTGCACTGTTGAGTGTACAGTCGTTCACTGTAACCGAGGAGGACCCGATGACGGCGCTCATCCCCCGGCGGGTACGCAGCCTCGCTTCGCTGGCCGAGGCGTTGCTGACGCCGCACGGGATGGACCGCTACCTGGAGCTCGTCGACCCGATGCTGGTGCGCCGCGAGATCCGCGGCCTGGTCACGGCGGTGCGCAAGCAGACTCCGGGCACCGTCACCCTCACCGTCCGGCCCAGCCGCGCGTGGCCCGGCTTCACCGCCGGGCAGTACGTCCGCCTGCAGGTGGAGATCGACGGCGTCCGGCGCACGCGCTGCTATTCGCCGTGCGGTTCGCAGTACGACGGCGAGCTGGAGTTCACCGTCAAGGAACAAGGCCTGGTCTCCGGGCACCTCAACCGCGCGCTCGGCGCCGGCTCCGTGGTCGGTCTGTCCATTCCGGACGGCACGTTCACGCTGCCGGCCACCCGCCCGGACCGCGTGCTGCTGGTCAGCGGCGGCAGCGGCGTCACGCCGGTGCTCGCCATGGCCCGCACACTGGTCGACGAGGGCCACACCGGCGAGATCGTGTTCCTGCATTACTCGAACGGCCCGGCCGACGCGCTCTACCGCACGGAACTGGCCGAGCTCGCGGCCCGGCACCCGGGCCTGCGGGTCGTCCACGCCTACACCCACACCGGCGGCGGGGACCTGCGCGGGTTCTTCTCGCCGGAGCACCTCGAGCGCGTCGCACCGTGGTACCGCGACGCGGAGGCGTTCGTCTGCGGCCCGAAGCCGCTCATGGACGCCGTGCGCGAGCAGCTGGGTGAACGCGTGCACACCGAAGAGTTCACGCCGCCGGCGTTGACCTTCGACACGGCGAACGCCGAGGGCCAGGTCCGCTTCAAGCGCAGCGGGCGCGAGTGCGCCAACTCGGGGAAGCCGTTGCTGGAGCAGGCCGAGGAAGCGGGCCTGTCACCGGAGCACGGCTGCCGGATGGGCATCTGCTTCTCCTGCACCCAGCTCAAGACCGCCGGGCGCGTCCGCAACGCCAAGACGGGCGAGATCTCCGGCGAAGAAGACGAAGAAATCCAGCTCTGCATCTCCGTCCCCGTCGGGGACGTCGAGATCGACGCGTAGGGAGACTGCCATGACCGGTCTGCAGGACCGCCTGACCCCGGAACAGGTCGAGGAGTTCGGCCGCGAGCTCGACGCGCTGCGGCAGCGCACCGTCGACTCCCTGGGCCAGGAAGACGTCGACTACATCCACAGCATCATCAAGACGCAGCGCGGACTGGAGGTCGCCGGGCGGGCACTGCTGTTCGCCGGGTTCTTCCCGCCCGCGTGGCTCGCCGGTGTCGGCGCGCTGTCGGTGGCCAAGATCCTCGACAACATGGAGATCGGCCACAACGTCATGCACGGCCAGTACGACTGGACGCGCGACCCGGCGCTGAGCTCGCAGCGGTTCGAGTGGGACACCGTGGCGCCGGCGGAGAACTGGCGGCACTCGCACAACTACATCCACCACACGTACACGAACATCGTCGACAAGGACCGTGACGTCGGGTACGGGATCCTGCGGATGGACACCGCGCAGAAGTGGCACCCGTACTACCTGGGCAACCCGGTGTACGCGACGCTGCTGGCGCTGTTCTTCCAGTGGGGCGTGATGCTGCACGACCTCGAGGTCGAGAACGTCGTCAAGGGCGAGCGGTCGTGGGCCGAGAACGTGCCGATCCTGAAGAAGATCGTGCGGAAGGCCTCGCGGCAGGTCGGCAAGGACTACGTCCTGTTCCCGCTGCTGACCGGGCCGCTGGCGCCGCTGACCTTCGCGGGCAACGCGACCGCGAACCTGGTCCGCAACCTGTGGTCGTTCTCGATCATCTTCTGCGGCCACTTCCCCGCCGACGTCGAGAGCTTCACCGAAGAAGAGACCGAGAACGAGTCGCGCGGGCAGTGGTACCTGCGCCAGATCCTCGGCTCGGCGAACATCACCGGCAGCCCGCTGTTCCACGTCATGAGCGGCAACCTGTCGCACCAGATCGAGCACCACCTGTTCCCCGACATCCCGGCCCGCCGCTACCCGGAGATCGCCGGCGAGGTGCGCGCGATCTGTGAGAAGTACGGGCTGCCGTACCACACGGGCCCGCTGCACAAGCAGCTCTGGTCGGTGGCGAAGAAGATCGTGAAGCTGGCTCTCCCGCAGAGTTCGCCGTCGGCGGCTACCGTGGAACCCGACCGGCAGCTCCGAGCAGCGTGAGGGTGACATGGTGGGCCAGTTCGAACGGGAGAAGGACACCCTGCAGGTGATCACCGAATCGGCCGCGACGCACGTCGGCAACATAGCGTCGATCATCACGGGCGCGATCCGCGACGTCGCCCGCGAGACGGGTGACTGGCTGACCGACGTCATCGAGATGCGCGAGGCCGCGCAGAAGGCCCGGGTGGACGACCCGGACGCGCCGTGAGACGAGCCGGTGGGGGCCACCTTGGGGACAAGAGGTGGCCCCCGCCGGCTTTCGGCGCCGGAACTGTCGGTGCCGCCCGGTAACGTGGAAGACGGGGGGGCGCCCCCGCGGGGAACCGGCGCTTTCCCCGGGCCGCACCAGGGGGAAAACCGGATGGGCAGAGCCTCCCGCCCCGGTCAGACTGGATCCGTGACCAGCCTCGAAGTCCCCCGCCCCCGCCCGCTGCGCCGGATGTTCGGTCCGCTGGCCGCGCGCGACTTCTGGGCCGAGTACGCCTGGCTGGGGCTCTCCGGCCCGCTGACCCTCTTCTCGCTGTTCAGCTTTCTCGTGCTCCTGGCGCTGGGCTTGGTCCTGACCCCGGTGCTGTTCGGCTTCCTCGTCCTCGCCGGCACCCTCTCCTACGCCCGCGGCATCGGCGCGGCGCACCGCGGCCTCGCCAAGGCGCTGCTCGGCGTGAGCGTGCCCGCCCCGCGGCGGGCCGAGCTGAAGCCCGGGTTGTGGGCCTGGGTCCGCGCCCGCGTCGGCGACCCGGCCGGCTGGCGCGCCGCCGGCTACCTGCTGCTGCGCGTCCCCCTGACTCTCGCCGGGATGGCCACGACGATCTCCGCCACCGTCTACGCCGTGGCCGCGACCCCGTTCGCCTTCTTGTGGTGGCCGCTCGGCGTGGACCACCTGGACGTGTTCGACATCCAGGCCGCCAACTGGGTCGGTTCGCTCGCCTGGTCGGCGTCGGGGCTGCTGGTGCTCGTGGCGCTCCCGTGGGTGACGCACGCGTTCGTGACCCTCGACCGGATGCTCGTCGTCGGCCTGCTCGGCGCGCGGGAGCTGTCCGAACGCGTCCGCGACCTCGAAGCGAGCCGGGCCACCGCGGTCGAGGATTCCGCGCTCCGGCTGCGACGCATCGAGCGCGACCTGCACGACGGCGCGCAGGCCCAGCTCGTGGCGCTCGCCATGAAGCTCGGGCTGGCCAAGGACGAGCTCGAAGACGTCGACCTCCCCCAGGTCAAGCAGCTGGTCACGGCCGCCCACACGAACGCGAAGCAGGCGCTGACCGAGCTGCGCGACCTCGCCCGCGGCATCCACCCGGCCGCCCTCGACGCGGGGCTCGACGTCGCGCTGGCCACCCTGGTCGCGACGTCCGGGATGGACGCGAGGGTGGCGGTCGACCTGCCCCGCCGCCCGCCACCGTCCCTGGAGACGATCGTGTACTTCAGCGCCGCCGAGCTGCTCACGAACGCGGCGAAGCACAGCGGGACGACAACGTACGTCGAAGTAACGGAAGAGCGCGACGTGCTGTGGCTGCGGGTACGCGACCGTGGCCGGGGAGGTGCCCGGCTCGTCCCGGGTGGCGGGCTGGCCGGGGTAGCCGAACGGCTGCGCACGGTCGACGGCGAGCTGACCGTCGCGAGCCCGGTGGGCGGCCCGACCGAAGTGACCGCGCGGGTGCCGCTGCCCCGCTAGGGTCGCGGCATGCGGATCGTCATCGCGGAGGACTCCACCATCCTGCGCCAGGGTCTCGTCGAGCTGCTGACCTTCCGCGGCCACGAGGTCGTCGCCGCGGTGAAGGACGCCGACGCGCTGCACGCCGCCGTCGAAGAGCACACTCCTGATGTGTCCATTGTGGACATCCGGATGCCGCCGACGCACACCGATGAAGGCCTGCGGGCGGCGATCTCGCTGCGTCGCGCGTCACCCGGCCGCGCGATCCTGCTGTTCTCCCAGTACGTCGAGACCAAGTACGCGGCCCAGCTGCTGGCCGACCGCGCGGGCGGCGTCGGCTACCTGCTCAAGGACCGCGTCGCCGAGGTGTCGGACTTCCTCGACGCTCTGCGCCGCGTCGCGGACGGCGAGACCGTGCTCGATCCCGAGGTCGTCAGCCAGCTCTTCTCGGCCACCCGCCAGACCGACGCGCTCGGCGGCCTCACCCCGCGGGAGCGCGAAGTCCTGGGCCTGATGGCGGAAGGCCGGTCGAACTCCGCGATCGCCGCGAAGCTGTTCCTCTCGGCCGGGTCGGTCGAAAAGTACGTGACGTCGATCTTCGGCAAGCTCGGCCTGCCACCGTCCGAAGGGGACAACCGCCGGGTGCTGGCGGTGCTGCGCTACCTGGACTCCTGAGCCTTACGCTGGGACCCATGTACTCCACCGAGATCGAGGTCCGCACCGGCTCCGAAGCCGTCGTCCACGACCTCACCCACGAGGCCGAGTCGTTCCTGCGCGACGCGGACGCGACCGACGGGCTGCTGCACGTCTGGGTCCCGCACGCCACCGCCGGGCTGGCGATCCTCGAGACCGGCGCCGGCAGCGACGAAGACCTCCTCACCGCGCTCGACGAGCTGCTCCCCCGCGACGGCCGCTGGCGGCACCGGCACGGGAGCCCGGGTCACGGCCGTGACCACGTGCTCCCGGCACTGGTGCCGCCCTACGCGACGATCCCGGTGCTCGGCGGCGTCCTCGCCCTCGGGACCTGGCAGTCGATCTGCCTAGTGGACACCAACCTCGACAACCCGGTCCGCAAGGTGCGGTTCAGCCTCCTCGCGGGCTGACCGGCCGGGCCACAGCGCGAGCAGCAGCCCCGCCGCCAGCAACGCGCCGAGCACCCAGACCCCGGTCGCGACGTCGGGCGCGTCCGGCACGCCCTGAAGCAGGCTTCGCAGGCCTTCGGTCGAGAAGCGGAACGGCGTCCACGACCACAGCAGCGTGCGGTAGGCCGGGTTCAGCAGCTCCGGCACCTGCCCGGCCACCGCCGGCGCGACCAGGTAGAGCGGGCCGAGCACGGCCATCGCGCGCAGCCCCAGCAGGCGCAGCAGGCCCGCTTGCACGGCCGCGAACGCCGTCGCGGCGAGGAAGACGAACCCGAGGACGCCGGCGTCGAGCGGCAGCGCGGCGTCCCACAGCGCGAAGAACCCGGCGACGGCCGCCGTCACCAGCACCCCGGCGCCGGCGACCTGCAGGAACCGCGCGCCGGCGCCGACCGTGCGGCCGGTGCGCTCGGCCAGCTGCGTCAGCGCCAGACCCGCGACGAGCGCGCCGATCCAGGCCAGCGCGGACGCGGCCAGCGGCGCGGTCCGCCCGGCGACGCTCACCGGGTGCACCACCTCCTGCTTCGGGGCGCCGCCCAGCGCGGACGCCGCGCCGGTCAGGGCCTGCTGCGCGACCTGGGTCCCGGCCGGGTTGACCGCCCCCGACGTCACGACGGTCGCGGACGGTCCGGGCCCGATTTCGAGCACGCCGTAGACCTTCTTGTCCTCCAGCAGCTTCCGTGCGTCGGCCGGGGACGCGACCGTCCACGCGAGCTGGCCACCGCCGTGCGCCGCGATGCGCTGCGCGATCTCGGGCCGCGCGGCGACCGCGACCGGGACGCCGTCCGGCGCGGCCGTGGCCTGCGCGCCGAAGGTGAGGAACCCGAGCACCACGGCCACCAGCGCGCCGGCCACGGCGGCGACCAGGGCGAGCGCCCCGGCGGGGCGCCGGACAGGACCGGTCATGACAACCTCCAGTTATTCGTCGCTTGTTGAATTAATAGCCAAGGTACGACCGCGCCGCCAAGAAGTCAACGCGTGTTGAATAGTGTCGACGGTAACCTCGACCTCGTGACGAAGAAGCGGCTGGTGCTCTGGGACATCGACCACACGCTCGTGGACTTCGCGGGACTGGGCATGGCCTGGTACGCGGCCGCGTTCACCGCCGCGACCGGCGGGACCATGCGCGTCCACCCGGTGTTCGGCGGCCGCACCGAACTGGCGACCACCACCGAACTGCTCACCGCGAACGGCTTCGACCCCGCCCCGGACACGATCCGGGCCATGTTCGAGGCCCTGGTGGCGGAGTCCGAACGCGCGGCGCACCGCTTCGCGACGGAAGCCCGCGCGCTCCCGGGCGCCGCCGAGGCGCTGACCGCGTTCGCCGGCGACGACGGCGTCGTCCAGTCGCTCGTCACCGGCAACCTGCCGGAGATCTCGCGGCACAAGCTCGTCGCGTTCGGCCTGCACGAGCACCTCGACCTCGACATCGGCGGCTACGGCACGCTCTCCGTGCACCGCCCCGACCTGGTCCCGCACGCGGTGGGGCTGGCGGCGGCCAAGCACGGCACGGCGTTCGACGCCGACAAGGTGGTCGTCGTCGGGGACACCCCGAACGACGTCAAAGCCGCACTGGCCCACGGCGCGCTCTCGATCGCGGTCGCGACCGGGCTCTACAGCGCCGGCGAACTGCGGGCGGCCGGCGCGCACGTCGTGCTGCCGGACCTCGCCGACACCGACCTCGTGCGGACCGCCGTGCTCAGCTGAAAGTCGTCCTTCAGAGGGGGTCAACCCTCATTCGAAAGGACGACCCCTTAGGGGTCGAAGTCCTTCGTATTCCCGATGTGGACAGGGGCGGACAGTCGCCATGCTGTCCGACATGACTGAAGCAGCGTCGGCGGCAGAGCTCGCCGGAGGGGGACGCATCCGCGGCACGGTCGCGGTGCTCAGGCAACGCCTGCCGTTCACCAGCACCGTCGTGCTCGCGATGCTCGTGCTGGCTGTCGCGTCGGGGGCGCTCTGGAGCGCCGCCGAAGACCGCGCGGCCTACCCGTTCATCGCGTACGGGCTGCCGTCGCTGGAGTCGGGCCGGTGGTGGACCATGCTCACCGGGCCGTTCTTCGCCGTCGTCCCGTGGTTCTACCTCCCGATGGTCGGCAGCTTCGCGCTCTTCGCCGGCTTCGCCGAGTGGCAGCTGGGCACGCGGCGCGCGATGGCCGTGACCATCGGCGGCCAGTTCGTCTCGGTGCTCGTCGCGACGCAGTTCCTCGCGCTGTGCCGCAACTCCGGCTGGCTGTGGGCCGAGCGCATGGCGGGCAGCCTCGACGTCGGGTTCTCCGGCGGCGCGCTCGCCGCGGTCGCGGTCGCCAGCGCGACGCTGCGGCCGCCGTGGGCGCTGCGGCTGCGGGCCGGGCTCTGCGTGTACGCCGGGGTCGCGATCATCTACGTCGGCACGCTGGCCGACCTCGTGCACTTCTTCGCCCTGCTGGCGGCGATCCCGCTCGGCAACCGGCTCGTCGGCTCGCGGCGGGTGCCGTCGGCGGGGCCGAACCTGCGGGAATGGCGACTGCTGACCGTCGCCGGCCTGCTGCTGCTCACCATCGCCGAGATCGTGATGTTCCTGGTGCCCGGTGAAGGCCCGTTCGGCTCCACCGAGGCGGTTTCGCTGTCGGCGCCGGAGCTGGCGGTCCTCGTGCTGGTCGTGGTGCCGATGCTCAACGGGCTGCGCAAGGGCGGCCGCGTCGCGTGGCGCTGGGCCGTCGCGCTGGCGGTCTTCGTCACCCTGCAGGCCCTCGCCGACGCCATGCTCTACGGGCTGGCCGACGTCTTCGGCGCGGACTACGACACCACGGGCCTGCCGTTGTTCTTCGTCGACAATCTCTTGTGGACGATCCTGCTGGTCGTCCTGATCGCCGGGCAGCGCGCCTTCCGCGTCCCGTCGCGGCGACGCCTGCGGCGGCACACGCAGGGTCCCGGGCCGGCGCTGGCCCGCACCCTGCTCGGGCGCCACGGCGGCAGCACGCTGTCGTGGATGACGACCTGGCCGCGCAACACCTACTTCGTCCGCGAGGACGGCCGGTCCTACCTCGCCTACCGCCGGCACGCGGGCGTCGCCGTCGCGCTCGGCGACCCGATCGCGCCGGACGGCACGGCGGCGGCCACCGTCACCGAGTTCACGCTGATGTGCGAGAACACCGGCCTGGTGCCGTGCGTGTTCTCGGCGACGGAGGAGACGGTCGCGGCGACGCGCGAGCTGGGCTGGCAGCACGTCCAGGTCGCCGAGGACAACGTGCTCGACCTGGAGGGGCTGGAGTTCCGCGGCAAGGCGTGGCAGGACGTCCGGTCGGCGCTGAACAAGGCCGCCAAGCAGGACATCGACTTCCGGCTGGTCCGCTTGGCCGACCAGCCGGAACCCATCCTCGCGCAGGTCCGGGCGCTGTCGGAGCAGTGGATGGCCGACAAGGCCATGCCCGAGATGGGCTTCACCCTCGGCGGCCTCGACGAGGCGATGGACCCGGCGACGCGGGTCGGCCTGGCGGTCGACGCGGAGGGCACGGTCCACGGCGTGACGTCGTGGCTGCCGGTCCACACGGGCGCGGGCAAGGTCGGCGGCTGGACGCTGGACGTCATGCGGCGCAGCCCGCACGGATTCCGCCCGGTGATGGAGTTCCTGATCGCGTCGGCGTGCGTGCGGTTCCGAGAGGAGGGCGCGCGGTTCGTCTCGCTGTCGGGCGCGCCGCTGGCCCGCACGGGCGACGCCGGCCCGGCGCGCACAGTCGACCGGGCGCTGGAGTCGCTGGGCAAGGTCATGGAGCCGTACTACGGATTCCGTTCCCTGCACGCGTTCAAGGCGAAGTTCCAGCCGCGGCACGTGCCGCTGTACCTGGCTTACCGCGACGAGGCGGACCTCCCGCGGATCGGGCTGGCGCTGAGCCGGGCCTACCTGCCCGACGTCCGGCTGCGCGAGCTGGCGAAGCTGGTCAGTAGCTCTCGGGGACGCTGATCCGCTGCGGGAACTGGATCTTCCGGCGACTGACGACGTTCTGGGTCTTCTCGATCAGGGTGCCGTCGGTCAGCCGGAGCCAGTGCCCGTTGCGGGAGTCGGTGAAGGCGAGCATCACGCCGGGCGTGGTGTGCTCCATCCGCCGGCCGTCGCGCACCGGCATGCGCCACTTCCCCGGCGGGAGCACGGCGTAGAGGTACTCGTCCGGCTCGATCTCCGGCCCGCGGTGCAGGGTCGACCCGGTCATCGGCAGGACCCGCACGAGGTCGAACGAGACGACCACGTGGTGCACCGCCTCGGAGTTGGCGTTGGACACGATCATGCAGACCTCGCCCGCCGCCGTGGTTTCGATCCACGCGGTGACCTTCGCGGCCTGCTCCTGCCACTCGCGCAGCTCCCGCTTCGCGCGGTCCGCCCGCGTCACCCGGCCGTCCCGGATGGCGATCCACAGCGCGACGGCCACGGCCGCGACGGTCCCGACGGCGCCGGCCCACTGCCCGGCCGCGCCCCACCAGTCCGGCTCCCGGGACCGGACGAGCCAGCTCCACGCTTTCGCCAGGAGCGGCCCGAAGAGCAGCAGGACCCCGGCGACGCCGAGCACGGAGAACGCGGCGATCCGGATGCGGGCGAGGCGTTCGTCCATGGGTTCAGCCTGCCGAACCCCGGCGCTCAGCGGTAGGTGGTCGGCGGCGGAGTCGTCGTGCGGCGATCGGCGGCCGGCACGAACCGGTAGCTCTTCAGGATCCCGACCAGGTCTTCGCGGATCGTCGGGCCGGAGCGGTCGCTGTCCGCGTACGCCACCACGACCCCCGACGCGCTCCCGTTCCCGAACGCCATCGCCGCGACCAACGCGTGCTTCGCCGCGCACTCGCCCGTGGCGGCCGGAGTCACTTCCGCGACCACGATCCGGGCCGGGGCCTGGGTGCCGTCGGGTTTCGTGAGCTGGGCGTCCGTGCCCGGGCCCACCTGGGACGTCCCGCCGTACGCGCCGGTCGCCAGATCCGTCGCGGCCTTGCGCGCCGCCGCCTCGGGGTCGGCGAGTGGCTCGGTGGTGACGCCCGCGCCGCCCAGCGTGTCCCGGGCGCAGAAGTCCCGGCCCAGGAACGCGCTCGTGATCAGCCGGATCGACGGCTCGTCCCAGCCGTGCTGGGTGGTCGGCGCGGGTTCCCAGCTCGGGGGGACGTCGTAGGCGTACGAGCCGTCGCGCGCCGCGACGGACTGCCAGCCGCTCGTCACCGCGGGGACGACCGTCCGCGGCGACGGCGTCTCCACCCGCGGCGGCCGCGACGTCGGCGCCGACGACGTGTGGTGCGGCTTGCCGACGCCCAGCGCGTTCAGCACACCGGCGATCAGCGCGATGAGCACCAGCCCGAGCCACGGCGCCCGCCGCCACTTCAGCGGCTTCGGCGCCGGGCGGATCCGCTTCGGCCGCGCGCGCGGCGCGTCCGGCGACGGGACGTGCGGCGCGTCCGCGGGCTCGTAACCGCCGAACCCGCGAAGCGCCGCGTTGTCCTCGTACCCCGGCGTCGTGTCGTCCGAGCGCCGGGAGAACAGGCCCATCAGGACCGGACGAGCTTGACCAGGTGCTCGACGACGGCGTCGACCGCGATCTCCTCGCGCTCGCCCGTGCGCCGGTCCTTGACCTCGACGACGCCGTTGGCCAGGCCGCGCCCGACCACGAGGATGGTCGGCACGCCGACCAGCTCGGCGTCGGCGAACTTGACGCCCGGGCTCGCCTTGCGGTCGTCGAGGATGATCTCGAGACCGGCGGTGTCCAGCTCGGCGGCGAGCTTCTCGGCGCCGTCGCGCACCGCGTCGTCCTTGCCCGCGATGACGATGTGCACGTCGAACGGCGACACCTCGCGCGGCCAGATCAGGCCGAGGTCGTCGTGGTTCTGCTCGGCGAGCACGCCGACCAGCCGCGAGACGCCGACGCCGTAGGAGCCCATCGTGATCCGGATCGGCTTGGAGTCGGGGCCGAGCGCGTCGAGCCCGAACGCGTCCGCGTACTTGCGGCCGAGCTGGAAGATGTGCCCGATCTCGATGCCGCGCGCGGCGACCAGGGTGCCGTGGCCGTCCGGCGACGCGTCGCCCTCGCGGACCTCGGCGGCCTCGATGGTGCCGTCCGGGGTGAAGTCGCGGCCGGCCAGCAGGTCGACGACGTGGTGGTCGACCTTGTCAGCGCCGGTGACCCAGGCGGTGCCGGGCACGATCCGGGGATCGGCGAGGTAGCGCACGCCGTTGTCCTGCAGCGCCTTCGGGCCGATGTAGCCCTTGACCAGGAACGGGTTCTTGGCGAAGTCGGCCTCGTCGAGCAGCGCGACCTCGGCGGGCTCCAGCGAGGCCTCGAGGCGCTTCATGTCCACTTCGCGGTCACCGGGGAGCGCGACGCAGACCAGCTCCCACTCCTTCGCACCCGGCTGACGCGCCTTGAGCATGACGTTCTTCAGCGTGTCCGCGGCGGTGAAGGTGCGGCCCAGGCCGGCGTTGTTCAGGAAGTTGACCAGCGTTTCGATGGTCGGCGTGCCGGGCGTGTGGTGCACCTGCGCCTCGGGACGGCCCTCGATCGGCTGCGCGGCGGGCGCGGGCGTCACGACGGCTTCGACGTTCGCCGCGTAGCCCGACTCCGTGCTGCGGACGTAGGTGTCTTCGCCCGTCTCCGCGACCGCGAGGAACTCCTCGGACGCCGAGCCGCCCATGGCCCCCGACGTCGCCTTGACCACGACGTACTCGAGACCGAGGCGGTCGAACAGCTTCGTGTAGGCGGCGCGGTGGGCCTGGTAGGAGCGCTCCAGGCCCTCGTCGTCGAGGTCGAACGAGTACGAGTCCTTCATGACGAACTCGCGGCCGCGCAGGATGCCGGCGCGGGGACGCGCTTCGTCGCGGTACTTCGTCTGGATCTGGTAGAGCGTGACGGGGTAGTCGCGGTAGGAGGTGAACTCGCCCTTGACCGTGAGCGTGAAGAGCTCTTCGTGCGTCGGGCCGAGGAGGTAGTCGGCGCCCTTGCGGTCCTTCAGGCGGAACAGGCTGTCGCCGTACTCGGTCCAGCGGCCGGTCGCCTCGTAGGGCTCCTTCGGCAGCAGCGCGGGGAACTGGATCTCCTGCGCGCCGATGGCGTTCATCTCGTCGCGCACGACGTTCTCGACGCGGCGCAGCACGCGCAGGCCGAGCGGCAGCCACGAGTACCCGCCCGGGGCGACCCGGCGGACGTAGCCGGCGCGTACCAGGAGCCGGTGGCTCGGTACCTCGGCGTCCGCCGGATCCTCGCGCAAGGTGCGAAGGAACAACGACGAAGTCCTGGTGATCACTGCGGGGCTCCCTGCTCCGGGCGGGTGTGCATATCCCGCTCAGGGTAGTCAACCCCCCGGCTCTGACTCCAACGGGTTACTCGGCTCACCCGGCGGCCCGTTTTTGTCGGTGGTCGCCGCTAGCTTCGGGACATGGCGATCCACATGGGCATGATCACGATCGACTGCGCGGATCCGCGCGGTCTGGCGGAGTTCTGGACGGCGGCGCTGGGCACGACGGTGGCGCAGGACTACGAGGGCGAGTTCCTGGTGCTGGCGCCCCCGGAGGGCGGGCTGCCACTGGGCCTGCAACGGGTGCCCGAGCCACGGGCGGGCAAGAACAGAGTCCACGTCGACTTCGGCGGGGACGATCGGGCGGCGGAGGTGAAACGGCTGGTGGAGCTGGGCGCGAAGGAGGTGGCGGAGCACGAGGTGCCGGGCCTGGCGTGGACGGTGCTGACGGATCCGGAGGGCAACGAGTTCTGCGTCTCGGGAGGTGAGCACTGATCGGTGGTGGCATGCGGTCGCGGCGTGCGGCCGCGGCGCGCGGCAGCGGGTAGAAAGGCGGCATGAGCGCTCGCGTACTGCTGCCCTGGACCGACATCGACGTGCCGGAAGGGGTCGAGGTCGCCTACTACGACGGCGTCTCGTCGCCGCCGGCCGGGCTGGGTGACGTCGAGTTCTACGTGCTGCCGTACGACCGCGGGGCGGAGCCGCCGAAGCTGATCGGACAGCTGCCGTCGCTGCGGGTGGTGCAGTCGCTGTCGGCCGGGGTCGAGACGCTGGTGCCGCTGCTGCCCGAGGGCGTGCGCCTGGCGAACGGGCGGGGGCTGCACGACCTGAGCGTCGCCGAGCACGCGCTCGCGTTGATCCACGCGGCGCAGCGTGATCTGCCGCGCTGGTTCGCGCAGCAGGCGCGCGGCGAGTGGGTGCGCGAGCACACGCGGTCCCTCGCCGACAGCCGCGTGCTCCTGGTCGGCCACGGCTCGATCGGGCAGGCGATCGAACGCCAGCTCGTCGCCGCGGAGGCCGTGGTGACGCGGGTGGCGAGCCGTGCGCGGCCGGCGGACGGCGTCCACGGCGTCGCCGAGCTGCCGGACCTGCTGCCCGAAGCCGACATCGTGGTGCTCGTCCTGCCGGACACCCCCGCGACGCGCGGACTGCTCGACGCGAAGGCCCTGGCGGCGCTGCCCGACGACGCCCTGGTGGTGAACGTCGGCCGCGGCACGGCGATCGACACGGACGCCCTCCTGGCCGAGACGCGCACCGGCCGCCTGCGCGCGGGCCTCGACGTCGTGGACCCGGAACCGCTGCCCGCGGACCATCCACTGTGGACGGTGCCGGGCGTGGTCATCACGCCGCACATCGCGGGCGGCTCGGCGTCGTTTTATCCGCGCGCGAAGAAGCTGGCGGGCGAGCAGCTGCGGAGGTACGTCGAGGGTGAGGAGCTGCTCAACCTCGTAGAGCCGTGACGACGGCGGCCCACGCGGCGGGGGTGACGGTCAGGTGCCCCTGCTCACGGGCCTTCGTGTCCCGGATGCCGACGGAACGGTCGAGCTTCACCTCGACACACTCGGACTGGCCCCCGCTGTAGCTTGACTTGCGCCAGCTGACGTTCTTCATGCGGTGGCCTCCCGAGTTATCGCGCGACCTCCCGGAGCAGATCCCGGGTGGCGCTTTCGCTCAACGCTCTCCCAGCCAAGATCCTAGCCTGGCGCCGGTAATCGGCGACAACTCTCGCGTCGTGCAGGAACGCTGTGGCGTGTGAGCTCTCCAAGTGCACGATGGGCGGCAACTCGGCGAACTCGTAGAGCACGAACGGACCGATCAGCCCCGGGTGGTAGCCGATGTTCCCGGGCACGATCCGCAGCGAAACGTTGGAGAACGCCACCACCTCGAGCAAGTGATCGATCTGGTCGGACATGATGTCGACGCTGCCGATCTCCTCGCGGATCGCCATTTCGCCGATGAATGCGGTCAGTCGCACGGGTTCCGGCTTCACCAGGATCCGCTGGCGGTTCAGTCGCGCCACCAGCATCGCGTCCGCCTGATCCAGCGCGATTTCCGCATTGCTCAGCACATCACGCGCGTAGTCCGGGGACTGCAGGATTCCCGGCAGCACCGCCAGCGACCACATGGTGATGCGGGTGGCGGTGCGCTCGTACTCGACGATGCCGCTCAGCGCGGGCGGCAGGTCCGACGGGTTCGAATCGAGCCAGTTGTCGTCCTTCGCCCGCTTGGCCAGGCGCATCATGCGCTCGTAGGTCGCGTCGTCGACCTGGAGCGCGCCCAGCAGCCGGGCGATGTCCTCGGGGCCGGGGACGCGTTGCCCCTTTTCCCACGCCGACAGCAACTGCGGGAGAATCCGCACCATCCGGGCGAGTTCGCGCAGTCCTTTGCCCCGCGTCATCCGCAATTCGCGCAGTGACGCGGCCAATGCTCTGGCACCCGGGGACGCGGAAGTCGGCTTCATACGGCGATGGTACGAATGCCGTCCATTCCCCGATCGGCGGTGGGGCGTCCCGATTTCAGGACAGCACGTACACGTGCCATTCGTCGTCGACGCGATATCCGCACCGCTCGTAAACGCCCAGGGCGCGGTGCGCGTTGTCGACGTCGACGCTCAGCGCCGACCGGTCGAATCCCGCCGCTTTCACCGCGGAAAGGGTGTGCCCCAGCAACCCCGACGCGACGCCGCGGCCGCGCAGCGCCTCCCGCGTTCCCACCCAGCTGGCGTAGTGCTCGCGGATGCCCGTCGCCGCGGCTTCGGACGCGTAGAAGTGGCTCAGCACGAACGCGAGGACCTTGTCGCCGTCGAGGATCAGGTACGACAGCTCCGGACGGAAGTCCTTCGAGCCGGTGACCAGGTGGCGCCAGGCGCCGGGCTCGTAGAGCGTGCTGCCCCAGTGGCCGGCGAAGGTGTCGTTGCGGGCGTCGAGCACCGCGAGGTCGTGCTCGAAGTCGAACGGGACCGCCGTGAAACCGTCCGGCAGCGGCGGCTGCGGCGGCAGGTCGTCGAGGCCGACGCGCATGGTGACCATCGTGCGCGCGTGCGTGTACCCGGCGCCGGCGAGGACGCCGGCGATCCAGCGCTCGTTCTGGTGCCGGCCGTGGTGCAGCTCGAACGGCGCGTCCGGGAAGGTGCGCTCGTTGACCTCGCGGCCCGTCCGCGAGAACCACTCGACCAGGTGAGCGCCGACGCCGTCGGTCCGGTACTCCGGGTGCACGACCGACTGGAGCCGGAGCATGTGGACGGGGTCGGCGGCGTCGCGGCGGCGGACGAGGCCGTAGCCGACGAGCGTCTCGCCCGCCCAGGCGCCGGTGGTGGCGCGGGCCAGGTCGATGTTGGGCCCTTCGAGCTCGTCGCGGAGGTCTTCGTCGCTGAAGTGGTCACCCGTCCGGTCGACTTCCTCGGCCGCGGCGTACAGCCGGGTCAACGCGGGGACGTCGTCGAGGGTCAACGGGCGCCAGGTGAGGTCCATGGCGGGAGGCTAGGCGGGACGGCGGCGTCCGCGCACCCCGATTTCGCCATCCGGCCGGCACCCGCGGCTCGTGACCGTTGACACGAAAGCCTTCGGCCGTGGCTGTGATCGGATCGGCGAAAGCCGGCAAAGTACGCTCGGTGCGTGCTGGTGCTCCTCCCTCCCTCCGAGACCAAGGCCGACGGCGGCCGCGGCGGCCCCCTCGACCTGGGCGCGCTGTCGTTCCCCGAGCTGAACCCGGCCCGCGCGAAGCTCGCCGACGCGCTCGTCGAGCTGGCGCGTGACGTCCCGGGCAGCGTCGCGGCCCTGGGTCTCACCGAGCGCCAGTCCGGCGAGGTGGCGCGCAACGCGGAGCTGCTGACGTCGCCGACGATGCCGGCACTGCGCCGCTACACCGGCGTCCTGTACGACGCGCTCGACGTGAAGAGCTTCACGAAGGCGGGCCTGGAGAAGGCCCACCGGCGGCTGGCGGTGACGTCGTCGCTGTTCGGCGTGGTGTCGGCGACCGACCCGATTCCCGCGTACCGGCTGTCCGGCGGGAACTCGCTGCCGTCGCTCGGGACGGTCCGCGGGCACTGGAAGCCGGTGCTCGAACCGGTGTTGCAGCAGGTGGAAGGCCTGGTCGTGGACCTGCGCTCGGGCACGTACTCGGCGTTCGCGAAGCTGCGCCCGGACGCGGTGACGGTCCGCGTGGTGACGGAGAACGCCCACGGCGAGCGCGTGACGGTCAGCCACTTCAACAAGGCGTACAAGGGCCGCCTGGCGCGCGAACTGGCGATCACGCGGGCGGAACCGTCCACTGTGGACCAGCTGCTGAAGGTGATCCGAAGGGCGGGCATGACGGTCGAGCGCACGGGCGACCACGCGCTGGAGCTGGTCACGGAGGGCTGACGGCCCGTTCGAAGACCTCCCCTCGGCGACCCGGACAAGCCGGAAACCGTGGGCCGAGCCAGTCGATCGCGCCGTCCAGGATCTTCGGCAAGGCCAGGAGATCCGCCTCCGTCGCCCGGCCGCGGTGCCAGCCGCTCAAAAGCGGTCCGGGGCGAACGGTGTCAAGTCGAACCCCGGGTCCTCCCCCAGCGCCACCGAGGCGACCAGCTTCCCCGCGAACGGCGCGTTCGTCAGCCCGCCCGCGCCGAAGCCCGTCGACACCGCCAGCCCCGGCCGCAGTGCCCCGAGGATCGGCAAGCCGTCGGGCGTGCCCGGGCGGAAGCCCACCCGCGTCTCGGCCAGTGTCGCGTTCGCCAGGCCCGGGGCCACCGTCAGCGCGTTGTCGAGCACCTCGCGCTGGCCCGCCGCCGTCACGCGGTAGTCGAAGCCCGACTCCGCCTCGCGCGTCGCGCCCGCCACCACCCGGCCGCCGCCGAACGCCAGGAGGTAGTGGCTCGTGCGGGGCAGCACCACCGGCCACGCCGACGTGTCCGTGTCCGGCAGGTCGAAGTGGCTGATCTGGCCGCGGTGCGGCGTCACCGGCAGGTCGATCCCCAGCGGTGCCAGCAGTTCCCGGCTCCACGCGCCGGCCGCGACCACGATGCTGTCCGCTTCCAGCGGGCCTTCGGAACCCGCGACCGTCCCGTCGGCCCGGAACGCGACCTCGCCTTCGACGAACTTCGCGCCCCGTCGCCCGGCATCCGCCAGGAGCGCCCGGCGTAACCGGTGGCCGTCGACGCGACCCGCGCCGGCGAGGTGCACCGCGCCCAGCCCGGGCGCCAGCGCGGGGAACAGCTCTCGCGCCTGATCCGGGTCGAGCCGCCGGATTTCGCCGATTTCGGGCGCGTCCGCGGCGCGCGCGGTCAGCCTTTCGTGGGCCTCGGCCAGTTCGCTTTCCTCAGCCGAGACGACCATGCCGCCGACGACCTCGAACGAAGAATCCTCGAGTGCGGCCGTGAACTCGCGGTAGTACCGCCCGGCCGCCGAGGCGAGCGGGTACAGCGCGTCTTCCCAGCGCGACGTCCACGGGCTCACGATCCCGGCGCCGGCTTCGGTGGCCGTCCCCGGCCGGGCCGCGTCCGCCACGACCACCTCCGTGCCCCGGCCCGCCAGGTGCCAGGCCGTTGCCGCGCCGCCGATTCCACTGCCGATCACGAGGACTCGCATGTCCCCCACCCTGCCCGACCGTGCCGCGCCCGGGCCACCGGGATTGCCCCGCGCCCCCGGGCGGGCGGCCGTATGCTGCGCGCCATGCCGAGCCGTGCCGAGCGGTATGTCGCCCATCTCGACACCCTGACCGGGAGCACCGAGCCCCGGCTGCAGCCGATCCCGTCGACCCACGACGGGCTCGACGACGTCATCGCGTTCGTCTACGCCGACGAGCCGGAGCCGAGATACCTGACCGGGGTGACGTACGGCCTTTCGCTGGCCGACCACGCCGAGTGGCACGGCGTGAAACCCGAGCTGTGGATCAGCGTCCGGTCCGACGACCCGGTGTGGGCGCTGGCCATCGGCTACCTCGCCGAGCAGCTGCGGGGCACCTGCCCGTTCGTCTACGGCGACACGATCGACTTCGGCGAGCCGATCGCGCCAGAGTCCCGGATGACCGCTTTCGCCGTGTGCGCGCCCGCGGGCCTCGACGCGCACCAGTACACGCTGATCGACATCGGCGGCGCGCCCATCAGCATCGCCGGCTGCTTCCCGGTGCACGACACCGAGCGGAAGTACATCCGCGAGCACGGCATCGACGCGTTCTGGCAGCTGGACTGGGACCTCTACGACGTCCGGCGCCCGCCGGTCGTCTGATACGCCGCCGCCGCGAGCGCCGCGAACGACCGGACCAGCGGGCTCGCGTCCTTCCACGCGACGACCACCGGGTTCGGCGCCAGGTCGGTGACCGGGACGACGGTCAGCTCGCCCGGCGGCCGGTGGCCGAGCGGCATCAGCCCGACGGTCCCGTTCCAGAGCACGGCCTGCAGGCACTCCTGCACCGCGCGTACCACCGGCCCCTCGCGGGGTTCGCCGCCGTGCCAGTACTCCTGCCAGACGGGGTCGGTGCCGTCCGGAAACCGGAACCAGCGCCGGCCGGCCAGTTCGGCCAGCTCCAGGTGGTCGCGGCCGGCCAGTGGATCGTCGGCGCGCAGCACCGCGCCCACCCGGTCTTCACGCAGCCGGTGCACGGTCAGGCCGGTCTCGTCGAACGGCCCGCGGGTCAGGGCGACGTCGACGAGCCCGGCGCGCAGCCCGCACGTCGGGTCGGTCAGGTCCGTGTCACGGACGCGGACCTCGACGTCCGGGTGCTGCCGGCGGTAGGCGTCGGCCAGCCGCGTCGCGTCCGGGTCGGCGCTGTCGGCGAGGAGGCCGACGGTGATCGTCGCGACTCCGGCCACGCGCGCCCGCGCCCGTTCGGCCTGCTCCAGGAGGGAGCGCGCCTCCTCGAGCAGGGCCGCGCCGGCCGGGGTGAGCGCGACGCCCGCGGCCGACCGCACCAGCAGCACGGCCCCGACGTCGGCTTCCAGCTGCTTGATGGCACGGCTCAGCGGCGGCTGGCTCATGTGCAGCCGCGCGGCGGCCCGGCCGAAGTGGAGTTCTTCGGCGACGGCCACGAAGTACCGCAGCGTGCGCAGCTCCACCTCAGCTCGGCTGCCGGGTCTCGTAGGGCCAGACGTCGTCGGGGAAGACGCGCGCGAACCAGTGCGGCTGGACGTCCCGCAGCCGCAGCGCCCGCCACCGGCGCGGGTCGGCGGGCTCGGGCACGGCGACCTCGACGTCCGGGCCGTGGGCGAAGAGCCGTTCCTGGCAGACCCCGCAGGGCGCCAGGACCCAGTAGCCGCGGTCTTCGTCGGCGGCGGTGACGCACACCGAGCCCGTCACGCGGCGGTCCAGCTTGAAGGCTTCGCAGATCGCACCGGTTTCGTGGCACAGGCTGACCCCCTGGTTCGGGAACTCCGGTGCCGTGCTCGTCAGTATCGTGCCGTCGTCGAGACGCAGCGCGGCCGCGCCGGACCACGGTGTCCCCCCGAAGCGGCCGCGCGCCAACGCGATCGCCGCGTCCACCAGTTCCTGATCGACTCCCATAACCCCGAACAGTAACCGCGACCGGCGACGATGTCCGCCGGGTATCGGAGCACCGAAATCGGTCTTGGACGGCGCCGGTGCCCCGGCGGTGGAATCGGGTCATGACCGACATGACCGATCCCGCCGTCCAGGTGGCCGGCGCCCGCGAAATCGCCCCGGACCTGCTGGTGATCCCGAACCACGGCGTCGACCTCGTGCCCAACATCGGCGTCATCGGCGGCACAGAGGCCGTGCTGGTCGTCGACACGGGCCTGGGCACCGCGAACGCGTCGGAGGTGCTCGCGTTCGCGACGTCGGTGGCCGCCGGCCGCCGCCTCTTCTTGACGACAACGCATTTCCACCCGGAGCACGCCTACGGCGCGCAGGTGTTCGCCGGTGCCGCCACCTACCTGGTCAACCGCGGCCAAGCGGACGACCTGACCACCAAGGGCGCGGGTTACCTCCGGATGTTCCGAGGCTTGGACCCGGCGATCGCGGCCCGCCTGGAGGACGTCCGGATCCCGGTCCCGGACGAGGTCTACGACGGCTCGCACGAGCTGGACCTGGGCGGCCGGACGGTCCGGCTGCGGCCCACGGGCCGGGGCCACACCCTCGGTGACCAGGTCGTCGAGGTGCCGGACGCGGGCGTGCTGTTCACCGGCGACCTGGCCGAGACCGGGCAGTTCGCGATCCTCCCGTGGTTCCCGCCGCACGACACGGACGTCACCGGCGCCGGGTGGCTTTCGGTCCTGGACCGGCTGGTTTCGGACGGGCCCCGCGTGGTGGTGCCCGGCCACGGAGAGGTCGGCGGCGTCGCGGTGCTCACCGACGTCCGTGACTACCTGAGCGAGCTGCGGGACGAGACCTGGCGCCGGCGAGACTCGGGTCTCGGCGTGGAGACCATCGCCGCCGAGGTGCGGGCGGTGCTCGTCGAGCGCCATCCGGAGTGGGCCGGACAAGAGTGGATCGAGCCGGGTGTCGGGTGCCTGTGCGCCGAGCATGACGCCGCCCGAGCCTGACCGGGGAACCGCCGGACTGCGGGGCGGCGGCCGGGTGCACGCCGGCCCCGCTCTTCAGCCGGCGTCCACACCCAGCACCGCCATCGCCGCGTTGTGGCCGGGGATGCCGCTGACACCACCTCCTCGCACCGCTCCCGCGCCGCACAGCAGCACGCGCTCGTGGGGTGTCTCCACTCCCCACTTGCCCTCCTGGGCCGGGTCCGTCGCGAACGGCCACGCCAGGTCGCGGTGGAAGATGTGCCCGGCCGGCAAACCCAGCTCGGACTCCAGGTCGAGTGGGGTCTTCGCCTCCACGCACGGCTTCCCGTCCGGCGCTGTCAGCAGGCAGTCCTCGATCGGCTCGGCCAGCACGCTGTTCAACGAAGCCAGCGTCGCGCGCAACGCCGCTTCGCGCGCCTCTTCGTTGCGCCCCTCGAAGAGGCGGGCCGGCATGTGCAGGCCGAACAACGTCAGCGTCTGCACGCCCGCCGCGCGTTCGGCCGGCCCGAGGATCGACGGGTCCGTCAGCGAATGACAATAGATCTCGCACGGCGGCAGCGTGGGGATCTTCCCCGCCGCCGCCTCGCGGTAGGCCGTCTCCAGCTGGCTGAACGTCTCGTTGACGTGGAACGTGCCGCCGAACGCCTCCGCCGGGTCCGCGTGCGGGTCGCGCAGCTTCGGCAGCCGGGACAGCACCATGTTCACCTTCAGCTGCGCGCCTTCCGACCGCTCCGGCGGCTCCTCGCCCAGCAGCCGCGCCAGCGTGGCCGGTGCGACGTTCGCCAGGACGTGGCCGCCGCGAACCACGTGTTCGGTGTCGTCGCGGCGGTAGCGCACCTCGCAGTCCGGATCGACCGAGAGCACCTCCGCCCCGGTCACGAGCCGCGCGCCCGCCGCGGCGGCCACCGCCGCCAGCGAGCTCGTCACCGCGCCCATGCCGCCGACCGGGACGTCCCAGTCGCCGGTTCCGCCGCCGATCACGTGGTAGAGCAGGCACCTGTTCTGCCGCAGGTCCTCGTCACCCGCCGCGGCGAACGTGCCGATCAGCGCGTCGGTGAGCACGACGCCGCGGACCGTGTCGTCACCGAACCAGGACGTGAGCGTCTCGCCGATCGGCCGCTCGAACAACACCGACCACGCGTCGGCGCCGCCCACCCGCGAGCGGAAGTCCACTTCGGACAGAAGTGGCTCGGTGAGCGTGCCGAAGACGCGTTCGGCGACACCGCCGGTCAGCTCCGAGAACCGGCGCCACGCGGCGAAGTCCGATGTGGACCCGGTGACCGCGCGGAACGACTCCGCCGTCCGGCCGTCGTCGCCCGTGTCGACAAGGAGACCCGAGTCGCCCGTGGGTGTGTAGGACGACATCCGGCGCCGCTTCAGCCGCACGTCGAGGCCGAGGTCGGCCACGATCTTCGCCGGCAGCAGGCTGACCAGGTAGGAATAGCGCGAAAGCCGGACGTCGACGCCGTCGAACGCGCGGAACGACACGGCGGCGCCACCGGTCTCCCCGCGCCGTTCGAGCACGAGCACCGACCGGCCCGCCCGAGCCAGGTACGCGGCCGCCACCAGCCCGTTGTGACCACCGCCGACGACCACGACGTCGTAGGAATCCATCCGCCCCTCCTCGGGTGTTGCCTGCCCGTTCATCGTGGCCACGACGGCGGGTGGAATTCAAGGAAACGTCGCGAACGGTCCTTTCGCGCTATTCGGTTGCGCGGCCCCGGACCGGTCCGGCAAGCTGGAACGCAACCGGCAGGGAGCCGGGGTTCGAGAGCCGGGAGGTGCCTGTCGTGATGGATGTCCGGGCCTTCTCGCGCCCTCACCCACCCGCCCCCCGAGGCTGATCACGCGCCCGGTGGGGCATCCCTGACCAAGGAGAAACCCACCAGTGCGCCAGCACGATTCCGATGACTTCGATCTTTTCGACGCGCGCCCTGCACACCGGAGCACGCGCTTCGAAGACCCGCGTCCCGCTCGCCGCGGACGGTTCGACGAGGAAACCCGCGAACGGCCGAACCGCCGCGCGCGGTACGACGACGAACCCGAACCGGCCCGCCGCGGCCGGCTCACCGAAGGCGAACGCGTCCGGCTCGCCAAGCTCCGCGACGACGCCTACACCGAAACCCAGCTGCCGGACGGCGCCGACCGCTGGTCCACCTGGGACGACGCCGAACACGGCCCGCTCCCCCGGCCCGACTGGGTCGTCACCGAGCTCGCCGCCGTCGACACCGACCTCGGCGTCCTCAAGACCGGAAAGGAGGCCGACGTCCACCTGCTGCGGCGCGGCCTGCCCGGCACCCCCGGCACGCTGCTCGCCGCGAAGCGCTACCGCAGCGACGAACACAAGCTGTTCCACCGCGACGCGGGCTACCTCGAAGGACGGCGGATGCGCCGCTCCCGCGAGATGCGCGCGATCGAGCACCGCAGCGCGTTCGGCCGCAACCTGATCGCCGAACAGTGGACCGTCGCGGAGTTCGCCGCGTTGAGTCGCTTGTGGACGCTCGGCGCGCCGGTGCCGTACCCGGTGCAGCGCAACGGCACCGAGCTGCTCCTCGAGTTCCTCGGCGAGGACGACGGGACGGCCGCGCCGCGGCTGGCCCAGGTGCGCCCGGAGCCGGACGAGCTGACCGACCTGTGGTTCCAGGCCACCGCGGCGCTGGAGCTGCTCGCTTCGGAAGGCCTCGCGCACGGCGACCTCTCGGCGTACAACCTGCTGGTGCACCGGGGCCGGCTGGTGGTGATCGACCTGCCGCAGGTGGTCGACGTCGTCGCCAACCCCGCCGGCGTCGAGTTCCTCGCGCGGGACGTGCGCAACCTCGCCGGCTGGTTCCACGGCCGCGGCCTCGGCGAGCACGTGACGAAGACCGACGACCTGCTGGCGGAGCTCTTTTCCGCCGCCGGGCTCGGGTGATCTCGCGGCGGCGTCGCGGGTGTGGCGTGGAACACGCCTGCGACGCCGCCCACAACCGGTCACCTCCATGCGGAGGACCAGCCCACCCTCAGGTACTATCGATTCAGACCGCAACCGGCGGCGTGGATGAGTTGGTGTCCGTCGCCTCCAGAGCCACCGAATGGCTCGCGGTGATCCGTAACCCCCCAAGCGGCGCGCAGTGTCAAGAAAGCGCAAGACACAGTGTGCCGGGTCCGTCCCTGTGAACGCCCACTGCACACCATCTTGCCCTGCCTGCGCGCGGGGAGCCCGGGCCTCCTTGTGACGAACCGTGTCCGAGAGGCATTTGTGACCGTCACGTTCAACTCCGGCCCTTCCTCGACGTCCGCGCACGCGGACCGTCCCGACCGTCGGCCGCGTCAGCGCCCCGCCGGTGGGGACATGCTGCGCGACGACGCAGTCGAGACCGTGGCCACCAAGACCTTCGCCCAGCTCGGCCTGCCGGAGCCGCTGCTCCGCGCGCTGGCCGACGCGGGCATCACCAGCCCCTTCCCGATCCAGTCCGCGACCATCCCGGACGCCCTGGCCGGCCGCGACGTGCTGGGCCGCGCCCAGACCGGCTCCGGCAAGACCCTCGCCTTCGGCCTGGCCATGCTGGCCCGGCTCGCCGACGGCAAGGCCCGCCCGAAGCGCCCCCGCGCGCTGATCCTCGTCCCGACCCGCGAGCTGGCCATGCAGGTGGCCGACTCGCTGACCCCGCTGGCCAAGTCGCTCGGCCTGTGGTGCCGCACGGCCGTCGGCGGCATGGCGTTCGCCCGTCAGGCCGACGCGCTCTCCCGCGGCGTCGACCTGCTGATCGCCACCCCGGGCCGGCTGTCGGACCACGTCCGGCAGGGCACCGCGCACCTGGGCGACTGCAACTTCATCGCGCTCGACGAGGCCGACCAGATGGCGGACATGGGCTTCATGCCGCAGGTCCGCGAGATCATGGACCTCACCCCGCCGGGTGGGCAGCGGCTGCTGTTCTCGGCGACGCTCGACGGTGACGTCAACCGCCTGGTCCGGCAGTACCTGACCGACCCGGTCACGCACTCGGTCGCGCCGTCGACCGCGAGCGTCGACACCATGGACCACCACGTGCTCCAGGTGTCGCACCAGGACAAGCAGGACATCATCACGCAGATCGGCGCCCGCGAGGGCCGCACGATCATGTTCGTGCGGACCAAGCACCACGTCGACCGCCTCACCGAGCGCCTGCGCGAGCAGGGCGTGAACGCGCAGGCCCTGCACGGCGGCAAGACGCAGGGGCAGCGCAACCGCGTCCTGGCCGACTTCAAGGAAGGCCACTCGCCGGTGCTCGTCGCCACGGACGTCGCCGCGCGCGGCATCCACGTCGACAACATCTCGCTGGTGCTGCACGTCGACCCGGCGGCCGACCACAAGGACTACCTCCACCGCGCGGGCCGCACGGCGCGCGCCGGGGCGTCCGGTGTCGTCGTCACGCTGGTCACCAACGACCAGCGCCGCATGGTCAAGCGGATGACCGACCGGGCCGGCGTCCGCGCCGAGTCCACGATGGTCCGTCCGGGTGACGAAGCGCTGACCCGCATCACCGGTGCCCAGGAGCCCAGCGGCGAGCCGGTCATCGAGCGTCGGCGCGAGAACCCGCGTCGCGGTGGCGGCGGTTTCCGCGGCGGCGACCGTGGCTTCGGCGGTTCGGGTCGCGGCGGCTACCGCGGCGACCGTGACCGTGGCGGCGACCGCGGCACCTACGGCGGCGACCGTGGTGACCGCGGGGGCGACCGCGGCGGGTACCACCAGGGCTCCCGTGAGGGTGCCGGCAACCGTGAAGGCCGTCCCGCCGGCTTCGGTGGCCGCAGCCGTCAGCCGCGCTCGGGCAACGGCGGTGGCTACGGCCGCCCGAGCCGTGGCCCGCGTCGCGGCTACGACAGCTGATCGTCTGCTCGGAAGTTTTCGGAAGCCCCGGACCTCGGTCCGGGGCTTCCGGCGTTTCCGGGCCCGCTTCCCGGCCGCGCGGAGCCCGGGTGGGAGACTGCGGGACGTGACTACGCCGCCGGCTCTCCCGCCCGAAGAGGTTTTCGACTGGCTCGACACCGAGGCGGAGAAGCGGGCGAACGCGGGGCTCGTGCGGCAGCTGCGCCCGCGTCCCGCGAAGACGGACGAGCTGGACCTGGCCGGCAACGACTACCTCGGGCTGGCCCGCGATAAGCGCGTCGCCGGGGCCGCCGCGGCCGCCGCGCTGCGCTGGGGCGCCGGGTCGACCGGCTCCCGGCTGGTCACCGGATCCACCGAGCTGCACACCGAGCTGGAACTGGACCTCGCCCGGTTCTGCGGCGTGCAGGCGGCGCTGGTGTTCTCCTCCGGCTTCGCCGCGAACCTCGGAGCGGTGACGGCGCTGTCGGGGTCCGAGTCCGCGATCGTCACCGACAAGTACATCCACGCGTCGCTGATCGAAGGCTGCCGGCTCTCGCGGGCCGACGTCGCCGCGGTCGCGCACGCGACGCCGTCGGCGATCGAGAACGCGCTGGCGACCCGGCGGAAACCGCGGGCGCTGGTGGTGACCGACTCGGTGTTCTCGGTCGACGGCGACCTCGCCCCGCTCGCCGAGCTGGCCGGGATCTGCCGTTCGCACGGCGCGGCGATGCTGGTCGACGACGCACACGGCTTCGGCATCCTCGGCGACGGCGGCCGGGGCGCCGTCCACGCGGCCGGGCTGTCGGGCGCGCCCGACGTCGTCACGACGTTGACGCTGTCGAAGTCCCTCGGCGCCCAGGGCGGGGCGGTGCTGGGGCCGCGTCGCGTGATCAAGCACCTGGTGGACACGGCTCGCAGCTTCATCTTCGACACCGCTTTGGCGCCCGCGAGCGCCGCCGCCGCGCTGGCCGCGTTGCACGCGCTGAAGGAGGAGCCGGGGCTGGCGGGGAAGGTGCTGGAGAACGCGGGCAACCTGGCGATGTCGTTGCAGGCGGCCGGGCTGAAGGCGAGCCTGCCGGACGCGGCCGTGATCTCGGTTCAGGCGCCGTCCGCGGAGGCGGCTGTCGCGTGGGCGGGGGCGTGCGCGGAGCAGGGCATCCGCGTCGGGTGCTTCCGGCCGCCGTCGGTGCCGGACGGCATCTCGCGGCTGCGGCTGACCGCGCGGGCCGACCTCACGGAGTCCGATGTGGACCGCGCGGTGAAGGTGATCACGGCGACGGCGCCTCGGGGTGCGACCGCCTGAGCCGTGCCCAGAGGGTCGACACGCGTGATTGAGGAGTCGACACGCGTGATCAGAGGGTCGACACGACTTCACCGCGGGCCGCTCTCCGTGTCGTCCCTCCAGTCACGCGTGTCGACCTTTCGATCACGCGTGTCGACTCTCTGATCACGCCGATTACTGCGGGAGGCGGCGCATGGTGATGTGCGGGATTCCGTCTTCGTCCTCGTACTCCGCGCTTTCCGGGACGAAGCCGTAGCGCGCGTAGAAGCCCTGGACGTACGTTTGCGCGTCCAGGACGTACTCGCCCGGGGTGAGCAGGGCCGCGTCCATCAGCTGGGCCGCCAGGCCCCGGCCGCGGGCGGAGGGCGCCGTCACCACGCGGCCGATGCGGCGGACGCCGCCCGGATCCGCCAGGACCCGCAGGTATGACAGCACTCCACTGGCGTCCGAGAACCACAGGTGGCGGGTGTCTGGCCGCAGGTCACGGCCGTCCAGCTCGGGGTACGCCGCCTTTTGCTCCACCACGAACACGTCCACGCGCAGGCGGAGGATGTCGTGGAGCTGGGCGGCGGTCAGCTCGGGCCCGGTCGCGTCGTGCAGGGTCGGCATGCCCCCTGCTTACCACGACTAGAAGAGGCGCGGCTTGGCCTGGGCCTCGATGTCGTCGGTGTACGCCGAGACGCGCGTGTAGACCCCCGGCTTGCCCGCCTTGCCGCAGCCGTCGCCGAAGGACACGATCCCGATCAGCGTGTCGCCCACCACGAGCGGGCCGCCGGAGTCGCCCTGGCAGGCATCGATGCCGCCCTCGGGGTAGCCCGCGCAGACCATCGTCTTCTGGTCGTACACCGAGTAGTCGGAGCGGCAGGCGCTGTCCGAGACCACCGGGACCTGGGCGCTGCGCAGGTAGTCGGACCGGTCGCCGCCGTCGGCGACGCGGCCCCAGCCGAGCACCGTCGCCTTCGTGCCCGCGCTGTACGACGCCGCGTCACCGTTGCCGGGCAGCTTCGCGGGCCGGTAGTTGAACTGGCCGCGGACGGTCAGGACCGCGATGTCGTCGCCCTGCGTCGGGTCGGTGTAGCCCTTGCTGATCCAGACCTTCGACACGCTCAGCACGTCACCGTCGTCGGTGCGCTTGTCCTCCCGGCCGGCCACCACGCGGACGTCCGACTTCCCCACCGCTTTGGCACAGTGCGCGGCCGTCGCGACCGCCGTCGAGCTGACGATGACGGCGCCGCAGAACTGGTTGCCGCCCGCGTCGGTCAGGTACACCGCGTACGGGTGATCGGAGAGCGAGGCCTTGTCACCGCCCACGATCCGCGGCTGGTTGGCGGACGCCGGGTCCGCCGACGCCGTGCCGACCACCACCGGGACGGCGGCCGCGGCGACCGCGAGGAGCGCGCCGCTCACGAGCAGCAGGGATCGGCGGGACTTCACGGACATGGGTCGTTCCCCCTCTTTCAAATCAACACGAGCGAACAGCACAAGTCAGAGCGCTCGGCACCCGGATGACTCCGGTGCGTGAACGAGCGGCGCTGAATACCCTAATCGGAGTGGGCCCGAAACGGTGTCACTGAAACGGGTGGACTCCGCGCTCACCGAACGCTTCTGTCAAGCTGATTCGATGCGACCGACAGCGACGGCGGCGTGCGGCACGCTCCTGGCTCTCACGCTGGGCGCCTGCACGTCGGAAGTCCCGCAGAGCCCGCAGCCGGTGGCCGCGACGCCGGCCCCGACCGCGGTGGCCAAACCCCCCGCCCCGGTGACTTCGGCGCCGCCGGCGGCGGCGAAAGCGCCCGCCGTCACCTGGCAGGTGGGTGCCCGTCCGCTCCCCCTCGGCCCCGGCGGCTTCGGGGAGATCGAGCCGACGCCACCCGAACTGGTGAACCGGGCACTTCCGACAAAAGACGTCTTACCGCCGCCGGCCGACGGTGCGTACCACGCGACGATCAGCGCGGTGCCCGCCGACGTCCTCGCGCGCAGCACCTGGCAGCCGGCCTGCCCGGTCAAGTCCGCCGACCTGCGCTACCTGACGATGTCCTTCCGCGGGTTCGACGGCCGCGCGCACACCGGCGAGATGCTGGTCAACGCGAAAGGCGCCACCGGCATCACCCAGGTCTTCGGGCAGCTCTTCGCCGCGCGCTTCCCGCTGGAGGAGATGCGCGTGACCAGCCCGGCCGAGCTGACCGCGCCGCCGACCGGCGACGGCAACTCGACCAGCGCGTTCGTCTGCCGCCCGGCACGCGGGCAGACCAGCTGGTCGGCGCACGCGTACGGGCTCGCGGTGGACGTCAACCCGTTCTGCAACCCCTACACCCAGGGCGCGCTCGTGCTGCCCGAGCTGGCCTCGGCCTACCTCGACCGCGCGAACCGCCGTCCGGGCATGGTCCTGGCCGGGGACGCGACCGTGCGCGCGTTCGCGGCGATCGGGTGGAGCTGGGGCGGTGCCTGGACCAGCCCGAAGGACCGGATGCACTTCACCGGCAACGGCCACTGAGCACGTAATACGACGTTAAGCACAGGCGGGAACACGCGCTTCGCGGCGACGGTTGGCTAGGGTGAACGACCGGAACCGACCCCGCGGAGGATGCAGTGCCCCACTACGACCTGGTGATCGTCGGGACGGGATCGGGGAACTCCATCCTCGGCCCGGACTTCGCCGGCAAGAAGACGGCGATCGTGGAGAAGGGCACCTTCGGTGGCACCTGCCTGAACGTCGGCTGCATCCCGACGAAGATGTTCGTGTACGCCGCCGACGTCGCGTACACGCCTTCGCACAGCGCGAAGTACGGCGTCGACGAAGAGCTGAAGGGCGTGCGCTGGCGCGACATCCGCGACCGGATCTTCGGCCGGATCGACCCGATCGCCGCGGGCGGCGCGGAGTACCGCCGCAGCCACGAGGACAACAAGAACGTCGACGTCTACGAGGGCACCGGCCGCTTCACCGGGCACAAGGAGCTGCGCGTCAGCTTCTCCGACGGCCGCACCGACGAGGTGCTCACCGCCGACCAGTTCGTGCTCGCCGCGGGCGGGCGCCCGGTCATCCCGGACATCCCGGGCCTGAGCGACGTCGACTACCACACGTCCGACACGGTGATGCGCCTCGACGAGCTGCCCGAGCGCATCGTCATCCTCGGCGGCGGGTACATCGCGGCCGAGTTCGCGCACGTCTTCGCGTCCTTCGGCGTGCAGGTCACGCTGGTCAACCGCTCCGGGCGGCTGCTGCGCTCGGAAGACGAGGACGTCAGCGCGCGCTTCACCGAGCTGGCTTCGGAACGCTTCGACGTCCGCCTGGACCGCAAGACCGTGCGGGCGCGCAAGACCGACAGCGGCGTCGCGCTGGACCTCGAAGGCCCGCAGGGCGCGGAAACCGTCGAGGCCGACCTCCTGCTGATCGCCACCGGCCGGAAGCCGAACTCCGACCTGCTCGACGTCGCCGCCACCGGAGTGACCACTTTGGACAGTGGGCACGTCGTGGTGGACGACTACCAGGAGACCGTGGTCGAGGGCATCTACGCGCTCGGCGACCTCTCCTCGCCGCACGAGCTGAAGCACGTCGCGAACCACGAATCCCGCGTGGTGCAGCACAACCTGCTGCACCCGGACGAGCGGATCAAGGCCGATCACCGGTTCGTGCCGCACGCGGTGTTCACCCACCCGCAGGTCGCCTCCGTCGGGCTCACCGAGCAGAAGGCGCGCGCGAAGGGCGTCTCCTACGTCACTTCGAAGCAGGACTACGCCGGGATCGCGTACGGCTGGGCGATGGAGGACACGACGGGTTTCGCGAAGCTCCTCGCCGACCCCGCGACCGGCCAGCTGCTCGGCGCGCACATCATCGGGCCGCAGGCGTCGTCGGTGATCCAGCCGCTGATCCAGGCGATGAGCTTCGGCCTGGACGCGCGCTCGATGGCGCGCGGGCAGTACTGGATCCACCCGGCGATGCCGGAGCTGGTCGAGAACGCCCTGCTCAACCTGCCCCTGGACTGAGTCACCGCGGGCCGGGCGGGGCGACCGCCCGGCCCGCGGGAGTCCCTAGAGCGTGATCGACCAGCTGTCCAGGGTGCCGGTGTCGCCGGGCCCGTAGTCGGTCACGCGCAGCTGCCACCGGCCGCCCGCCGGAGCGGTTGCCGGGACGGTGAACGTGCGAGTGCCGTTCCACACCGTGCACGTGCTGCCGCCGCCGCTGTACTTGAGCGCGTACGCCCGGCTGTTCGGGTCGAGGAGCGTGACTCCGAGGTCTTCGGCACAGGTGTGCCGCAGCGTGACCGCGACGGAAAGCGGTGTGGCCGCCTGGCCGGTCAGGGTGGACGTGATCGGGCTGAACACCTGCTGGTAGTCGCGGATCGGGTAGTCCGTGCCGTTGGTGAGAGTCCGACCGCCGCCCCCGGCCTGCGTGCGCGCGGTGACGGCCGCGCTCGCGGGAGACGCGTTCCCCGCGACGTCGCGTGCCTTGACCGTGAAGGTGTACGCGGTGTCCGGCGAGAGCCCGGTGACCGTGGCGGTGGTGCCCGCGACGCTCGTGGCGAGCGCGGAGCCGTTGTAGACGTCGTACGCGGTGGCGTCGCCGGTCGACGCGTCCCAGGCGAGGGACACGCTGGTGGTTGTCGAGCCGGTGACGCGCGGGTTGGCGGGCGCGCTCGGCGGGGTCGTGTCGCCGCTGCCGGTCACCAGCGTGAGCTGCCACCTGGTCAGCGCCTCGAGCACCGGCTGGAACAGGGAGAGGTCGCCGTCACTCGGGTTGTCGACGCACTTCGACGGGCCGCCGTCGTGCAGGCCGGTGGCCTTGTCACCGAGCAGCCAGCCGCCGCCCGAGTCGCCGCCGAGGGAGCACGCCGTCGTCCAGGTCAGGTCGTCGATGACCAGGCCGCCGCCGTAGTCGACGGACTTGTGCGTGTACTTGACCTCGCCGCACTGCCAGTGCGAGGTGTTGCCGGAATGGCAGACGCGGTCGCCGACCATCGCCTCGGCCGCGCCGGACAGCGTGACCGCCGGCTCGCCCCAGGTGTTGACCGACGCGGACAGGGTCCAGCCCGCTTCCGTCACCGCGACGACGCCCATGTCGCCTTCGCGGGCGTTCACGCTGTGTGTGCCGCCGACGTTCGACGTGCCGAGCCTGTTCTGCTGGCCCGAAGCGCCGTACGCGGCCTGGTCACGGTCGTTCGTGCAGTGGCCCGCGGTGAGGAAGTGCTTGGCACCGCCGGAATCCGTGGCCGGGAAGCCGACCGAGCAGTTGCTCTCGCTGCCCGGCCACCACGGGTTGCCGGTCTGGATCGTGCCCGACTGCTGCCGCGGCGAGGTCGGCGTCTCGGTGATCCGGACGCCGAGATCCTTCACCCGGGAAAGGAAGCTTTCGGTCGCGGCGGTCTTCTTCGTGCGGTCGACGTCGACGCCGACGTCGTTGCCGCGGACGTCGACACCCCAGCCGTAGACGCCCGGCACGCCCGCTCCGACCAGCGAGCGGACGGCGGCGTCGGTGCGGTCCAGGTCCGCCTGGCTCCGCGTCACGACCTTCGCGACGGCTCCCGCGGCGGCGACCCGGCCGGCGTCGGCGGCCGACGTCACGGCGACGGTCAGCTTCCCGGTGGCCGCGTCGAACCACTGCCCGGCCGAGGCCGCGCGCACCGCGGCGGGCAGGGCCGCGGCCACCCGGTGAGCGTCGTCCTGGGCCGCGAGCTGGGCCCGGGCCTGGTCCGCGGTGAGCCCGAAGGCGGTGGCCACGCCGTCCACCTCGGCCTGCGGGTGACTCGGCGGTGGCGCCGCCTGGGCCGGGGTGACGCCCAGTCCGAGCGCGGCCAACGCGGCCACGCTCGCGACGGAAACGAATCTGCGCATCGGTTTCTCCTCGGATCGGCGAGTGGAGTGCGCAGACCTTAGAACGCGGGAAAGACCGAATTGAAGATCCGGAAGTCCTTAACAGTTAACTGGCGGGCCAGTCCCATTCGAAGCCGTACCGGCCGGGGCCGAAGTTCAGCGCGACCCCGTGCACCGCACCGGATTCCGGGACGACGTCGGCTGCTTCACCCGGTTCGGCGAACCGGCGGCACACCGCCGGAACCGCCTCAGGCGAGAACCGGATTTCGAGCACGTATTCGCGGACCGGCAGCCGGAACTTGCGTTCGTAGTTCGTCGCGACCGGGTGCGGCGCTTTGTTGACGAGCGTGTGCTCGGTGAGCACCGTTTCGCCGCGCCGCAGCGGCCTGTCGAAGAGCAGTTCGACGACGAGCAGGCCGTCCCCGGGCCGGTGCACGCTGCGGCCCGCCCGGCAGCCGCGCAGGTCGCGCAGCTCCGGCAGCGGCCGGTCGTGCTCGTCGAGGTGCAGGATCACCACCCACCGGTCCGGGCCGTCGGCTTCCGCACGCAGCACCTGCCGCGACCGGATCTCCAGTTCCTCACGGCCGGGGCCGACGACAACCACGTCGTGCTGGCCGAGCCGGGTCAGCCGCTCGTCCCAGCGGATGTCCACATCGGACACGGCGGCGTCGATGCGCCGGCCGTCCGGCCAGAACCGCCCGATCTCCGCGAGCGAGGACCGGCGCGCCCGCGGCGGCCCGAGCAAGGCGACCAGAGAACCTTCCGGTACCTCGAGAACGGCTTCGAGCTGACGCAGGCCGCGGACCGAGTCCCGCCGCTCGGGGCGGCTGCGGCCGGACTGCCAGTAGCTCAGCGTCGCCGTCGTCACCGTGACGCCGCGGGCCCGCAGGTGCTCGCGCAGCCGGTCGAGACTCAGGCCGCGAGCGCGGATCGCCGCGCGCAGGGCGGCGTCGAACGGGCCCACGCGCAGCAACGTCCCGAGGTCCGGCGACGGCACGGCCACCCGGTGATCTTAAGCGGCCCAGGCCGGACGAACGCCGTTAACAGTTAAGAATCCGGCCAAAAGCAGGCCGGCCGCCGAGTGGCAGGCAACCGTTGCCACGAAAGCCGTCCGGCCGTGACTGTGGTCGGATTCTTGACGAACGGCACAGTAGAATCAGACGAACCGGCGGCGGCCGGCGAGCGCGCCGAACACCATCTGGACGAGCAGCAACGCCAGGAGCATCGCCAGCGGCACCTGCCAGCCACCCGCGACGTCGTGCAGCAGGCCGAACAGGAACGGCCCCAGCGCGGCGAACAGGTAGCCGAAGCCCTGCGCCATCCCGGACAGGCGGGCGGTGTCGGCGCCGGTGCGGGCGCGCAACGCGATCACCGTCAGAGCCAGGGAGAACACGCTCATCCCGAGCCCGACCAGCAGGCTCCACAGCAGCGGCGACCACGACGGCGCGAGCATCAGCCCGGTCGTCCCGGCGAAGCCGAAGACGCCGAGGGTGACGATCCACAAGCCCTGGCCGCGCTGGCGGGCCGCCATCGGCGCGACGACCAGGCTGATGGGCACGGCGATCAGCGAGACCAGGCCGAACAGCAGGCCGGCTTCGTCGCGCGGCACTCCGGCGTCCATCAGCACCTGCGGGAACCAGCCCATCGCGGCGTAGGCGTAGAACGCCTGCAGGCCGAAGAAGGCCGTGACGACCCAGGCGAGCCGGTTGCGCAGCAGCGACCGGCCGGCGTCGGCGGCGTCGGCGTGACGCGGTGTCCGGCCGGTGCCGCGGGCTGCGAGAATCCACGCGACCAGCGCGACGACGGCCACCACCGCCCAGGTGCCCAGCGCCGGGCGCCAGCCGCCGAAGGTGTCGCCGAGCTGCGGGGTCACCGCCGACCCGAGGGCGCCGCCGCCCTGCAGGGCCGCGGTGTAGACGCCGGTCATGACGCCGATGCGGGCCGGGAAGGAGTCCTTGATGACCACCGGGATGAGCACGTTGATCAGGGCGATCCCGGCGGTGGCGACGAGCGTCCCGCCGAGCACCACGGCCGGGCCGTCGACCACGCGCAGGACCAGCCCGGCCGCGATCGTGGCCAGCGCGAGCGCGATCGCGGAGCCGATCCCGGCCCGGCGGGCCAGCAGCGGCGCGGCCAGCCCGGCACCGGCGAAGCAGAGCGTCGGCAACGTCGTGAGCACGCCCGCCCAGACTCCCGAGGTGCCCAGGTCCGCGCGCATTTCTTCGAGCATGGGCCCGACCCCGGTGATCGCCGGGCGCAGGTTGAGGGCGGTGAGCACCACCGCGACCGCGAGGAGCGCGCCGGCGGCGACCACGCCCGGCGTCCGGACCTCGATGGCGCCGTCCAGCTCGGGTTCCAGGGCGGATTCACGGTGTTCGACGCGCATGACCGCTACTATCGCATACGTAGGATGATTGGATGAAGGGATAACTCCTGTGCCTTTGGCCACCACCCGGCGGGCCGGCCTGGTCGACCAGGTCATCGAGCAGCTGCGCACCGCCGTCGCGGAGGGCGAATGGCCCCTCGGCAAGCGCATCCCGACCGAAGCCGAGCTCGGCGAACAGCTCGGCGTCGGGCGCAACACCATCCGCGAAGCCGTACGCGCGCTCGCGCACACGGGCCTGCTCGAAGTCCGCCAGGGCGACGGCACCTACGTGCGCGCCACCAGCGAGGTGTCCGGCGCGATCCGCCGCCTCTGCGGCGACGAGCTGCGCGAGGTCCTGCAGGTCCGGCGCACCCTCGAAGCCGAAGGCGCCCGCCTCGCCGCGTTGTCGCGCACCGAGGAGGAGGTGGCGGAGCTGTGGTCGCTGCTGGTCCGCCGCGAGGTCGAGCTGCGCGAACGGCGCTGGGAGGACTTCGCGCGCACCGACGCCGAGTTCCACTCGGCGGTCGTGCGCGCCGGGCACAACGGACTGCTCACCGAGCTCCACCGCGGCCTCACCGAGGTCATCACGGCGAGCATCGCGGCGACGTCGAGCATCACGCCGGGCGTCGAGCACGTTCCGGAGATCGGCCACGAAGGTCTTGCCGAAGCCATCGCCCGGCGCGATCCCGATCGCGCGGCGGCCGAGGCCTGCGGCTTCCTGGACGAGCTCCTGGAGCGCGTCGAACGCTCCTGACCTGGACTTTCGGACCTGATGGCACCACTTCTGACCCTTAAGGGTGCCATTTCAGGGTTGTCGTGGCACCACTGCAGTGCCACAGTAATGCCATGGACCTGACGCCCTTCGTGGACGAACTCCGCCGGGAGCTCGCGGTCGCCGCCGAAGCGGCGGGCGAGGAAGCCGTCGCTCTCGCCGAGCGGCTCACCGCGCCGCTCGAATCGGCGATCCGGCTCACCCTGCTCGACGTGCTTTCGGCCGCGACCGACGAGATCACCCGCGACCTCGCTCCCGGCTCCGTCGAAGTGCGCCTTCGCCGCCGCGAGGCCGAGTTCGCCGTTTCGCTGCCCACCCCACCCGAACCCGCACCCGCCGAGGCACCACCGCCCCCGCCGGAGCCCGACGACGGCGCCGTCGCGCGGATCAACCTGCGCCTGCCCGAGCAGCTCAAGCAGCGCGTCGAAGAAGCCGCGGCCAGGGACCGGATCTCCATCAACGCCTGGCTCGTCCGGGCCGCGAACAGCGCGCTCGGCCCCGGCCGGAGCCAGCCGCCGCCGCGCCGCTCGGCCTTCGGTGAGAAGTACACCGGCTGGGTTCAGTAACTCCCCCCCTTCCTTCACGTCTCCGACCTGCGGAGACGCCACCCGAGCACCCCAGGAGGGCGCAGCCATGCCTGTTTTCCCCACCCCCGAGCCGATCACGGCCACGATCGACGTGAGCGTCGCGGACGTCCGGATCGTCGCCAGCGAGCGTGCGGAGACCACCGTCGAGATCGAACCCGCCGACCCGACCGACGGCGAGGACGTCAAGGCCGTGGCCCGGACCCACGTCGAGTTCGCCGGCGGCGAGCTGCTGGTCAAGGGCCCGAAGTACGTCACCAAGCTCTGGGGCAAGGCCGGCGCCCTGCACATCACCGTCGAGCTGCCGGCCGGCTCCCGGATCCGCGGTACCGCCGCGATGGGCGACTTCCGCGTCGGCGGCCGCATCGGGGACAGCCGGCTCAAGACCTCCGTCGGCGACATCCACCTCGACGAAGCCGCCGTGATCGAGGCGAGCACCGCCACCGGCGACGTCACCGTCGACCGCGCCACCGGGCACGCCGAGGTCCACACCGGCTCCGGCGAGCTGCGGATCCGCGAGATCGACGGCACCGCCGTGCTGAAGAACTCCAACGGCGAGACCCGCGTCGGCGAGGTGACCGGCGACCTGCGCGTCAGCGTCGCCAACGGGGACATCCTCGTCGACGTCGCCCACGCGGGCGTGCACGCCAAGACCGCGTCCGGCGACATCCGGATCGGCGAGGTCATCCGCGACCGCGTCGTCCTCGAGACCGCCGTCGGCGAGATCGAGGTCGGCATCCGCGAGGGCAGCGCCGCGTGGCTCGAGCTCAACTCGCTGACCGGCAGCGTGCGCAACACGCTCAGCGCCACCGACGGCCCCGGTGCCAGCACCGAGACCGTCGAGGTCAAGGCCCACACCTACACCGGCGACATCGTCATCCGCCGCGCCTGAAGACTCCGCACACGCAAAGGGGAAGATCCATGTCAGACGCCATCGTGGCCGAGGGACTGGTCAAGAAGTACGGGAAGGTCACCGCGCTCGACGAGATGTCGTTGCGGGTGCCGGAAGGCACGGTGCTCGGCGTGCTCGGGCCGAACGGCGCCGGAAAGACCACCACCGTCCAGATCCTCACGACACTCCAGCAGCCGGACGCGGGCCGTGCGACGGTCGCCGGGTTCGACGTCGTGAAGGACGCGCAGCAGCTGCGTACGCACATCGGCGCGTCGGGGCAGTACGCCGCCGTCGACCTCGAGCTGACCGGGGCCGAGAACCTCGAGATGGTCGGCAGGCTCTACCACCTGGGCACCAAGCGGGCCAAGGCACGCGGCCGGGAACTGCTGGCCCGGTTCAGCCTGGACGCCGCCGCCGACCGCCCGGTCAAGGGCTACTCCGGCGGCATGCGGCGCCGGCTCGACCTGGCCGGAGCGCTGGTGGCGAACCCGCCGGTGCTGTTCCTCGACGAGCCCACCACCGGGCTCGACCCGCGGGCCCGCACCGAGCTGTGGGACGTCATCACCGAACTGGTCGCCGGCGGCACCACGCTGCTGCTGACCACGCAGTACCTCGAAGAGGCCGACCGGCTGGCCGACAGCATCGCCGTCATCGACCACGGGCGCGTGATCGCCCGCGGCACCGCCGACGAGCTCAAGGACCTCGTCGGCGGCGAGCGGATCGAGCTGACCGTCGGCACGCACGACGACGTCGCCGTGGCCCGGCGGACGCTGGCCGGGCTGGGCGGCGGTGAGCCGCAGGCCGAGGGCTTCCGCCTCACCGTGCCCGTGACCCACGGCGCGAAAGCGCTTACCGAAGCGCTGGCGCTGCTCGCCGCCGACGGCGTCGACGTCCGCGACGTCGGCCTCCGCCGCCCGACCCTCGACGACGTTTTTCTCACCCTGACCGGCCACGACGTGGCCGAGACCGTGAAGGAGGCCGTGTGATGAACGCGGTGCAGATGGCCGTCACCGACGGCGTGACGATCGCCAAGCGCAACTCGATCAAGATCTTCCGGTCGCTGGACCTGCTCGGGTCCCTCGTGTTCACGCCGGTGATGTTCGTGCTGCTCTTCGGCTACGTGTTCGGCAGCGTGATCGACGTCCCCGGGTTGTCGTACCGCGAGTTCATGCTGCCCGGGATCTTCACCCTCGCGGTGGCGATGGGCGGCATCGTCACCGGCTACGGACTGACCGACGACCTGCAGAAGGGCATCATCGACCGGTTCCGCTCACTGCCGATGTCGCCCGCCGCCGTGCTGATCGGGCGGACCACCGCGGACCTCATCCTCAGCACGGCGAGCCTGCTCATCATGGGCCTGGTCGGCCTGCTGGTCGGCTGGCGCATCCACACGAGCGTGCTCGAGGCGCTGGGCGGGATCGTCCTGCTGCTGGCCTTCTCCTATGCGCTGTCGTGGGTGATGGGCGCGCTCGGGCTGGCCGTGCGCAAGCCCGAGGTGTTCAACAACGTGTCGATGGTGGTCGTCTTCCCGCTGACGTTCCTGGCCAACACGTTCGTCGACAGCGGCCGGCTGCCCGGCCCGCTGCGGGCGATCGCGGACTGGAACCCGGTCTCGGCGATCACGCAGGCGGCGCGGGAGCTGTTCGGCAACACGAGCGCGGCCCTCCCGCCGCGCGACGTCTGGCCGATGCAGCACGCGCTCCTGGCGTCGGTGCTGTGGATCGCGCTGCTGCTGGCGATCTTCGTGCCGCTTTCGGTGCGCTGCTACAAGAAGGCCACGAGCCACTGACTCAGGGCAGCGTGAGGATCTCGCTGCCGTCGGCCGTCACCACGAGGGTGTGCTCGAACTGGGCCGTCCACTTCTTGTCCTTCGTGGTGACGGTCCAGTCGTCGGGCCAGATGTCGTAGTCGATGGTGCCCAGGGTGATCATCGGCTCGATCGTGAAGGTCATGCCCTCCTCGATGATCGTGTCGACGGAGGGCTCTTCGTAGTGCAGGACCGTGGGCGGCGTGTGGAACGCGGGGCCGACGCCGTGGCCGGTGAAGTCGCGGACCACGCCGTAGCCGAAGCGCTTCGCGTAGGACTCGATGACCCGGCCGATCACGTTGAGCTGCCGGCCCGGCCGGACCGCCTTGATCGCCCGCATCGTCGCCTCGCGGGTGCGCTCCACCAGCAGGCGCGCCTCCTCGGAGACGTCGCCGGCCAGGAACGTCGCGTTCGTGTCGCCGTGGACGCCGCCGATGTAGGCCGTCACGTCGATGTTGCAGATGTCGCCGTCCTCGATCACCGTCGAGTCCGGGATGCCGTGGCAGATGACCTCGTTGAGCGAGGTGCAGCACGACTTCGGGAACCGGCGGTAGCCCAGCGTCGAGGGGTAGGCGTGGTGGTCGAGCAGGAACTCGTGCACCACCTTGTCGATGTCGTCGGTGGTCGCTCCCGGCTTGACGGCCTTGCCGCCCTCCTCCAGCGCCTGCGCCGCGATCCGGCTCGCGACCCGCATCGCCTCGATCACCTCGGGCGTGCGCACGCCACTGCCGGTGTCCCGCTTCGGCGCCGGCTTGTCCACGTACTCGGGACGGGCGATGGAACTGGGGACGTCACGGCGCGGCGTCTGGACGCCGGGAACCAGCGGGGCACGAACGGACATGCCCCCACTTTACGACGGCCCGCTCAGCCGACCCCCGCCAGGAACCGGTGCGCGGCCTGCACCGCCGGTTTGGACGACCCGGCCTCGGTCAGCAGCACGGCGAACGCCAGGTCACCGCGGTAGCCGACGAACCAGCCGTGCGAGCGGGAGCCGTCGCCGAACTGTGCGGTGCCGGTCTTGCCCGCGACGTCGGGGATGTCCCGCAGCCCGGTCGCGGTCCCCGCGGTGACGACCTCGCGCATCATCCCGCGCAGGGCGCCCAGGACGTCGTCCGACGGGGGGTCGCCGACGTTCTGCGTGGTCGCGGGCAGGCCCTTGACGATCGACGGCGTCGGCACCTTCCCCGCCTGCACCGTGGCCGCGGCCAGTGCCAGGCCGAACGGGCTGGTCACCACCGTGCCCTGGCCGAAGCCGTTCTCGGCGCGCTGGACGGCCGAGTCGCTGGCCGGGACGGCGCCGGTGACCGTGGTCAGGCCGGGGACGACGAAGTCCGCGCCGATCCCGAACGAGCGGGCGGCGTCGGTGAGCGCCGACGACGGCAGCCCGGCGGCGAGCCGGGCGAAGGTCGTGTTGCACGAGCGCGCGAACGCCGTCGTCAGCGGGACGCGGCCGAGGTCGAACCGGCCTTCGTTCGGGACGACGCGGTTCTCGATCGTCGTGGTGCCGGGGCAGTCGACCGGGCTGCCGGCGTCGACGTCGCCGGTCGCCAGCGCGGCCGCCGCCGTCACGATCTTGAACGTCGACCCGGGCGGGAAGCGGCCGGCCAGTGCCAGCGAGCCCTCGTCGTCGGCGGGCCGGTTCTGCGCGACGGCGAGGATGTCGCCGCTCGAGGGCTGGATCGCCACCAGAGCGGCCGGGTACGGCTCGGTTTCCAAGGCCTTCTCGGCGACGGCCTGGATCCGCGCGCTGAGCGTGCTGGTGACGGCCGCCGACGGCCGCGGCGGCTCCGCTTTCAGCTCGGAGACCTCGCTGCCGGTGACGCCACGGGTGATGATCCGCCAGCCCGCCGCACCCGCCAGCTGCTGCTCGACCAGCGCGCGGATGCCGGGGAGGACCTGCTGCCCGGAACCGCGGGTGACCGGCAGCAGCCGCTCCTGGCTGGCGAACCGGACGCCGGGCAGGTCGTAGATCACCGGCTTGACCCGCTGGTAGTCGCCGGCGCGCAGGCTGATCACCGGGTAGGCGTCCCCGGGCTTGGTCTTGCTCATCCCGTCCAGCACCGAGCGGCCGGTGACCGACGGCTCGAAGCGGTGCAGCGCCTTCGCGAGCGAGCCGGCGACGGCGCTCGCGTTGCCCGTCTTCTGCGGGTCGACGGCCACCCCGATCACGGTCTGCGGGCGCATCAGCGGCACGCCGTCGCGGTCGAGGACCGGCGCGGTGTCGGGCAGCTGCGGCAGCAGGCCGAGGGTCTGGCCCACAGCGAGCTGCGGGTGCACGACCGTCGGCTGCCAGTGCACCTGCCAGCCGTTCTCGGCCGCGCGCAGCAGGGCATCGGCGCGGTAGGTCCAGGTGCGGCCGTGCGGCAGGTGCCAGGTGAGCTGGTAGCCGGCGGTGACGGTGTCGCCGTTCGGCTCCTTCACCTCTTCGTCGTCGACGTCCAGGGACTCGGGCTCGAGCACGCCGCGGACCTGGGACAGCACGGTCGCGGCCGCGTCCGGCGAGTCGGTGTTCGCGGCCGCGGCGGCGACGTCCCCGGACGCGACGGCGTCGAGGAAGGCCGAAAGAGCGTCCTCGGGATCGTTGCCCGAGCACCCGGCCGTGGTCGCGGCGACGAGCAGCAGCACCGCGAGCGCACCGCGGCGTCGACGTGCACTCATGGCGGGATGATGCCTGGTCAGCAGGGGTGTCCCAGCGTCGAAACGCCGCCACGGAAGAGTGGCTAGAAGAGCACCGTCGCGTACTGGCCGACCTGCTGGAAGCCGATCTTGCGGTAGGCCGCGAGGGCCGGGGTGTTGAAGGCGTTGACGTAGAGGCTGGCGGTGCGGCCGAGGCCTTTGACCAGCCGGTTCACCACCGCGGCGGTGCCGGCGGTGCCGAGGCCGTCGCCGCGTCGATCGGGGTGCACCCAGACGCCCTGGATCTGCCCGACGGTCGCCGACATCGCGCCGATCTCGGCCTTGAACACGACCTCGCCGTGCTCGAACCGCGCGAACGCGCGCCCGGCGCCGATCAGCTCGGTGACGCGGGCGCGGTAGCTGGCGCCGCCGTCGCCGCTGCGCGGGTCGACGCCGACCTCTTCGATGAACATCGCGACGGCCGCGGGCAGGTACCGCTCGAGCTCGTCCGGCCGGACCGGGCGGACCAGCGGGTCGGCGGCGACGAGCGGGGTGCTGTCGAGGGCCATCAGCGGCTGGTCGTCACGGACCTCGCGGGCCGGGCCCCATTCGTCTTCGAGCTCCTCCCACAGCCCGAGGACCTGCTCGGCCGGGCCGACGAGGGAAGAACAGGTGCGTTGACGGCGCAGGGCGCGGTCGGCGAACGAGCGCAACGCGGGGGCGTTGCCGCGGAGGGGGATGAGGTTGGGCCCGGAAAAGCACAGGCCTTGGAGCCGTCCGGCCCGGACCGGACGGCTGTCGGCGGCCCAGAGCTCACCACCGAGCCGCCACGGGTCGAGACCGGCAGCCTCGACCCGGGCGCTGACCATGCAGCTGCCCACCGGGTCGGCGGCGAGCGCGGCACGGACCGCCGGATAGTCCCGATCATCGAGCAGCCGTGCACCTGCAAGCCGCAACACGGGCTCCAGGGTGCCAGATGAACAGCCGAAACGGAACGCGAGCCTCTCGACACGCTCAGATGAACGGCCGGTGTCCGGCGATCCGGGCAGAATCGAAGACATGCAGCGCTACACGTACAAGGTGGTCGAGGTCCGCGAGAAGCTCCTGGGCGGCAAGATGTCCGGGGACAAGCTCGAGAAGCTGCTCAACGACCACGCCGGGGACGGGTGGCAGCTCAAGGCCATCACGTCGGCCGAGGTCAAGGGCCGGGTCGGGCCCGGCGGGGTCGACGGGTTGCTGGTCACCTTCGAACGACCGGTGCAGTAGACGGCTCGCGGCCCGGCCGGCCGCCGCGGCAGGAGCGCCGCCGCACGCCGGCCCGGTTCGGCGGCGGCCCGTCGCGCGCCCCGGTCAGGCTCCGCGGTAGCTGCCGATCGTCCAGGCGTTGCCTTCCGGGTCGCGCAGGCTGAACGTGTGGGAGCCGTACTCGGTGTCCGTCAGCTCCGCCGTCACCTCCGCGCCGGCGGACTTCACCCGCGCGTGGATCTCGTCCACCTTGTCCGACACCACGTACACCGCGCCGGTGCCGGGCTTCATCGCGTCGTGGATTCCGTCCGGTGGGCGGACGCTGCCCAGCATCACCGCGCCGCCCTCGGGCCAGCGCAGCTCCGCGTGCGCGATCAGGTCGCCTTCGGGCACCACCAGAGCCTCGGTGAAGCCCAGGACGTCGACGAGGAAACGGACCGCCGCCGGGGCGTCGTCGTAGCGGAGAGCGGGCCAGACGTTCGGTTCAGGAGTCATGCCGCGAGTCTTGCCCCGCCGCCACCTCCTCGTCTTGGAGGAACGGGAGCTCCTCGGCGATCCACGTCCCCGGCGTGCACCCGGCGAGCGCTCGCCACTCGTTCGTCAGGTGCGCCTGGTCGTAGTACCCGCATTCGACGGCCAGCGAAGCCAGGTCCGCGTGCCCCTGCCGCAGCAGCCGGCCGGCCCGCTCGAACCGCAGCACCCGCGCCGCCTGCTTCGGCGCCAGACCCAGCTCCGCGCGGAACCGCTCCCCCAGGTGCCGGCGGCTCCAGCCGACCTCGCCCGCCAGGTCCGTGACGCGCACCCGGCCGTCCGCGCCCCGCATCCGCCGCCAGGCCTCCCCCAGCTCCGGCGATGGCGCCACCGGCGAGACCGCCCGGGCGGCCAGCACATCGTCGAGCAGGGCGAACCGCTCGCGCCAGGTCCGCAGCGACTGCAACTCGTCCGGCAGTGAGCCGAGGCCGAACTCGGCCAGGTCCACCACCTCGCCGCTCAGCTCCGCGGCCGTGACGCCGAACAGCGTCCGCACGCCCAGCGGGTCGAGCTCCAGCTGCAGCCCCTCCTGCCTGCGGTCCTGCCGGATCAGCACCGCGCGCGTGTGCAGCCCGCCGACCAGCGCCTGCAGGCTGTGCCCGGCCATCCGGACCGGCCCGGCCAGGCTGATGACCAGCGTCACGTACCGGGACGGCAGCCCGCGGTGGACCGGCAGCGTCACCTCGTCCTGCGCGTACCCGACGTAGCGCGTGACCAGGGGCCGCACCACCGGGTGCGGCTGGTGGACAGCCCAGGTCACGCTCACGAATACCAGCGTAAACGTCACCACCGACAGTTCCGGTTCTGATAACACGGAGGTGCGTCCCCACCGCGGAAGGAACCACCGATGACGATCCAGGAGCAGGCGCAGCAGCTGGAGCTGCTCGCCGACCAGGTGCCCACCGGCATCGCGCTCGCCACCAAGAGCGACCTCGAAGACCTGCAGGCGCAGGTGCTCGGCCTGCTCGGGGAGACCTCGACCGCGACCGCGATCCAGGGTTCGATCCAGCTGGCGTCGCAGCAGATCGACGAGGTCGCCGCCGCGCTGGAGAACGTCCGCCTGCAGATCCGCGACGCCGCCCAGCACCACCTGCAGGGTTGACCCCGGCAAAGCCGGGAAAGCCTCCTCACCGACCATCACGGCCGGTGAGGAGGCTTTCCAAAACGTCCGGAACTCAGCCGGCGGTGACCACGGGCTCGCCCTCGCCGAGGGACTCCCCCGCCTCTTCGGCGATGCGCATGGCCTCTTCGATGAGCGTCTCGACGATCGCGTGCTCGGGCACGGTCTTGATGACCTCGCCCTTGACGAAGATCTGGCCCTTGCCGTTGCCCGACGCGACACCGAGGTCGGCCTCGCGGGCCTCGCCCGGGCCGTTCACGACGCAGCCCATGACCGCGACGCGCAGCGGGATCTCCATGCCCTCGAGCCCGGCGGTGACCTGCTCGGCGAGCGTGTAGACGTCCACCTGCGCGCGCCCGCACGACGGGCACGACACGATCTCCAGCTTGCGCTGCTTGAGGTTCAGCGACTGCAGGATCTGGATGCCGACCTTGACCTCTTCGACCGGCGGCGCGGACAGCGAGACGCGGATCGTGTCGCCGATGCCCTGGCGCAGCAGCGCGCCGAACGCGACGGCCGACTTGATCGTGCCCTGGAACGCCGGGCCCGCCTCGGTGACGCCGAGGTGCAGCGGGTAGGTGCACTGCTCGGCGAGCAGCTCGTACGCGCGCACCATGACCACCGGGTCGTTGTGCTTCACGGAGATCTTGATGTCGTGGAAGTCGTGCTCGGCGAACAGCGACGCCTCCCACAGCGCCGACTCGGCCAGCGCTTCCGGCGTCGCCTTGCCGTACTTGTCCATGATCCGCTTGTCCAGCGAACCGGCGTTGACACCGATCCGGATCGGCGTGCCGTGGTCCTTCGCGGCCTGCGCGATCTCCTTGACCTGGTCGTCGAACTTCCGGATGTTGCCCGGGTTCACGCGCACCGCGGCGCAGCCGGCCTCGATGGCGGCGAAGACGTACTTCGGCTGGAAGTGGATGTCGGCGATCACCGGGATCTGCGACTTCTTCGCGATCGCGGGCAGCGCCTCGGCGTCGTCGGCCGACGGGCACGCGACGCGGACGATGTCGCAGCCCGCGGCGGTCAGCTCGGCGATCTGCTGCAGGGTGGCGTTGACGTCGGAGGTGAGCGTCGTCGTCATCGACTGCACGGAAATCGGGTGGTCGCTGCCGACGCCGACCGAGCCCACCTGGAGCTGGCGGGTCTTGCGGCGCTCGGAGAGGACGGGCGGGGGCAGGGCGGGCATACCGAGTGCGACGGTCACGGTTTCCAGCGTACCTACCCCGACCGGGCCACCTTCACCAAGTCAACCGTCACGGTGAGCAGCGTTACGCCCCGTACGACCCGTCACGGAGGAGCCGGAACCCCTCCGTGACGGGGCGCTACTGCAGACGAATCGGGTTGACGATGTCGGCTGTCACCGTGAGTAGAGTCACCGCGCCGCCGATCAGCACCAGCACCATCGTGATCCCGGACAACCGGGTGTAGTCGACCGGTCCGCCGGCCGCCTTGCCCCGCCGGGCGCGGATCCAGTCGCGGACGCGCTCGTACCAGACCACCGCGATGTGCCCGCCGTCGAGCGGCAGCAGCGGCAGCAGGTTGAACACGCCGATGAAGAAGTTCAGGCTGGCCAGCAGGAAGAAGAACAGCACCCAGATGCCCCGCTCGACGGCCTCGCCGCCGATCCGGCTCGCGCCGACGACGCTGACCGGGGTGTTCGGGTCGCGCTCACCGCCGAAGATCGCGGTGACGACGGCCGGGATGCGCTCGGGGAACTCGACGAGCCGCTGGGCCGTCTCGGAGAACATCGTGCCGGTGAAGCTGAACGTCGCGCCGACCGCGGCGATCGGGCCGTACTGCGTGGTCGCGGCCGGGAGCTGCGGCGAAGCGCCGATCATCCCGACCTCCTTGACGCCGGCGGCGCTCCAGCGCTGCACCTTCGGCACGTCGACGATGAGCGACAGGCGCTGGTCGCCGCGCTGGACGTCGAACTCCGTCGGGCCGCTGGTGGCCTGCACGGTGGCGAGCATCTCGTCCCAGGTGGCGATCGGCTTGCCGCCGATCGAAAGGATCTTGTCCCCGGCCCGCAGCCCCGCCGCCTCCGCGGGACGCGCGGCGCCCTGCGGGCAGTTGGCGTCCTGCGCCTGCTCCTTCGTCGTGGCCGAGCGGGCGCACGAGGTCGCGGCCAGCACGGGCTCGGTCGTGGTGGGGCCGGCCAGGTTCGGCAGCCCCATCGTCACGGCCATCAGGTAGAGCACGACGAACCCGAGGATGAAGTGCGTGACCGACCCGGCGGACATCACGACGGTGCGCTTCCAGGTCTTGAACCGCCACATCGCGCGCGGCGCCTCGTCCGGCGTCACCTCGTCGAGCGCCGTCATGCCCGCGATGTCGCAGAACCCGCCGAGCGGGATCCACTTCAGGCCGTATTCGGTCTCCCCGCGGCGCCAGGAGAACACGGTGGGACCGAAGCCCACGAAGTACCGGCGGACCTTCATGCCGAAGGCCTTCGCGGTGACCATGTGGCCCGCCTCGTGCAGTGCGACTGAGACACAGATCCCCAGCGCGAAGAGCACCACACCGATGATGTAGGACACCCGCTACTTCCCCTCGATGATCGAACCGGCCCGCGCGCGAGCCCAGCGCTCGGCGGCGAGAACGTCCTCGACGTCGCGAGGTTCGCGACGCCACTCGTCGGCAGCTCCCACCACCTCGGAAACAGTGTCCACTATCGACGTGAAGCGGGTGTTCTGCGCGAGGAAAGCGGCCACCAGCTCCTCGTTCGCCGCGTTGTAGACGGCGGGCAGACAGCCACCCACCGTGCCGCAGTGGCGAGCCAGCTCGACGGCGGGGAAAGCGTCGTCGTCCAGCGGCTCGAAAGTCCAGGTCGCGGCCTTGTCCCAGGTGCAGGCGGGTGCGGCGGCGGGCACCCGGTCGGGCCAGTGCAGGGCGAGCGCGATCGGCAGCCGCATGTCCGGCGGGCTGGCCTGGGCGATCGTCGAGCCGTCGGTGAAGGTCACCATCGAGTGCACGATCGACTGCGGGTGCACGGTGACGTCGATCCGCTCCGGCTCGATGTCGAACAGCAGCGCCGCCTCGATCAGCTCCAGGCCCTTGTTGACCAGGGTGGCGGAGTTGATGGTGATCAGCGGGCCCATCGACCAGGTCGGGTGCGCCATCGCCTGCTCGACGGTCACGTCGGCCAGCTCGGCGCGCTTGCGGCCGCGGAAGGGGCCACCGGAGGCGGTGAGGACGAGCCGGGCGACTTCGGTCTGCTTCCCGGCGCGCAGGGCCTGCGCGATGGCGGAGTGCTCGGAGTCGACGGGCACGAGCTGCCCGGGCTTCGCGGCGGCGAGGACGAGCGGCCCCCCGGCGATGAGCGACTCCTTGTTCGCGAGCGCGAGGGTGGCGCCGGTGGCGAGTGCTTTGAGCGTCGGCTCCAGGCCGCGGGAGCCGGGCAGGGCGTTGAGGACGGTGTCGACCTTCACCGCGTCGATCAGCTCGGTGACGGCGTCGGAGCCCGCGAAGAGCCGCGGGAGCTTGAAGTCTCCTTGGTCGTAGCCGCGCTTCTGCGCTTCGGCGTACAGCGCGAGCTGCACGTCTTCGGCGGCCGTGGCCTTGGTGACGGCGACGGCCTCGACGCCGTGGGCGAGCGCCTGCGCGGCGAGCGCGGCCGGGTCGGCGCCGCCGGCCGCGATGCCGGCCACGCGGAAGAGGTGCGGGTTGCGGGCCGCGACGTCGAGGGCCTGCACACCGATGGACCCGGTGGAGCCGAGCACGAGAACGCTTCGCGAGGTAGTCATCGCGGGTCATTGTCGCGCGGGCCGTGTCCGCGGCGCACCCGGAGGTTCGGTGGCGCGGACCTGGGCGGGCGCGAGGCGAGGCCGCCGGGGAATCCGGCACCCGCGGAGCGCTCGCCTCGCACCGGGTCGCACACCCGCGGAACCGGACCGCGCCACGCGGACCCGCGAGGCAGGACGTCCCGCGGCGGGGGCCGTGCGCTCGGAGGTTCCGCGGCGCCGATCGCCCCTCTCGCGGCGGCGCGACGCACCCGGAGTCGCTCCGACAGCGGCGGCGCCGGGTGTCCGGCGCCACGCGGGCCGTGTCCGCGGCGCACCCGGAGGTGTGGGATCATCGGCGTGTACGTGGTTCACGGGTCTTGAGGAGTTCATCGTGGCAGGCAAGGCGGTCGAGAAGCGGCCCGAGGTCGACCCCCGCGACGAGCCGTCCGCGGCCTGGGGCTGGCACGGTTCGTTCCCGAAGGCCACCCGCATCGCCGGCTGGGTCAGCGCGATCATCCTGCTGGTGATGATCAAGGGCAACCACGAGAACAACACCGAGAACGTCTGGCTCGTCGGCCTCTCGCTGTTCCTGATCCTGCTGCTCGTGCTGGACATCCGCAAGCAGCGCACAGCCTGGCGCAAGTAGTTCGTTACCGGCTAACCTCCCCGGCATGAAGCTGCGCTGGGGTCTGGCTCTCGTCGGTGTTCTGGGTGCGTTGCTGGTGGCGCCGGCTTCGGCGTCCGCGTCGCCCGTGGTAACTCGGTGCGAGTTCACGCCGACCCCCGACAATCCGGCCGCGCGTCCCGTGGTCCGTCCGCTGCCGTTCGCTTTGACGCGCGGGACCGTGGACGTGACGTTCCGGTTCAACTACGGCCCGGTGACGGTGCGGCTGAACCGCGCCGGGGCGGCCCCTTGCGCGGTGCACAACATGGTTTCGCTGATCGCTCAGCGGTTCTACGACCGGTCGCAGTGCTGGCGGCTGTCGAACTCTTCCCGGTTGGGTGTCCTGCAGTGCGGGGACATCTACGAGGTCGAGAAGGGCGGGCCGGGGTACAAGTTCCCGGACGAGGTTTCCGGGGCGGAGACGTACCCGCGCGGGACCGTCGCGATGGGGAACCAGGGGCCGGGGACCAACGGGTCCGAGTTCTTCATCGTGCATTCGTTCGCGAACATCCCGGCGAACTATTCGGTGCTGGGGACCGTGGTCCGCGGCATGTCGGCGATCGACCGCATGGTGGCGGACGGGATCATCCCGACCGACCCGAACGGGCCGCTGGACGGCGCTCCGGCGCACCCGGTGAAGATCCAGCGGGCCACGCTCGGCCGGTAGGTAGGTCGGCCTCTACCGGCCGACACCGAGCAGCGTCGCGATCGCGAACTTGCTCACGGTCGAGCACGCTACCGGCCACATCGTCCGAATCGTCACCCCAACGAGTGAATGCCCTCCGTGCTCGATTACATTGAGCCAGCTGTGAGCAGCCTGTGAGGGGGACTCGTGATCACGCACGACCAGTACCTGGCCACCCGAAGATTCGGTGCTCTCGACGGGGTCCGGGCCATCGCCGCCGTGCTCGTCGTCGTCTTCCACTACGGGGGACCCAACTGGGTGCGGGCCAACGGCTGGATCGGCGTCCACCTCTTCTTCGTGCTCTCCGGGTTCCTCATCACCACCCTGGCCCTGCGCGAAGAGGCCCGCAACGGCCGCGTTTCCCTCGCCGAGTTCTACATCCGGCGGGCGTTCCGGATTCTGCCCGTCTACTACGTCGTCATCGGCGTGGTCGTCGTCTTCGCCTACTTCCGGGGCATGGGCCTGCGGCACAGCGGGATCATCGAGGCGCTGCCCTGGAACGTCGCCTTCGTCGGCGAGTACCACCAGATGGCCCTGTTCGGCCAAGCCTGGACGCTCGGTGTCGAGCAGAAGTTCTACCTCGTCTGGCCGCTGCTCGCGTTCGGCGTCGGCGCGCTCGGCTTCGTGAAGCGGCTGAGCCTTTCCGTCGGGCTCGTCGCCCTCATGCTCGCCCTGATCCCCTTCATGCCCTACGCCGGCGCGTACTCGCCGATCCTCATCGGCTGCACGCTGGCGATCGTGCTGCACCACCGCAAGGGCTTCGCCGCGCTGCGGGTGTTCACGCACCCCGCCGTCGGGCTGGTGGTCGCCGCCGCGCTGGTCGCGGTCCAGACCATGTTCGGCGAGATCGCCGAGCTGCTCAGCGACGAAGGCGGCTCGATCACCGGCACGATCTACATCCTGCTGGCGGCGCTGCTGGTGCCGTCCCTGGTCGCCGGCGGCGGGCCGCTGGCCTGGTTCCTGTCGCTGAAGCCGATGCGGTTCATCGGGGAACGCTCGTACTCGCTCTACCTCATGCAGGGCGTCGTCGCGGTGGCGATCGCGGGCGCGATCCCGCAGTTCGCCCCGCACCGGACCCTCACCGCGGTCGCCGTGACGATCGTCGGGCTGCTGGGCGCCGACCTGCTCTACCGCTGGGTCGAGCTCCCGATGATCGACGTCGGCCGCCGGATCATCGCGCGTCGCCGGGCCAAGAAGGCGGAGCCGGTGGCCGAGGTCGCCGAACCCGCGCTCGTATCAGCCTGACCCGCACCGCCGTTCCGAGCCGAACGGAGAAAGCCGGGCGCCGCGCAAGGGCGGCACCCGGCTTCCGAAACACCGTCAGCGTTCGCTGGCGGGCGACACCAGCTCGCTCGGCCCGCCGCTCGACTCCCCCGCCACGGCGGCCAGCTCCTCGCCCACTGACTCCCCGGCCGAAGGACGCGCGTCCTTCGTCAGCAGCGATGCCACCGCGCCGATCAGGCACACCGCGATCGCGAAGCCGAACGCCACCGCCAAGCCCGACTGGAACGGCCCCGAGATCAAGTTCGGGAAGAAGCTGCGGCCCGTCAGGAACGACGCCTGGTCCGGCGGCAGCGACGACAGCTGGCCGCCCAGGAGCTGCTGGATCGGGTTGTAGCCCAGGAACGCCGCGAACAGCACCGCCACCGCCGGCAGGTTCGCCACCTGGGACGCCGCCGCCTCGGGGACGCCGTGGGCCAGCAACCCGTCGTGCATCGTCGACGGGAGGCTGCTCGACAGGCCCGAGATGATCAGGCTGAAGAAGAAGCCGATCGACAGGACCATCGCCGCGTTCTGGAAGGTCGTCATCATGCCCGCGCCGGAGCCGCGCGCGTCCGCCGGGAGGCTGTTCATCACCTCGGCGCGGTTGGGCGAGGAGAACATGCCCATGCCGATGCCGTTGATCAGCAGGATCGCCGCGAACGCCCAGTAGTCGAAGTTGACCGGCAGGATGATCAGCAGCAGGAACGTGATCGCCGTGATGAGCAGCCCGGTGGACGCGAGCAGGCGGCTGCCGATGCGGTCGGCGAGGATGCCCGACGTCGGCGCGGCCAGGAGGAAGCCGACCGTCATCGGGAGCATGTAGATGCCCGCCCACAGCGGCGTCTGCTCGAACGTGTAGCCGTGCTGGGGCAGCCAGATGCCCTGCAGCCAGATGATCAGGATGAACTGCAGCCCGCCGCGGCCGAGTGACGCGGTCAGGTTGGCGATGTTGCCCCAGGTGAACGACCGGATCCGGAACAGCGACAGCCGGAACAGCGGGTTGTCGACCTTCATCTCGATGACCACGAAACCGATCAGGACCGCGACGCCGCCGATCAGGCAGCTCAGCACCATCGGGCTGGTCCAGCCGGTCTGCGACGTGCCGTAGGGCTGGATGCCGTAGGTGATGCCGACCAGCACCGCGATCAGGCCGACGGCGAAGGTGATGTTGCCCCACCAGTCCATCCGCGCGTGCTTGCGGATCCCGGTGTCGTGCAGCTTGAGGTACGCCCAGACCGTGCCGATCACGCCGAAGGGCACCGACACCAGGAAGATCAGGTTCCAGTCGACCGGGGCGAGCACGCCGCCGACGACCAGGCCGAGGAACGAGCCCGCGATGGCCGCGACGCCGTTCATGCCGAGCGCGAGCCCGCGCTGGTTGGCCGGGAAGGCGTCGGTGAGGATCGCCGAGGAGTTCGCCATCAGGAAGGCGCCGCCGACGCCCTGCACGATCCGCCAGCCGATCAGCCACAGCGCGGCCGCGTCACCGCCGAACCAGGTGACGGCCAGCATGATGGAAGAAACGGTGAAGACGGCGAAGCCGAGGTTGTACATCCTCGCGCGGCCGTACATGTCCCCGAGCCTGCCGAAGCTCACCACGAGCACCGCGGTGACGACCAGGAAGCCCATGATCATCCACAGCAGGTAGCTGGTGTTGGCGGGCTCGAGGGGGTTGATGCCGATGCCCTTGAAGATGTCGGGCAGCGCGATCAGCACGATCGAGGAGTTGATCGTGGCGATCAGCATGCCCAGCGTCGTGTTGGACAGCGCGATCCACTTGTACCGCGGCCCCAGTTCCGCGATCGAATACGTCCGGCGTTCCGCCACTGTGCAACCCTTCTGCTCGCAAAGTCCCTTAGCTAGGCTAAGCAAGTTGCTTGCGTATGGCAACCAAGTTCCGAAATCGCTTGGGAGAGCATGATCACACTCGGTTGACTGTCCTTTGTAGACCCTTTACTCGCAGGGCCGGATTTGTTCGAGGGTGCGGGACGGTGGCGCGGCTTCGGCCTGGGGACAGCTCGAGCGGCCTGTGGACAACTCTCCCGCGCCGGACCGGAACCGTCGGTGGCCGCCGGTAACGTTGAAACCGGGGGTCCCCCTCACGGGCGGAGGCACGCGGGTGGCGCGAAAAGTGCGTCAGCGCAGGAGTTTCCCCAGCACGGCGACCCCCTCGGCGATCTCCGTCGACGTCCTCGCCGCGTAGCCCAGCACCAGCCCCGGACGGCCCGGCAACTGCCGATGCCACGACAGCGGCTGGACCTTCACCCCCTCCGCCAGCGCGGCCGCCGCCAGCGCGACGTCGTCCAGGTCCGTGCCGAACGTGATCGTCAGGTGCAGGCCCGCCGCCGCGCCGTGGACCACCGCACCCGGCACTTCCGAAGAAAGCGTGCGGATCATCGCGTCGCGCCGACGCCGGTGCCGGGCCCGGACCACCCGCAGCTGCCGCTCCAGCTCGCCCGTCTCCATCAAGCGAGCCAGGACCAGCTGGGCCAGCACCGGGTTGCCCAGGTCCGCGAACCGCTTCGCCGCCACCAGGTCGTCGTGGAACCGCGGCGGCGCCAGCAGCCAGCCCACCCGCAACGCCGGCGCCAGCAGCTTCGAAACGCTTCCCGTGTAACAGACCTCCGGCAGCATCGACCGGACGGCGGGCACCGGCGCGCGGTCGTAGCGGTGCTCCGCGTCGTAGTCGTCCTCCACCACGATGCCGCCCTCGGCCGCCCAGCGCATCAGGTCGCGGCGGCGGTCGCCGCCCAGCACCACGCCCATCGGGAACTGGTGGGCCGGGGTCACCAGCACCGCCGGCGCGCTCAGGGAGCCGACGCGCAAGCCGTCGTCGTCCACCGGGACCGGCGGGGTCGCCAGGCCGCAGTGGTGCAGGTGCTGCCGCGCGCCCAGCGAACTCGGGTCCTCCACCGCGATCTCGGTGACGCCGTGCTGCCGCAGCACCTCCCCCACCAGCGTCAGCGCCTGCGCGACGCCGGCCACCACGATGATCTCGCCGGGGTCGACGCGGATGCCGCGGCTGCGCGCCAGCCAGTGCGACACCGCGAGCCGCATCGCCGGGGCGCCGCGGGGGTCGCCGTAGCCGAAGTGCGACGGCTCCAGCTCCTCCAGCACCGCGCGCTCGGCCCGCAGCCACGCCGCGCGCGGGAACGCCGTCAGGTCCGGGACGCCCGGGGTGAGGTCGATGCGGGCCGGGGCCGCGCGGACCGCGTCGAACACCTCGACGCCCGGCATCGGCGTGATCACCTTCGACGGCGGCCGGACGCGCACGGGTTCGGGGGCGAGCACCGGCGCGGCCACCACCACCGTGCCCGCCCGGCCGCGGCCCGCCGCGTGCCCGTCATCGATCAGGCGCTGGTAGGCCTCGGTGACGACACCGCGGGACACCCGCAGCTCGGCGGCCAGGACGCGGGACGCGGGCAGCCGGCCGCCGATCGGGAGCCGGCCGTCGGCCACGGCGGCGCGCAGCTGCCCGGCGAGCCAGTCCGACAGCCCGCCCGCCGGCGCGTCACGGACGTCGAGCTGCAGGAAGTCCGAGCCTATGGACCCCTCCGAGGACGGTGTTTTGGCTCTGTCCATCGAGCCATTGTCGCAGCACGCTGGGCGTATGGACACCACTTACGTGCACGGATACACCGCCCCCGAGGCCCGCCGCCTCGGCGACCAGGCCGACACCCTGGCCGCGCTGCTGCACGACGGGACGGCCTACCCCGCCGGGAGCCGCGTGCTGGAGGTCGGCTGCGGCGTCGGCGCCCAGACCGTCCACCTCGTGGCGCGCAGCCCGGACGCGCACCTGACCGCGGTCGACGTCTCCGCGGACTCCCTCGACCAAGCGGGAAGGAGGGTCCCCGAGGTCGAGTTCCGCCAGGCCGACCTCTTCGCGCTCGACGGCGAGTGGGACCACCTCTTCGTCTGCTTCGTGCTCGAACACCTGCCGGAGCCGGAGAAAGCGTTGGCGCACCTGAAAACCCTGCTGCGGCCGGGCGGGACGATCACCGTCATCGAGGGCGACCACGGCTCGGCCTTCTTCCACCCGCGCAGCGAACACGCCCAGGCCGCGATCGACTGCCTCGTGCGCCTGCAGGCCGACGCCGGCGGCGACGGGCTCCTCGGCCGGCGCCTCTACCCGTTGCTGGCCGACGCCGGTTTCGACGACGTCCGGGTGGAGCCGCGGACGGTCTACGCGGACGCGTCCCGGCCGGACCTCGTCACCGGCTTCACCCGCGACACGTTCACCGCGATGGTCGAGGGCGTCGGCGAAACCGCCGTGGCGAAGGGGCTCATGACGGAGGCGGACTGGGCCCGCGGCATCGCCGCTCTTCACCGCACCACCAGGGAATACGGGACCTTCCACTACACGTTCTTCAAGGTAACAGCAACTCGCACTCCGGGAGGAGCGTCATGATCATCGCCGTTCTCGCCGCCGTTGTCCTGCTCGCCTGGGCGCTCGACCACGCCTACCGCCGCCGTCCGTACCCGCGCAACCGCTTGGCGGGCAGCACGAACGTCTACGACCGGGACGCCCAGCGCCTCGAAGGCGATCTCGTCGCCGACGAGCGGCACTACGCCAGGTCCGCCAGCCGGTCCCGGACCCGCTTCGCGCCGGGCACGCACTCCCCGGCGTAACAGGCCAGCGCGCGTTCCCAGTGCTCGCGCGCGGCCGTCACGTCACCCAGTCCACAATGGACTTCGCCGAGCCCGTAGTAGGCCTTGCCCTGCTCGGGACGGCAGCCCGTTTCCTTCGCCACGGCAAGGGCTTCACGGTGATGGCCGAGCGCGTCCGAGGACGCGCCCGTCGCCGCCGCCAACGCACCGAGGCTGTTGAGCACCCGGGACTCCACGCCCCGGTCGCCGCATTCGCGGGCCAGGCCCAGTGCCTCTTCGAGGTGCTGGGCCGCTTCCGTGTGCCGGCCTTGCGCCAGCCGGACGTCGCCCAAGTGCTTCAACGCGACACTGCGGTTGGTCGGGCTGCCCGTCTCCTGCGCGATTTCCAGCGCCCGCTCGAGGTGCGCCGCGGCTTCCGGGTACCGCCCGCGTGCGTGCTCGATGTCGCCGAGGATGCCGAGCGCGTACCCCTCGCTCACCCACACGCCCATCGCGCGGAAGTGCTCCAGTCCTTCCTCCAGCGAGCGGACGGCTTCGTCGTGACGGCCCAGCGCCGACAGCGCGTCGCCCAGGTTGACCAGCGCGTAGCCCTCGGAAGTGCGGTCGGCCGTGTCGCGGGCCAGTGCGCGTGCTTCCTCTAGGTAGCCGATCGCTTCGCCGTAGCGGCCGATGCCGCGGCAGGAGCAGCCCAGCACCACCAGCACCAGGCCTTCGCTGGTGCGGTCGCCGGCCTTGCGGGCCAGGGCCAGGGCTTCGGTCGAGTACGTGATCGCCTCGGCGAACCGGCCCAGCGCCCGGCAGACCAGGCCGAGGGTGTTGACCGAGTGGATCTCGGTGCGCCGGTCGCCGGTCTCGCGGGCGAGGGCGAGCGCCTCCTCCAGGTACCGGCGCGCCTCCCGCGACCGGCCGACGCGCCAGTGGCCGACCGCGATCAGGATGAGCGGCTCGGCCTCGGCCACCCGGTCGCCGGCGTCGTGGGCCAGCGCCGACGCGTGCGAGTGCAGCACCAGTGATTCCTCGTGGTAGCCGCCGACGTCCAGGTAGTGCCACAGGATCCCGGACAGCAGCCGCAGGTGGTCGGACCACCCGTGCCGCGTCGCGTGCGCCGCGACGGCGAGGAGGTTGCGGCGCTCGGCCTCCAGCCACGCCGGCGCGTCGATCACCTTGACGTCCGGGTCCGGGACGGCGGGGCGCAGGTGCCGTTCCTGCGGCAGGACGGCGTCCATGGCCTGCGCGGCCGACCGGACGTAGAAGTCGAACAGCCGCTCCTGCGCGTCGTGGCTCTCGGTCTCGTCCCGCGCCGCGAGTTCGGCGGCGTAGACGCGCAGGAGGTCGTGCTGCTGGAAGCGGTCGTCGCCGGTCTCCTGCGCGAGGTGGGCGCGGACCAGCGTGGCCGTCAGCCGTTCCGCCTCCGGCAGGGCGACGCCGGCGAGCGCGGCGATCGCGGCGGGGGTCAGGTCGCGGCCCGGGTGCAGGCCGCAGAGGCGGAACACGCGCGCGGCGTCGGCCGCCAGGTGCCGGTAGGACCACGAGAAGACGGCCCGGACCGCGGTCAGCGGGTCGCCGCCGCCGTCGAGCAGGTCGAGCCGGCGCCGTTCGTCGGCCAGCTCGTCCGCGAGGGCGGCGAGCCGCTCCCCCGGCCGGCTCAGCGCCAGCTCCGCGACCAGCCGCAGCGCCAGCGGCAGCCGGGCCGAGTAGCCGATCAGCGCCTCGGTGGCGTCCGGCTCGGCGTCGACGCGCGCGCCGAGCAGCGTCCGCAGCAGGTCGAGGGCCTCGGCGTCGGTCAGCAGGTCGACGAGCACGCGGCGGGCGCCGTGCCGCGCGACCAGCCCGGGCAGCGCGTCGCGGCTGGTCACGAGCACCAGGCACGACGCCGAGCCGGGCAGCAGCGGGCGGACCTGCCCGACCGAGCCGGCGTTGTCCAGCAGCAGCACCATCCGCCGGCCGGTGAGCGCGGTGCGGAACTTCGCGGCGCGCTCTTCCGGCTCGGCGGGGATGTCCGCGCCGTCGACGCCGAGGGCGCGCAGGAACCCCGACAGCGCGTCGCCCGGCTCGACCGGCCGGACCGTGCCGTAGCCGTGCAGGTCGAGGTAGAGCTGGCCGTCCGGGAACTCATCGAGGGACCGCTGGGCCCAGTGGACGGCGAGAGCGGTCTTGCCGACCCCGCCCGTGCCGGACAGGACGGCGATGCGCGCACCGGTGCCGCCGCCGTCCCGGAGGGCGTCGAGCTCGGCCAGCTGGGTGGTGCGGCCGCGGAAGCCGGCGACGTCCGCGGGCAGCTGGGCGGGGACGCGGGCCGGCGGTTCCGGGGCGGCGAAGTCCTGGCGCAGCACCTGCCGCTGGGCCGCGCGCAGCTCGGGGCCGGGTTCGATGCCCAGCTCGCCGTCCAGCCGCTGCCGGACCTCTTCGAACACGGCCAGCGCGGCGGCCTGCCGCCCGGACGCGGCGAGCACCAGCATGAGCCGGGCGTGCGCGGACTCGTTCAGCGGCTCCTCGGCGGTGAGCACGCGCAGCTGGACCGCCGCGTCCTCGGGGTCGGCCGCCTCGGCGTACGCCATCACCGTCTTCGCGCGCTTCATCGCCAGGGCCAGCCGGGCGGGGTGCTGCCCGAGCCGTCCGACGTCGGCGAGGGCCGGACCGCGCCAGAGCTCCAGGGCTTCGCGGTGGGCGCCCTCTTCCAGGAACTTCTCGAACCGCAGCAGGTCCAGCGCGTCCGCATCGGCGGTCAGCCGGTACCCACCCTTGTCGGTGGTGATGAGGTCGGCGGGCCGCAGCGCGCGCCGCAACCGGGCGACGTAGGTGTGGAGCAGCTCCAGGCAGGACGGCGGCGGCTCGTCCCAGATGACGTCGACGAGGTCCTCGCGCCGGACGGTGCGGTTCGGCTGCAGCGCCAGCATCGCGAGCAGCAGGCGTTGCTTCTCGGCGCCGATCTCGACCGGGGAGTCCCCGCACCGCACGGTGAGCGGGCCCAGGACGCCGATCCGCACCGGCTCCGGAGGCGCTTCGGCAAGCGCTTCCCGCAGCCGGCGCTCGGTCTCCGGCCGGGGCCGGCGGACGGTGCCGAGCTCGGCGTTGCGCACCGCGCGCTGGCTCACTCCGGCGCGCTCGGCGAGCTGGGCCTGGGTGAGGCCGGCGAGCACGCGCCGGTGCCGCAGCCACCCGGCGAACGGCAGGCCTTCTTCCACAGGCGTCCTCTCCCCGCGTGCCCCGCAGCGGAACGTACCCCTCCAGGATTCCGATCGTGCCGCTCCACCTGTACCACCGAACGGAGAAAGGTAACCGTTTCCGCAGGTACCGACCGTGACGACGCCGTGGACCGCGGGTACAGGCGCACGTCCACCACGGTTTCCTAGGCTTTCTCGGGTCCGGTGGTGGCGAGGGGTTCGGAGCAGCCGTCGCATGGGGTACGACGGCTGCACCCGAGCCTTCAGACGCCGAAGCGTTCCAGGAGAGCGCGTACGGCGGCTGGATCCTCGACGTGGGCGTTGTGCCCGAGGCCGGCGAGCGTGACCGCGTCCGGGTCCAGCGCGCGTAGCCGGCCGGGACGGCTCATCGGGTCGTTCTCGCCCGCCGCCAGCACGACCGGGCACCGCGCCGCGGCGAGCAGCGCCGGCATGTCCGGCGCGCCGACGCCGAACGCGGCCGGGTCCATCGCGAGACGCCAACCTCCCTCGGTCTCGCGAAGCCCGGCCGGGTCCGCGGGCGCGATGCCCAGCAGCCCGGAGACCTTCAGGTAGGCCTGCTCGGCGTCCACGCGCGTCTCGAACAGCCGGGCCGGGCGCGCCGCGAGCGTCGCCACGCGGCCCAGGTCGTCCTGGGTCCACTCGACCTTCACCCCGAGGGCCAGCACGCCCAGCACCTCGACGTCGTACTTGCCGGACGCGAGCTCGAGCGCGAGCACCCCGCCGAGCGAGTGCCCGGCGACGACCAGTGGCCTGCGGTCGGGGAGCGCCCGAGCGACGGCGGCGGTGAGCGTCTCGAAGGAGTAGTGCGGCAGCGGCGAGGACGGGCCGTGGCCGGGCAGGTCGGGGACCAGGACGCGCCGGCCGAGCGGCGGGGCGAAGTGGTTCCACACGGCTCCGGTCGCGCCCAGGCCGTGCAGGAGGAGAACGGCCGGTTCGCCCTCGCCGCCGGTGCGCATGTTCAGCGTGTCCATCGGAGCAGCCTGCCAAACTGTCGGTGGGCGCGGCTAGGGTCGGCGCGTGGGGATCACCGATCCGGACACCTACGTGCGAGGGGTGCCGTACGACGAGCTGGCGCGGCTGCGCGCCGCGTCGCCGGTGGTGCGCGTCGACGACTTCTGGGCCGTGCTGCGGCACGCCGACGTGCGGCGCGTCCTGCGTGATCCGGGCCTGTTCTCCTCCCAGCTCGGCGGGACGCAGATCCGCGATCCCGCTTCGGAGGCCGACCTCGCCTACGTGCGCCGGATGATGCTCAACATGGACCCGCCGGAGCACGGCCGGCTGCGCGGGCTGCTCACCAAGGCGTTCACGCCACGGGCCGTCGCGAAGCTGACGTCGCAGATCGAGGCGTGGGCGCGGGACCTCGTCGCGGCGGTCGCCGAGCGGGGTGAGTGCGACTTCGCCAAGGTCGCCGCCGACCTGCCGCTGCTCACCCTCGCCGGGGTGTTCGGCGTGCCGGAACAGGACCGGCGGCTGATGTACGACTGGAGCAACCGGGTCATCGGCTACCAGGACGCCGAGTACGCGGTCAGCTCGACCGTCTCCGAAACCGAGGTGAGCGACCTCGCGCGGGCCGCGCTCGCCGTCCGCCCGTCCCCCGGTCCCGGCGGGGCGATGCCGGACCCGCGCACCCGCGCCGGCATGCCGGACCTCTACGCGTACGCCAACGCGCTCGGCGAATACAAGCGCGAGCACCCCGGTGACGACGTCATGAGCAACCTGATGCAGCACGTCGGCGACGACGGCGGGCGCGTCTCGCTCGCCGAGTTCGAGAACCTCTTCTGGCTGTTTTCCGTGGCGGGCAACGAAACCCTGCGCAACGGCCTGCCCGGCGGGCTGCTGGCGCTGCTCGCGCACCCCGCGCAGTACCGGCGGCTGCTGGCCGACCGGTCGCTGCTGCCGTCCGCGGTCGAAGAGATGCTGCGCTGGTGGACGCCGGTGATGAACTTCCGGCGGACCGCGACCGCCGACGTCACTCTGTCCGATGTGGACATCCGGGCCGGGGACAAGGTGGTCGTCTGGTTCTCCGCGGCCAACCGCGACCCTTCGGTGTTCACCGCGCCGGACGACTTCGACGTCGGCCGCACCCCGAACGACCACCTGACCTTCGGCCACGGCCCGCACTTCTGCCTCGGCTCGCACCTGGCCAGGGTCCAGATGCGGGCCATGTTCGGCGCTGTGCTCGATCTGCTGGGCGAAGTGACGCTCGCCGGCGAGCCGGTGCGGCTGCGGTCGAACTTCCAGAACGGCCTGAAGTCGCTGCCGATCCGCTGGGCGCGCTGATGGAGATCCGTGAGCTGCGGGCGTTCGTCGCGGTCGTCGAAGCGGGCGCGATGTCGAAGGCGGCGCGGCAGCTGCACGTCAGCCAGCCGGCTCTGTCCCAGACGATCACCGCGCTGGAACGCCGTCTCGGCGTCCGGCTGCTGGTCCGCACCAGCACCGGCGTCCAGGTGACGGACGCCGGGACGACGCTGCTGGGCGAGGCCCGCGCGGTGCTGGCCCGCCACGACCAGGCCGTCGCCACCATGGCCCGGCACACGAAGACCGACGTGCTGCGCGTCGGCGTCCCCCTGGAACTGCCGCCGGAGCTGCTGCCGTCGGCCCTCGCGCGGCTCGCGGAGGACTGCCCCGACACGCGGGTGCAGGCCCGGCACCTGTCGTCGGTGGCGCAGGTGGCGGCGCTGCGAGCGGACGAGCTGGACGTCGGGCTGGTGCGTGAGCGCCCGGCCGGGCCCGACCTCGACGCGCTGCTCGTCGTCGAGGAGAACGTCGGCGTCCTGTTGGCGACCGACCTAGCGGAGAAGCTGGGCTCGCCGGTCCGGCTGGAGGACCTGGCCGGGCTGGAGTGGTTCGCCTTCGCCCGCGCGGGCAGCCCGGCGTGGTACGACGAGCTGGCGGCGACGCTGCGCAGCCACGGCCTCGACGTCGGCCCGGAGGTGCCGGAAGACCGGCGGCTGATCGTCGAGCTGAAGATCCCGGCGGTCAGTGCCGGCGGGGCCTACGCGTTCGCGCCGCCCGGCTGGCCGTACCCGATCCCGGACACGGTCCGCTGGCTGCCGCTGGCCGGGAACCCGCTGGTGCGGCGGACCTGGGCCGTGTGGCCGGCGACGTCGCACCGCCGCGACCTCGCGAAGTTCGTCGCCGCGCTGGAGGACGTATTTCCGCGGTCGCCGTAGCCACTTACCGGCAACGGCGGAAGGAAGCGATGATGTCCGAAGAGACCGTGGTGGCGAGCCAGTACGGCGGCCGGATGCTCGGAGTCGTTCCCATGATGGGCGGCACGCTGATACTCACCGGCCAGCGGCTGGTGTTCGTGCCGCTCATCGGGAGGTCCGGCCTGCAGCTGTCCAACCGAGCCGCGAAGCACAGCGCGAACCTGCACGACTGGAACTTTCACCCGCAACGGCTGCTCAACGCCCTGGTGATGCCCCTGACCGCGGAGATCGACATCGGCCTGGACACGATCATCGCGGCCACGGCAACCCGTCGCTGCGCCCTGCTGGTGCGATGGGACAGGGACGGCAAGGAGAAGAAGATGGAGTTCAGCATCTCCGCGCACTTCGTCACGCCGATCTGGAACCCGGAGAACATCGTCTGCCGAGACCGGTTCCTCGCCGCGCTCAAGGCGGCGGTGCCGGGGAGCTCTGCCTGGTAGCGCCGCCCATCACCCCGGCCGATGCCCGGCATAAGCAGCGCCGAACGCCGGCCCGGAAGTCCTGTCCGGTGCTCGTCCTTGCACCTGGTGACCGGGGAAACGCCCCGGCCGCGAGGAGTTGAGTGATGACTGAAGGACTGTCCGGGACCACGGCGCTGGTGACCGGCGGAACCAGCGGGATCGGGCGGGCGACAGCGGTCGCGCTGGCCGGGCTCGGGGCCCACATCGTGCTGTCGGGGCGGGACGCGGTGCGCGGGGCGGAGGTCGTCTCGCGGATCCGGGAAGCGGGCGGGAAGGCCGACTTCGTCGCGGCCGACCTGACGGACGCCTCGTCGGCGCGTGCGCTGGCCGCGCGGGCGCGTGAGGTGGGCGGACGCGTCGACGTGCTGGTGAACAACGCCGGGATCTTCCCCACCGGGTCCACTTCGGACACTGACGAGGCCGATTTCGACCGCGTCTACGAGACGAACGTGAAGGTGCCGTTCTTCCTCACCGCCGAGCTGGCGCCGGAGATGGCCGAGCGCGGCCACGGCGCGATCGTCAACGTGTCGACGATGGTCGCGACGCGGGGCATGGCGGGCATGGCGCTCTACGGCTCGTCGAAGGCGGCGGTCGAGCTGATGACCAAGGCGTGGGCGGCGGAGTACGGCCCGTCGGGCGTGCGCGTCAACGCGGTCAGCCCCGGCCCGACCCGCACCGAAGGCACAGCGGTGTTCGGCGACGGCCTGGACGAGCTGGCCTCGGCGGGCCCGGCCGGCCGGGTGGCCGCACCCGAGGAGATCGCGGCGGCGATCGCGTTCCTGGTGACGGAGGGGTCGAGCTTCGTCCAGGGCGCGATCCTCCCGGTGGACGGCGGCCGGCTGGCGGTCTGAGTCCCGTGTGGGACGGCCTCACCGCAGGAAGGTGACGCCGTCCCGGGGCCGCTCGTCCACGGTCAGCGCGAAGACGTCCGGCCGTGCGTAGTGACCCGAGACGTCCAGGCTCTTCCTCGCCGTCACGATCTCCCCCAGGTCGATCGATGCCGTGATCAGGCCTTCGCCGTCGCGCAGCGGGCCCGCCAGCACGTCTCCCAGCGGGCCGACGATCACGCTCCCGCCGCGGAAGGGATCCGCACCGGACGACTCGTACGGGCAGGCCGAGATCACGAAACACCGGCCCTCGTCGGCGATGTGGCGCATCGAGGCTTGCCAGACGTCGCGGTCGTCCGCCGTCGGGGCGCACCAGATCTCCACGCCCTTCGCGTACATCGCCGCGCGCAGCAGCGGCATGTGGTTCTCCCAGCAGATCGCCGCGCCCGCCAGGCCCGCCGCCGTCGGCACCGCCGGGAGCGTCGAGCCGTCGCCGCGGCCCCAGAAGAGCCGTTCGCGTTCCGTCGGGACCAGCTTCCGGTGCTTCGCGACGAGCCCGAGCGAGGGGTCGAGGAACACCGCCGTGCTGTACAGCGTCGAGCCGTCCCGCTCGATTACCCCGACGACGAGCGACGCCCCGGTCCGCGCCGCCAGACCGGCCAGTGCTCTCGTCTCGGGCCCCGGGACCGCCACCGCCGCGCGGAAGTACTCCGGGAACGGCACCCGGCCCGGGTACTCGCCGAGCACGGCTTCGGGCAGCACGACCAGGGAGGCGCCGCGGATTTCGGCTTCGAACTCCAGGATCCGCTCCAGATCGGCGCCCGGCCCGATCTGCAGCGCGGCGACGACCGTCACGAGCGAGCGGGTTCGCGCTTCGGCGGCCACGGCACCACCGGGGACGTCCGGCGCTGGTAGTCCGCGTACTCCGGGTACCGCGACCGGGTGATGCTCTCGGTGAACTTCGTCGAGCCGACGAACAGCAGCGTGAGCAGCACCGCGCCGGCGACCGTCCACTGCAGACCGCCCGCGACGACACCGAACGCCGCGACCGCCCACCACTGCGCCTGCTCGAAGAAGAAGTTCGGGTGCCGCGACCAGCGGAACAGCCCCTCCTGCAGGAACCGCGTCGAAGCGCGGCCCGCGTGCTTCTCCCGGTGGAACACCCACTGCTGCTGGTCCGCGACGGTCTCGCCGACGAGGAACGCGGCGAAGACCGCCGCGACGACGACGTCCGCCACGCCGAACGAGCCCCGGTTCTCCAAGGCCGTGTACGCGGGCAACGTGATCAGCAGCAGGATCGCGTTCTGGTAGAGCGAGATGAAGAAGAAGTTGAACACCTGGAACTGCCACGGCGCCATCCGCTCGCGCAGCACCGCCCACCGGTAGTCCTCGCCGCCGCGGGCGTAACCACCCTTCCGGGCGAAGTTGAACGTCAGCCGGATCCCCCACAGGGTGACCAGCGCGAACATCACGTCGAGCCGGGCGTCGCCGAACCCGGCCGCGCCGGCGAAGATCGCCACGTAGACGACCGGGACGATCGACCAGATCCGGTCGACCCAGGAATACTCCCTGGTCAGCACCGACATGACCCAGGTGCCGAGCGTCACCCCGGCGAAGACGTACAGGCAGACCCGCAGCGCGTCCATCCGCTCACAATAGGACCTAGGATCGCGTTCATGAACCTGCCGCTGCGGGACCGGAAGATCGACGTCTTCTTCGCGGTGCTGTTCTCGGCCTTCACGGTGACGTCGCTGATCAGCGACCTGCTGCCGACCGTCGGCGTCGACTTCTCGAAGCCGTCGGACAACTTCTTCGTGAACTCGAACTACTGGTACGCCCACGACGCCGACGCGCTGTTCATGCACCCGCCGGACTGGATGCGGATCGTCACCGGGCTCTCGGCGTTCGTCTACATGCCGTTCTACGTCGTGCTCGTCTTCGCGCTGCTGACCGGGCGCAACTGGATCCAGCTGCCGTCGGTGATCTACGCGACGATGATCGTCACGCTGACCGGGGTCGTCGTGTTCGGCGTCGAGTTCTTCGGCGACCCGGCGTTCCGCACCGGCAACCCGGCGAAGTTCCTCGCGTTCAACCTGCCCTACGTCCTGGTGCCGCTCCTGCTGCTGGTCCGGATGCGCAAGCCACTCCCCTTCACCCGCCGTTTCTGACCGGAGGCGCCGTGCCGTACTCGTTCCTCAGCCACCTCGAATGCTCCCGGACCGGCGAGCGCTTCGAGGCCGACGCCGTCCAGGGACTCTCGCCGTCCGGTGCGCCGCTGCTGGCGCGCTACGACCTCGACGGTGTCCGCGAAGCCGTGACGCCGAAGGAGATCTCCGGGCGCGAGCCGACGCTGTGGCGCTACCACGAGGTGCTGCCGGTGCGCTCCCCCGAGCGGGTCGTGAGCCTGGGCGAGGGCATGACGCCGTTGCTGCGCCTGCCGCGCTACGGCCGCGAGCTGGGGCTTTCGCGGCTGTGGATGAAGGACGAGGGCCTGGTCCCGACCGGCACGTTCAAGGCCCGGGGCGCCGCGGTCGGCGTCTCGCGGGCGGCGGAGCTGGGTGTCGGCGGGATCGCGATGCCGACGAACGGCAACGCGGGCGCGGCGTGGGCGCTGTACGCGGCGCGCGCGGGCCTGTCGAGCCTGATCGCGATGCCGGACGACGCCCCGGCGATCACCATGCGCGAGTGCGTCGCGGCAGGGGCCGAGCTGTACCGGGTGGACGGTCTCATCGGCGACGCGGGGAAGCTCGTGGCCGCGGCGGTTCCGCGGCGTCCGGGTGTGCAGGACGTCTCGACGCTGAAGGAGCCGTACCGCATCGAGGGCAAGAAGACGATGGGGTACGAGATCGCCGAGCAGTTCGGCTGGCGGCTGCCCGACGTCATCCTCTACCCCACCGGCGGCGGGGTCGGGATCATCGGGATCTACAAGGCTTTGCTGGAAATGCGCGAGCTGGGCTGGGTTTCCGGTCCGCTGCCGCGGCTCGTCGCCGTCCAGGCGACCGGGTGCGCGCCGATCGTCACCGCGTTCGAGCGGGGCGACCGGGAGAGCGTGCCGTTCCCGGACGCCCGGACCGTCGCGTTCGGTATCACCGTGCCCAAGGCGCTGGGCGACTTCCTGGTGCTCGACGCCGTTTACGCCACGGACGGGACCGCCGTGGCCGTCACCGACGAGGAACTGCTCGCGGCGCAACGGGAACTGACCACCTTCGAGGGCACGTTCATCTGTCCCGAGGGTGGGGCGTGCTTCGCCGCGCTGCGGCACCTGCGCTCGTCGGGGTGGCTTTCCGGCGACGAGGACGTCGTGGTCTTGAACACCGGCGCCGGGATCAAGTACCCGGAGACGGTGCCCCTCGACGTCCCGCTGCTGCCCCGGGACGGCCGCATTCCTTAAAGGACCGAGCGCACCGTTTCGGGGTCGCGGGCGACGACCGTCGTGCCGTCGTCGGCCGTGATGATCGGGCGCTGGATCAGCTTCGGGTGCTCGCTGAGAGCCTCGATCCAGCGTGCGCGGTCGGCCGGGGTGCGGCCCCACGTCTTGAGGCCCAGCTCCTTCGCGATCGGCTCGGCGGTGCGCGTGATGTCCCACGGCTCCAGGCCGAGCCGCTTCAGGACGGCCTTCACTTCCTTCGCGGTCGGCGGGTCCTCGAGGTAGCGGCGCACGGTGTACTGCGCACCGGCTTCGTCCAACAGCGACACGGCGGACCGGCACTTCGCGCACGCCGGGTTGACCCAGATCTCCACGGCGGCAGCTTACCGCCCTGGTTTTGGAGCACGTGTTCTGTTACGGTCGCGGCATGCCCCGCCCCCGCGTCCACGACCTCGACGCGCTCCTCGACGTCGCCGAACGGCTGGTCGCGTCGTCGGGAGAGGTCACCGTGCGTGGCCTGGCCACCGCCGCGGGCGTGCCGAACGGGACGATCTACCACGCGTTCGGGTCGCTCAGCGCGTTGCTGGCCCAGGTCTGGCTGCGTGCGGCGACCGCGTTCCTGGACCTGCAGACCTCGCGGGTGGACGCCGCTTCCTCGCCGGTGGAAGCCGTCGTCGCGGCCGCGGACACCCCGGCGGAGTTCGCGTTGCTGCGTCCCGACGGGGCCCGGATGCTGCTCCGGGTGCGGGGCGACCGGCTGTTCGGGCCGGAACTGCCGGACGAGCTGGCGGAGGCGTTGCACGCGCTGGACAAACGCCTGGTCGCGCTGCTCGTGCGGCTGGCGCGCCGGGTGTGGGACCGCGGCGACGGACTGGCCGTCGAGGTGATCACCACCTGCGTCGTCGACCTGCCGACCGCGTTCTTCCGGCGGGACATCACCGACCCCCTGGTGCGGGAGCGGCTGGCCGCCGCCGTGCGAGCCGTGCTGACCGTGCCCCCTCGAGAGAAGGACCGACCTTGACCGTTCTGCACTTGGGCGACGACGAAAACCGCTTCTCACCGGACTGGCTGCAGCGCGTCCATTCCACTTTGGACGATGTGGACGACGTGCTGGTGACCACCGGCGGCGGCAAGTTCTACTCGAACGGCCTCGACCTCGACTGGCTCATGGCCAACGGGGACAAGGCGGCCGAGTACGTCGCCGAGGTGCAGGAGCTGTTCGCGCGCGTGCTGACGCTGCCGGTGCCGACGGTCGCGGCGGTCAACGGCCACGCGTTCGGCGCGGGCGCGATGCTGGCGATGGCGCACGACTTCCGCGTGATGCGCGGCGATCGGGGCTACTTCTGCTTCCCCGAGGCGGACATCAACATCCCGTTCACGCCGGGGATGGCGGCGTTGATCCAGGGCAAGCTGACGCCGGCGGCGGCGATCGCGTCGATGACGACGGGACGCCGGTTCGGCGGCGCGGACGCTTTGTCCTTGGGGCTGGTGGACGAGATCGCCGCCGAGGGTGACGTGGTGAAGGTGGCTTCCGAGCGGGTCGAAGCGTTGGCGGGCAAGGACAAGGGCACGCTGGGCGCGATCAAGGCGACGATGTTCGCCCCCGCGGTGGCGGCGCTGCGCGCACCCGCGTAGGCCTCCGGCCCCCGGTATCCACTTTACCCTGGGGCACCGACAGTTCCGGGTGACCGCACGCCCGGGCCGGATGCCGTGAAGGCACCCTCGGCCCTCAAGTCCGTGAATGGCCCATCAAAGGACTCTGGGTCTCTCAATGGACCATTCACGGCTTCGGGCACTCGGCCAGGCGGCGGCGCAGGTGGGCGCGCTCCGGTTCCGTGCCCGCCAACGCCAGCGCCTCTTCGTACGCGGCCGCCGCTTCGGTGTGGCGGCCCGCTCGGGTGAGGAGGTCTCCCCGGGCCGCCGGGAACGGGCTGTACTCGCGCAGCCGGGGCTCCTCCGCCAGCGATTCGAGCAGGACCAGCCCCGCTGCCGGGCCGTCGCGCATCGCCACCGCCACCGCTCGGTTCAGCTCCACCACCGGGGACGGTGCCAGCCCGCGCAGGATGTCGTACAGCGCCACGATCTGCGGCCAGTCGGTCCGGGAAACGTCCGGTGCCTCGTCGTGCAGGGCCGCGATCGCCGCCTGGACGCCGTACAGCCCCGGGGGCCCGCCGGTCAGCGCGACCTCGACCAGGGACGTCCCCTCCGAGATCATCGCGCCGTCCCAGCGGCCGCGGTCCTGGTCGTCGAGGAGCACCAGGTCGCCGTCCGGACCCGTGCGGGCGTCGCGGCGCGCGTGGATCAGGAGCATCAGCGCCAGCAGGCCCGCGACCTCCCGCTCCCCCGGCAGGAGCCGGCGCAGGATCCGGGCCAGCCGGATCGCCTCCTCGGCCAGGTCGAGCCGCTGCAGGTCCGGGCCGGAACTGGCCGCGTACCCCTCGGTGAAGATCGAGTAGACGACCTGGAGCACGCCCGGCAGCCGGCCGGGCAGCTCGGCGGCGTCCGGCACCCGGAACGGGATCCGGGCCGCGCGGATCCGGTTCTTCGCCCGCACGATCCGCTTGCCCATCGTCGCGCTGGGCACCAGGAACGCGCGCGCCACCTCCGGTGTCGTCAGCCCGGCCAGGCAGCGCAGGGTCAGCGCCGTCCGGTCCTCCGCGGGCAACGCGGGGTGGGCGCACGTGAAGAACAGCTGGAGCCGCTCGTCGGGCAGGCCGCCGTCGGACGGCGGGGCGGGCGCCGCGCGGTCGGCCTCGACCTGCAGCACCGCGAGCCGGGCCGCGTAGGCCTGGTCGCGGCGCAGCCGGTCCACGGCCTTGCGCCGCGCGGTCGTCATCAGCCAGGCGCCCGGATTCGGCGGCACGCCGTCGACGGGCCAGTGCACCAGCGCGGCCTCGATGGCTTCCGACGTCACCTCTTCGGCCAGGTCGAGGTCGCCGAACCGGCGCACGAGCGCGGCGAGCAGCAGCCCGCGCTCCTCCCGGAACACGGCTTCGACCGCCGCCCGCCCCTCCACCGCCGTCAGTCCCCGTAGGAAGCGAGCGGCCGGACGACGATGTGCCCGCCGTCGCGGGCGCCGGGGCAGCGCGCCGCCCAGTCGAGCGCGACGTCGAAGTCCGGTACGTCGACGACGAAGTAGCCGCCGAGCACCTCCCGGGACTCGGCGAACGGCCCGTCGGTGACGATCCGCTCGCCGTGCTCGTCGACGCGGACCGCGGCGGCGGTGGTGAAGTCGGCGAGCGAGTTCCCGCCGACGTGGACGCCGGCGTCCTTCATGGACTTGTCGAACAGCATCCAGTCCTCGGGCGTGCTGCAGCCGGTGGGCGCGCCGTCCGCGTCGAGCGAGGCGTTGATCAGCATCAGGTACTTCACGGGATCCTCCGGTGGCTCGGTTGTCGTACGCGGTGACTACGAACGGCCGACGCCGCCTTGGACACCCTCGCCGAAGATTTTCTCATGTCAAGAAACTTTGACACGATGTCTGTTCTGCTTTACCTTGGGGATGTCAAAGTTGCTTTACACGGGAGCGAGCCGTGCCCCACGAAGAGAAACGCGCCTGGATCCTCGGGATCTGCGCGATAGCGAGCTACGCGGTCTACGTCGTCCTGATCCTCGGCCGGGCCGGCGGGCGGCCACTGGCCGAAGTCCCCTACATCGCGCCCATGCTGGGGACGATCGGCGCGTCCATCGCGGCGGCGATCGTGGCGAGCATCCTCGCCGCGATGATCTCCCGCGACGGCGGGAAGGACCAGCGCGATCGCGAGATCGGCCGGTTCGGCGAGTACGTCGGCCATTCGTTCGTCGTCATCGGCGCCGTCGCGGCCCTGCTGCTGGCCATGGCCGAGGCGCCGTACTTCTGGATCGCCAACGCCGTCCACCTGGCCTTCACGCTCTCGGCGATCCTCGGGTCGGTCGCCCGGATCTTCGCCTACCGCCGGGGTTTCCAGCCGTGGTGACCCGCGTGACCAACTCGCTCCGCGCCCTCCGGTTCGCGCACGGCCAGATGACCCAGGCCGACCTCGCCGCCCGGATCGGCGTCACCCGCCAGACCGTCATCGCGATCGAGCAGGGCCGCTATTCGCCGTCGCTCGAGATGGCGTTCCAGATCGCGCACGTGTTCGGAGTCCCGCTCGAAGAAGTGTTCCAGTACCCGGAGGAGTCACCATGAAAGCGATCGTCCAAGACCGCTACGGCAGCCCGGACGTCCTCGAGTTCCGCGACACCGCCAGACCGTCGCCCGGTGCCGGCGAGGTCCTCGTGCGCGTGCACGCGGCCGGCGTCGACCCGGGCGTGCGGCACCTGACCACCGGGCACCCGTACCTGCTGCGCCTGCTGGGTTTCGGGCTGCGCCGGCCGAAGCTGCCGGTGCGGGGCCTCGACTTCGCCGGCACCGTCGAGGAAACCGGCGACGGCGTCACGCGGGTCCGCCCGGGTGACGAGGTGTTCGGCGTCTGCGAAGGCGCCTTCGCCGAGTACGCCGTCGCGAAGCAGGACCTCGTGGCAGCGAAACCCGCCCGTCTCTCCTTCGAGCAGGCAGCGGCCGTCCTGGTTTCCGGCGGCACCGCCCTGCAGGCCCTGCGCGACGCCGGCCGCGTCCGGCCCGGGCAGCGCGTCCTGGTCATCGGGGCGGCGGGTGGCATCGGCACCTTCGCGGTGCAACTGGCCAGGGCCTTCGGCGCGGAGGTCACGGGGGTGTGCAGCACCGCCAAGACGGACCTGGTCCGCACCCTCGGCGCCGAGCACGTCGTCGACTACACGCGCGAGGACATCGCGGCGCGGCAGTACGACCTGATCGTCGACACCGCCGGCCTGCGCTCGCTGACCACCCTGCGCCGGGCGCTGACCCCGCGCGGCACGCTCGTGATCGCCGGCGGCGAAAACGGCGGCCGGTGGCTCGGCGGCATCCAGCGGGTGTTCCGGGCGGCGCTGCTGAACCCGTTCGTCCGGCACCGCTTGTGCGGGCTCGTCTCCCGCGTGCGCGGCGAAGACCTCGAAGTCCTGCGAGACCTGATCGAAGCCGGGAAGCTCACCCCGGCGCTCGACCGGACGTACCCCCTCGCCGACGTCGCCGCCGCCATCGGCCACCTCCACGCGGGCCGCGCGGCCGGCAAAGTCGTGCTCACAGCCTGACGCCGAGGTCCTTCAGCCGCTTGACCCGGTCGATGTGGGCGGGGTGCCCGGCCATCAGCCGCGACCACAGCCGGCGCTCGTCGCCGCGGTCCCGCAGGTTCCACGCCTTGAGCAGCAGCGCCAGCTCCCGGCCGTAGCCCAGCCGCGCCGCCATCCGGTCGGCCCGGTACTCGCCGAGCCGCTTCGACCACGCGAGCACCGGGCCGAGCAACGGCGTCAGCAGCAGCCACGGGTCGAGGAACGCGAGGGCGGTGAGGATGCCCAGGCTGAGCAGCACGGTGACCAGCACCTCGGCCGACCGGCCGAAGGAGCGGAACACGCGGCCGACGTGCGGCACCACCCAGGCGAGCAGCCGGATCAGCCGGGCCAGCACCCGGGCCGGCAACCCCAGCCAGTGGACCAGCAGGTTCGCCCGCGTGTGCCCGGACAGGTGGTGACCCAGCTCGTGGGCGAGGATCGCTTCCAGGCCCGGGCGCTCCAGGTCGAGGGCGGCCCGGGTCACCGCGACGGTCCGGCCCCCGGCGGCGAAGGCGTTCAGCTCGCGCGACGGCTCGACCCACAACCGGTACCGGCCGCCGTCGACGCCGGCCGCGGCGCAGACGGCCGCCCAGCTCGGCGTGAGCCAGGTCAGCTCCCGTTGGCTCGGCTCGCGCATCTTGAGCAGCACGGACAGCACGAGGTACTCGTAGGCGGGGACGAACGTGATCGCGCCGGCCAGCGCCCAGCCGGCCGGGAGCACCCAGAAGTACGCCGGCCAGAGCAGCTTCCCGAGCAGGCCCAGCACCAGCAGGCTGCTGGCGACCACCGGGACGGCGAGCACCACGCCCAGGACCGCGGAAAGATCGATCCGCGCCCGCTCCTTGTCGCTCACGCTTCCCCTCCCGGCCGACGCCGGATCCACCTTGGCGTGGCGCCGGGCGGAGCACAACGGTCCGCCCGAACTGTCCGGGAGCTGTCAGGAAAACGCGTCCGCGTGCGCCTCGGCCCAGTCGGTGAAAGTGCGGGCCGGCCGGCCCGTCACCTCGGCGACCGTCGGGTACACCGTCGCCTCGTCCAGCGTTCCGCCGACGTAGAAGTCCCAGAACGCTTCGACGTACTCGCGCGGCATGCTCGCCGTCAGCTCGGCGCGCGTCTCGTCGTTCGTGAGCCCGACGAACTCCAGCTTCCGGCCGAGCACCTCGGCCAGCACCGCGACCTGGTCGGCGGGCCGCAGCGCCACCGGGCCGGTCAGGTCGTGGATCCGTCCTTCGTGGCCGCCCGCGAGCGCCCGCGCCGCCACCGCGGCGATGTCCGCCGGGTCGACGCACGCGGCCGCGACGTGCGGGAACTGCGCGCGGACCGTGTCGCCCTCCCGCAGCTGCGGGAGCCAGCGCAGCGCGTTCGCCATGAACGCGCGCGGGCGCAGGAACGTCCAGTCCAGCCCCGATTCCCGGACCGCGCGTTCGGCGAGGGTCATATACGCCGAGACCGCGTTGTCCAGGTTTTCCAGCGCCGCCGAGCCGCCGGACAGCAGCACGATCCGGCGGACGCCCGCGTCGCGCGCTTTCGCCAGCATGCCGGGCATGTCCTGATAGCCCGGCAGCAAGAAGATCCCTTCGACGCCGTCGAGCGCGTCCCCGAGACTCGCGGGATCGTCGAGATCGCCTACGGCGGCTTCGGCGCCGTCCGGGAGCACGGCGTCCGGCCGGCGCACCAGCGCCCGGACCGGATCACCCGCTTCGGCCAGTGCCGCGACCACTTCCGCGCCGACGTTGCCGGTGGCGCCGGTGACCAGGAACATCGCTCTACCCCCAGAGTCGGTTCCCGGCCAGCGTAGCGCCACCGGCGGCCGTCAGTCCTGCGCCGGCAGGTCGTCGAACTCGACGACCTGGCGCACCTCGACCTCGATCTCGAGGTCGAACAGCTCGGTGTACTTCTTCGCGAACTCGACCGCCTCCGCCTGGTCGGCGGCGTTGATCAGGGCGAACCCGCCGATGACCTCCTTGGCCTCGGCGAAGGGCCCGTCGGTGACGCGGATCGCCGCCCCGCGCGGCTTGCGGACCAGCGCGCCCTTGTCCGACCGGTGGACGCCCTCGGCGGTGATCAGGATGCCCTTCTCGGCCGACTCCTGGATGAACCCGCCCATCTTCTGCATGAACTCCGGGCTGGGGTTCCACGCCTGCGGGTCGTTCTCGTCGATCCGGTGCATCATGAGGAAACGCATGGTCGTTCTCCCTGTTCTCGTCGGCCGGGCCCCGGGTTCTCCCGGGTTCGTCGACCGGCCTTCACCCCCGCGTCGATCGGCCGCTTCCGGCGTTCGACATTTTTCCCGGAGATCTTTTCCGGGAGAGTACTGTGACACCGGTCACTTCGAGGGAGGGTGCCCGGATGGCTGTCGTGCTCGCGATCGGGACGCGCAAGGGTCTGTGGCTGGCGACCGGCCCGGACGACCGCTCGAGCTGGGAGGTGACCGGCCCCCACCACCCGATGACCGAGGTGTACGCGGTCGGCATCGACACGCGCCGGGCGGCGCCGCGGCTGCTCGCCGGGGTCACCAGCGAGCACTTCGGGCCGAGCGTCGCCACCAGCGACGACCTGGGCGCCACCTGGCAGGAGCCCGACCACGCCCCCATCGCCTTCCCGCCGGACACCGCCGAGTCCCTCGTGCGGGCCTGGCAGCTCGTGCCCGGGCCGGCGAGCGAACCGGACGTCGTCTACGCCGGCACCGAGCCGTCCGCGCTGTTCCGGTCGGTGGACGGCGGCCGCACCTACGAGCTGGTCCGCGGCCTGTGGGACCACCCGCACCGCGAGCACTGGACGCCCGGGGGCGGCGGCAAGGCGATCCACACGGTGCTCCCGGACCCGGTCGAGCCGGGCCGCGTCACCGTGGCGATGTCGACCGGCGGCGTCTACCGCACCGACGACGGCGGCGCGTCCTGGCGGGCGAGCAACACCGGCATCAAGGCCGTGCACGTGCCCGACCCGTACCCCGAGTACGGCCACTGCGTGCACAAGGTCGCGATGCACCCGAGCGCGCCGGACCGGTTCTTCGCGCAGGTGCACCACGGCGTCTACCGCAGCGACGACGCCGGCGCGAGCTGGCAGTCCATCGCCGACGGCCTGCCCAGCGACTTCGGCTTCCCGATGGTCGTCCACCCGCACCGGCCCGAGGTGATCTACACGTTCCCGCTGACCGCCGACGTCATGCGGTTCCCGCCCGAAGGCCGGTGCCGGGTGTACCGCAGCGAAGACGCCGGGAAGTCGTGGGAGGCCATGGGCGCCGGCCTGCCGGACGGGTACTGGGCCGGGGTCATGCGCGACGCGATGTGCGCCGACGACGCCGACCCGGCCGGGGTGTACTTCGGCTCGCGGACCGGCGACGTCTACGCCAGCCGGGACGACGGCGACAGCTGGGAGCTGGTCGTCTCGCACCTGCCGGACGTGCTGAGCGTCCGCGCCGCGACGGTGTGACCGTGCTGATCACCGTGCTGGTGCCCGGTCCCCTGCGGGCGAAGACCGGCGGCGAGTCCCGGCTGGAGGTCGAGCTCGGCGAGGCGGCCACGCTCGGGGCGCTGCTCGACGAGCTCGCGCAGCGGTACCCGGCGCTGGAACGGCGGCTGCGCGACGAGCAAGCGGGCCTGCGCCGGTACGTCAACTTCTACGTCGACGGCGAGGAGTGCCGCCGGCTCGACGGCCCGTCGACGGCGTTGCGCGACCGCGGCGAGGTGCAGATCATCCCGTCGGTCGCCGGTGGCTGACTCCTTCCACCTCGGCGAACAGCTCCGCGGCGCGCCGGCCGGTGGCGGCCGCCCGCTCGCCGGTGCTGACGAGGGCGAGGACGAGGACACCCGCGCCCAGGGCGGCGACCAGCCACCACACGCCGGGTCCCGCCCCGACCGTCCCGGCGAGCGCGACGCCCAGGGTCGTGCCGGTCTGCCGGCCGGCCGAGGCCAGCGACCCGGCCACGCCGGCCATCGAAGCCGGCATCCCGGAGACGGCCGTCGTGGTGATCGGCGGGTTGACCGTGCCGAGGAAGACGCCGAACAGCAGGGAGACCACCAGCACGAGCGGCAGCGGCGTCGCCGGGCCGAGCCACGCCGTCGCGGCGCCGCCCAGTGCGAGCGCGACCCCGGCGACGACCAGCGGCAGCCGCGGCCCGCGCGCGCCGACCAGCCGTCCCGTCCGCGGCGACAGGACCAGGACGAGCACGCCGACCGGGAGCAGGCAGAGCCCCGCGTCGAGGGCAGGCAGGCCGCGGACGTCCTGCAGGTACTGCGTGGTGGCGAAGAGGAAGGCCCCGAACCCGCAGAGCGCGAACAACGCCATGACGATCGCGCCGCTGAACGGGACGCTGCGGAAGAGCCGCAGTTCGAGCAGCGGGTCCGCGCGGCGCCGTTCGCAGCGGCGGAGAGCGGCCACGGCGAGCGCGGCGACGCCGAGCAGGCCGAGGATCACCGGCGACGTCCAGCCGAGCCGGCGCGCCTCGATGATCGCCTCCACCACGCAGCCCAGCACGAGGACCACGAGCACCTGCCCGGCCGGGTCGAACCGGCGCGCCCGGGCCGCGCGGGACTCGGGCACGAACCGGACGGTGGCCACGATGGCGGCGGCGATGATCGGGACGTTGACCCAGAAGACGGCCCGCCAGCCCAGTCCGTCGACGAGCGCGCCGCCGACGATCGGCCCGAGCGCGAGCGCCAGGCCGGACATCGCCCCGAACACGCCGATCGCGCGGGCGCGTTCGGCCGGGGCGGGGAAGGTGGTGACGACGATGGCCAGGGCGACCGGGTTGAGCATGGTCCCCCCGGCCGCTTGGACGGCGCGGGCGGCGATCAGCCAGCCGATGCCGGGCGCCACGCCGCAGAGCAGCGACCCGATCCCGAAGACGGCGAGACCGGTGAGGAAGACGCGCTTGCGCCCGAACCGGTCGGCGGTGGACCCGGCGAGCACGAGGAACCCGGCCAGCACCAGCGTGTAGGCGTCGACTGTCCACTGCAGACCTTCGACGGACGCGCCGAGGTCCCGGCGGATCGACGGCAGGGCGACGGTGACGATCGAGATGTCCATGACGGCGACGACGATGCTGGTGCAGCAGATGGCCAGCACGAGCGCGGGAGACTTCATGCCGCCGACGGTAGGATTTAGAGCGTGCTCGAAGTCAAACCGATCCCCGAGGCCGGGCTGACCATCGCCGAGGCGGCGCGCCGCTCCGGGGTCAGCGCGCACACGCTGCGCTACTACGAACGAGCCGGCCTGGTGGTCACGCGGGTCGACCGCACTTCGGGCGGCCGGCGCCGGTACCGGAAGCTCGACCTGGACTGGATCAAGATCTGCACCAAGCTGCGGGCCACCGGCATGCCGATCAAGGTGATCCGCCGCTACGCGGAGCTGGTCGGCGCGGGCCACGGGAACGAGCAGGAACGGTTGGCACTGCTGGAGTCCCACCGCGACGACGTCCTGACCCGGCTGGCGGAGCTGGAGGAGAACCTGCGGCTGATCGACCGGAAGATCGGGGTTTACCGGGGACGTCTGGCCGCCGGGGACGCCGACGGCCTGTGGGCGCCGGGCGGTACCCGGTAGTCAGAACAGCGTGGCCTGGGCCGGTTCCTCCTGCGGTGGCCGACCCCGCCGGCCGTTCAACGCGAACTTGTCCTCGATCTCCTTGCTGGGCTCCGGGAACCCGTACTTCGCGATCAGCGGCCGGATCCGGGCCCCGATCTCGTGCCGGTAGGACGTCTCCGACCCGGACGAGTACAGCTTCGTGTACTCCCCCACCAACGCCGGGTACGACCGCCGCAGCCAAGCGAAGAACACGTCCTTCACCCCGCTCGACAAGTACAGCGGGTGGTACAACACGTCCGTCGCCCCGGCGGCGGCCACCGCCGCCACCAAGGACTCCAGCTGCGAGACCGAATCCGACAGGTGCGGCAGGATCGGCGACAGGAACACCGTGCACTCCAGCCCCGCGTCGCGGATCGCGCGGACCGTCGCCAGCCGGGCCGTCGTCGTCGCCGTGCCGAACTCCACCGACTGCTGGAGCTCCTCGTCCAGCATCGACAGCGACACGCCCAGGTGCACCGTCGTCCGCCCGGCGGCCCGGGCCAGGTGATCGAGGTCCCGGCGGATCAGCGGCCCCTTGGTCAGGACCGAGAACGGCACCCGGTGCCCCGCCAGGGCGTCGATGATGCCCGGCATCAGCTCGTACCGGCCCTCCGCGCGCTGGTAGACGTCCGTGTTCGTGCCGAACGCCACCCTCGGCGGGAGCTTGCGCTTGCGGGCCAGCTCGCCCCGCAGCACCTCCACGATGTTCGTCTTGACGATGATCTCGTTGTCGAAGTCGCCGGCGATGTTCAGGCCGAGACGCGTGTGCGTGTTGCGCGCGAAGCAGTACTGACACGCGTGGGTGCAGCCGCGGTACGGGTTGATCGTGTACTCGCCCGGCAGCATGCGCGCGTCCGCCGGCACGTGGTTCAACGCGCTCTTCGCGAGCACCTCGTGGAACGTCACATCCCGGAACTCCGGCGTGCGGACGCTGCGCACGAACCCGGTCAGCCGGGCCAGGCCCGGCAGCGTTCCTTCGTCGACCCGGTCCGTGCGCTGGCCGCTCCAGCGCATCGCTTCTCCACTCACTCCGCCGAGCATGCCCGGCCCGGCGAGGCCGGGCTAGCCAGATTCGGACACGACCCCTACAGCGCTTCGCCCCACTGGCCCGGCCCGGAAACGGCGCGCGGATCGGTGACCGCGTGGTAGCCGCCGTGCACGAACACCAGCGCCGGCGCGTGCCGGTCGTGGCCCGTGGCCAGCACCTCGCCGACGACCAGGGTGTGGTCGCCCAGGTCGATCTTCTCGGCCAGGGCGCATTCCAGCCAGCTCGCGCCCTCGAGCACGAGCGCCCCGGTGAGCGACCCCGGCTTCGCTTCCAGGACGGCGATTTCGGACGCCCGCGCCGCACGCGGGCCGGCGAACCGGCGGGCCACGTCGCGCGCGTCCGCCGGCAGGATCGACACCACCCAGCGGCCGGCGTCCAGCAGGTCCGCCAGGAACGCCGACTCCTTGCGGAAGGACAGCGAAACCAGCGGCGGGTCGAGGGAGATCGACCCCAGGGAGTTGACGGTGACGGCGTCGTGCCGCCGGCCGCCGGGGGTGTCGCGGTACGTCGTGGCGACGCACACGCCGGTCGCGAAGGTGCGCATCGCGCCACGGAGATCGGGAGCCATCAGAACCCCTGCGGGTGCGAGAAGAACCGGTCCGGGTCGTACCGGCGCTTGACCTCGGCGAGCCGGGCGGCGTTCGGGCCGTAGTAGGCGCCGCGCCAGTCTTCGAGGTCCGGATCGGTGAAGTTGACGTACGACGCGTCCGGCGCGAACTCGCCCGTCTCGGCGTGCAGTGCGTGCAGCCAGTCCAGGTTCGCCGCGACGACGCCGGGCGCGTCCCGCTCGGTCCACGAGGTGTCCAGGCTGAGCAGGAACTTCGTGTCGCGGTGCGGGAACGCGGTGTCCGCCACCGGGACCCGGCCGATCGCCCCGCCCCACGCGAACAACGCGGCCCCGGCGCCGTCGGGGTTGCCGCTGCCGGGCCACTTCTCGACGGCCCGGACCAGCGCCTCCAGCCCGGCGTCCGCGATCGCGTGCGGGGTGCAGCGCGTGCGGACGGCGAACGCCCCGCCTTCGCTGCTGTGGTGCAGGAAGGACGCCGCGTCCCAGAAGTCCCGGTCTTCGATGTCGACGCGGTCGGGAGCCGCGACGGCGAAGGCCGGCGCCAGCAGCTCCCACAGCTCCGAGGCCGGTCCGAGGTGGTGGCCCACCACGGAAACGACGCCGTCCTCACCCGCCGAGCGCGCGATGCCGATCCGCGCGGAGAACTCCTCCGGCGCGGCGAGCATGATCTCCTGCATCACCGCGAGGACCTCGACCGCGTGCGGCCACGCCCAGAGCACGACGCACGTCGAGCCGGACGGCGCGGGGCGCGCCCGGAACGTGAAACTCGTGTTGACGCCGAAGGTGCCGCCCCCGCCGCCTCGGCAGGCCCAGAACAGGTCCGGGTTCTCCGTGGCCGACGCCGTGACCAGCGAGCCGTCAGCGAGCACGACGTCGGTCGAGACCAGGGCGTCGCACGTCAGGCCGTGCGCGCGGGAGATCGTCGTGACGCCGCCGCCGAGGGTCAGGCCGCCGATGCCGACGGTGTCGGAGTTGCCGAGCGGGAAGGTCAGGTCCCACGGCCGCAACCCGGCGTAGAGCGCCTTCATCGGCGTCGCGCCGCCGACGGTGACCAGCCCGGTGCCGCGGTCGACGCGGATCCCGGACAGCCGCCCGAGGTCGAGCACCAGGCCGGGGCCCGTCGAGTGGCCCGCGTAGCTGTGCCCGCCGCCGCGGACCGCGAGCGGCACGGACTCCGCGCGGGCCCACTCGACGGCCCGGGCGACGCCGGCCGCGCTCGTCACGGTCAGCACCGCCGCGGGCCGGGTGGCGGCGAACCGCCGGTTCACCGGCGCCGCGGCGGCGAAGCCGGGGTCGCCGACGAACCGGAGTTCGCCCAGGCCGCGCAGGCCGTCCCACGTCGTCATGACGCGCGGCTTTCGAGCGCGACCTCTTCGAGGTAGGAGACGCCGGTGGCCGCGTGCTCGCCGTGGCGTTCCCAGACTTCGCGCAGCACCAGGGTGCCGCCGTGCCACTGCGGGGTGTTCACGCTGTTCCCCGCGATCACCTCGCCGCTCTCGAGCACCATCGTGTAGGCCAGCCGCAGGACGCCGGCGGCGTCGCAGGTGCCGGTCACCGTGCCGCGCCGGACGTGGCCGCCCTCGAACTCGGCCCACACCAGGTCGCCGTGCTGGCGGTACTCCGCGTACGTACCGTCGCCGCCGCCCAGCGCGCGGAACCGGCGGCCGTCGTAGTGGATGCTCATTCGTCCACGTCCAGGAGTCCGGCCGGCATCGCCAGGGTGGTGCCGGCGGGCGGCGGTTCGATCTCGACGGCCTCCACCTCGACGAGCGAGGCCGCCTGCGCCAGCCGCTGACGGCACGTCTCGGCGTCGTCCGCCTCGCACGCGACGAACGAGTGCCGCGCGATGTACCCGCCCGGCGGCAGCCGCAGCGTGGTGCCCGGCTCGACCATGGGCGAGGCCATGACCAGGCCGGGGGCGTCCCACGGCACCTCGACCGAGTGCACGACGCAGTCGTGGTCCGGGTAGCCGAACCGGATGCCGGCGACCCCGGACCGCGTCGGGGTGACGTCCGGGCGCTGGCCGGTGGCGACGTCGAACAGCACGCTGCCCGGGTCGATGCCGGTGGCCGTCTTGCCGAGCAACGGGATGAGGTCGCCGCCGAGGCGCCCGTTGACCTCGATGATCACCGGGCCGTTCGTCGTGAGCCGGACTTCGGTGTGGGTGATGCCGTTCTCGATGCCGAGCACGCGGTGCGCTTCGGTCAGGACGCGCAGCAGCTCTTCGTCGCGCAGCAGCGGGTCGCCCGCGTCGACGAGGTGACCGGTCTCCTCGAAGAACGGCGGCATCCCGGTGCTCTTGCGGGCGATGAACATCGGCAGGTACTCGCCCTTGTGGACGGCGCCGTCGATGCTGATCTCGGGACCGTCGGCGAAGCCCTCGATGATCGCGCCGCCGCGGTAGGGCTCGTCGCCGACGAGGCTGGCCTCGTGCGCGACGCGGTAGGCGGCGTCGAACTCCCCCGCGTCGCGGGCGAGGGAGACGCCCATGCTGGCGCCGAGCGCGCGGGGCTTGACGACCACCGGGAAACCGATGCGGGTGACCGCCGCGCGGGCGTCGTGGAGGTCGACGGCCAGGTGGAAGCCGGGCTGCGGCAGGCCGGCGGCGGTGAGCCGGACGCGGCAGCTGTGCTTGTCGCGGCAACCGTGCACGCCGGGGATGCTGAGGCCGGGCACGCCGAACTCGGCGGCCAGCTCGGCCGCGGGCATGACCAGCGGCTCGTCCCAGCAGAGCACGCCGGCCACGCTGTAGTGCGTCGCCAGCTCGCGCGCGGTCTCGGTGAGCAGCACGTGGTCGAAGACGTTGACCACGGTGATGTCGTCGAAGTACTCGTGCTGCCAGGTCGGCTTGAGGTTGTTGATCAGGACCAGCCGCAGCCCGGCTTCGCGGGCGCGGGCGGCGACGGATCGGACGAGGTATTCGCGGTAGAGCTTGAGGCCGCTGCCGATGACGAGCAGCGCGCCCGGGTTCGGGTTCATCGAAGGTCCTTTCGGATGGAGGGAACGAGGGCTTCGCCGGCGAGCTCGGCGACGACGGCGTCCGCGGCCTGCGGAGCGGTGCGGAAGCCGTCGGGGCCGCTGGCCGGGCGGGCCCAGGCGGCGGGCCCGACGCGGACGAAGCCCGTGTCGCCGCCTTCGGCGGTGGCGTAGTGGCAGTGCTTGACGCGCACGACGTCGTAACCGTCCACATCGGACACGACGCCGGCCGCGAGGACGCGTGCCGCCCAGCCCGCGTCGTCGTCGGGGCCGGAGAGGGTGGTCACCTCGCGCCGGACGGCGTCGGTGCTCACCTTGAGCAGCGTGCCCGCCACCGAAGGCAGCAGCCACGCCCGCCCGTCGGCGCCGAGCCCGCCCGCGGTGGGCGTCGCCGCCCAGGCGTGGGCGAGCGCGGCGGGCGGGCGCAGGTAGACCATCGTCTGCCGGTGCAGCGCGACCGGCCGGTCGACCAGCGCCGCGGTCCACGGCCCGGCCGCGACGAGGACGACGTCACCGGGCACGGTCGTGCCGTCGGCCAGGTGGACTTTCGCCTGGTCCGGGTCGACGGCGACGGCTTCCCGGCCGGGCCGCAGCTCGGCGTCCGGGTGGTGCCGCAGCCAGCGAGCGGCGGCGTGCAGCACGCGGTCGGCGAGCAGCGTCCCGGCGTGCGGCTCGAACACGGCACCGCTGCCCCGCGGGAACCCGATGAGGGGGTAGGCGGACGGGTGGACGATCCGCAGCGGAACGCCGGCGGCGCTCGCGGTGGCGACGGCCGCGGGGATGAGCCCGGGCGGCAGGGCCTGAAGCACTCCGACGCGCCAGTAGAGCCCGGCACCCGGCAGGTGATCGCAGAGCAGGGCATCGAGCTCCCGCCACCGCCGGTGCAGCTCGGCGGCCCGCCGCGTGGCGGCCCGATCCCCGACGACGAGCGCCCGCAGCGCCCGGTGCTGGTCGAAGGAGGTGGCCCCGGGATGCGGCACGGGCCCGCGTTCGAGGAGGACGACGCGATGCCCGGCGAGCACGCACCGGATGGAGGTGAGCAGCCCGCTGATCCCCCCACCGACGACGACGACCCGCAGGCCGTCGCGCCGCACCCCGGCCGGAGCTTTCACGTGCAAGCTCCGGCCCAGGTGGCCGCTTTCCCGTGAAAGCGGCGACGGTGCACCGTCCACCGCGACGGCCGCGCTTCGCTGCCGGATGCCGGTGCTCATCTCCCGGCCTCCGCTTCCCGCAGCCGGGGCAGCGCGACGGGCGTGAACGACTCCGCGTCCACCCCCGCGTCCGCCCCCAGGACCTGCGATGCCAGGTCCGCCAGGATCGGCGCGGCTCCCCGCACCAGGCGGTCGACCTCGAAGCAGAAGTCACCCGCGTCCGCGCCCGTCACCGTGCGACCGTCCAAGCGGGCCAGCTGCTCCGCGATCGTCTCCGCCGCGCGGTTCAGGCTGAACCCCGCCAGCTCGTACGACTCCGCGAACCGCGAAGCCATCCGCGAAGCCGCGCGACGCGAGCGTGACGACACCGGCAGCGGGCCGAGGCCGACCCACCGGTTGACCTTGTCGGCCACCCGGTTCCACGGCTCGACGAGCCGCGCGGAAGTCACCCGCGCCAGCGCGTCCCGGCTGAAGCTCGTCCGCTGGTGCTCGGGACTCGTCGCCGCCAGGTGGAAGCGGATCAGGTCGCGCGGCACCTCCGCCGCCAAGTCGCGGCTCCACACCACGTGCCCGCGGCTGGTCGAGAACTTCCGGTGGTCCAGCTCGTAGAACTCGTTGGTGAGGTAGCGCGTCGGCAGGTCGTAGCGGCCGTCCAGCGCCAGCAGCATGGCCGGGCCGGCGATCGCGAACGGGTAGATGTTGTCGAACCCGAGGAAGTACACGATCTCCGAACCCGCGCCGGCCAGCCACAACGCGTCTTCCGACGACACCGGGCCCGAACGCTTCTCCGCGGACAGCGCGGAACAGTGCATGCTCCACGCCATCGGCTCGGCGTTGGGGTTGACGCGCTGCCCCGCGACCTCGGGGAAGGGCACCTCGATGCCCCACGAGGTCGGGTACGTCACCGGGAAGTCCGGCAACGGCCGCGCCAGCATGGCCGCCATCGCCTGCGCCATGTGCGGCCGCATCCCCGAAGCGTGCGCGGCGAAATGCGCCCGCAGCCGGGACCGGTACCGCTCGACCGGCAGCACGAGCACGTCGGCTTCCCGCAGCACCACCGGGTCCGACGGGTCCAAAGTGGACCGGACGTCCAGCAGGTCCCCGGCGGCGACCAGCTGCCCGCAGCTCTCGCAGAGCCCCGCGCAGCACTCGGCGAGGCACTCCGGGCAGCTGCCGGACGCGAAGCCGTCCACGAGGAACTCGCCCGAACGCGACGAGTACGGGAACTTCATCGTGCGCAGTTCCAGCTTGCCCGCCGAGTGCAGCCGGGCGACGAAGTCGACGACCCACTTGGTGAACCGGTCGTCGTCGCCGGTGTAGCCGTCGACGCCGATGCCCATGGCCTCGAGGCTGGCGGAAATCTGCGCGGCCGACGTGGAGACCAGCTCCGCCGGGGTGACGCCGCGGCGGTGCGCGGTCGTCACCACGAACGTCGACGTGTCCTGGAAACCCGTGCCCAGCAACACTTCCCGGCCCTGGGACCGGGCGTACCGGGTGTGCACGTCGGCGGCCAGGAACGGCCCGGCGATGTGCCCGAGGTGCAGGTCGCCGTTCGCCGTCGGGGCGGGCGAGATGACGACCGTCCGGGCGCTCATGACACGCCCGCTTCGTGGCGGGCCGTGAACTGCGCCGACATCTCGGGGTCCCACCAGACGCCGTAGTACTCGAAGTCCTTGTCGCCTTCGTTGGCGACGCAGTGCGTCGAGCCGGGCGGCAGCCGGACGATGTCGCCGGCCGAGAACAGGTGCCGGACGCCGTCGACGACCAGCGTGGCGACGCCGGCCAGGGCGATGAAGATCTCGTACTCGTGGTGGGAGTGCGCGGTGGACGTGGTGTGCGGGCGCAGGACGCACCAGGCGCCTTCGAACGGGGCGTTGAGCTCCGGCCAGGGCAGCAGCCGCTGCGAATCGAGCCCGTACGCGCGTTCCAGGTTGGCGCGGTCGAGGGGGCGGACGTCGATCATACCGCCACCACCACGGACTCGCCGGTGCGGCGGAGGTCGTCGTCCGGGCCCGCGCCCGTGACGCGGCGTTCGACCATGTCCCCGGCGATCTCGGCCGACCGCTGGGCCAGCACGCTGATCAGCGAGTCCGAGATGCCGTGCGTCGCCTCGTTGACGCCCTGCAGGTACAGCGCCCCGTAGGCGCCGGCGCCGAGGTCGGCGCGGTAACGCCGGTTCACGGAGACCGCGTCCAGCCCGATCGCGTCGGCCAGGCCGCGGACCATCGACGGCATCCGCGGGTCGAAGCCCGTGCCGAGGAACACCGCGTCGCAGCGGACCTGCTCGACCGTGTCGTGCTTGAGGTCGCGGACGTCGAGCACGAGCTCGTCACCCTCGGCCCGGGCGCCGACGACATCGGCGGACCCACGGATCGTCGAGACCGGCTGGCCGAGCATCTTCTGCTTGTAGAGCATGGTGTAGAGCTCTTCGAGGAACGGCGCGGCCAGGCCGCCGTAGTTGGTCAGGTGCATCTCGGCGAGCACCTTCTCCCGCGCCGCGTCGGACATCGTGAAGAACTCGTCGACGAAGGACGGGAAGAACAGCTCGTTGACGAACTTGCTGGTCTGGTAGTCCTTGAGGGCGATCGCGCGCAGCAGCAGCGTCGGGGACGAGCCCGGCGCCTCCTGGTGCAGGGCCATGAACATCTCGGCCGCGCTCTGCGCGCCGCCGACCACGACCGGCCGCAGCGGCTTGCCCGGGCGGGCGAGCGCGGTGGTCTCGGCGACGCGGGTGCTGAACTCGGTGCTGTGCACGACCCGCTCGGCCGGCAGCCCGCGGAACACCTCGGGCACGTGGGCGTCCCGGCCCCCGCCGACGACCAGGTCGCGGCAGAGGATCGTGTCGCCGTCGGACAGCGGGACGGTGAAGCCGAGCACCTGGCCCGACTCCGAGTGGATCGGCAGGACCCGCTCGGCGCGGGCGTTGTACCGGATCCGGACCTGCTCCAGCGAGTCGGCCACCCACTGCAGATAGGCGGAGATCTGCCAGCGGAAGGGGTTGAAGGTGCCGAGGTTGACGAACTCGTCGAGCTCGCCGCGCTCGTGCATGAAGTTGAGGAAGGAGAAGCGGCTGCGCGGGTTGCGCAGGGTCACCAGGTCCTTGACGTACGACACCTGGCTGCGCGCCCACGGCAGCATCAGGTTCCGCTGCCACTTCACGTCTTCGTGCTGTTCGAGGATCATCGCGCCGCGGGCCACCCCGGCCCGGCCGCACTCCTCGAGGGCCACGGCCAGCGCGAGGTTCGCCGGGCCGGCCCCGATCATCAGGACATCCACTTCGTGGACAGTCATCGCATTCTTCTTTCCGGTCTGCCGCGGCCGGTCGTGAGTGAGAAACAGGGTTAGAACACTGTTTCTCACTCACGACCTCGCGCGGGACTACTTGCTGACGGTGACGCTGAAGAGGTCGAGCTCGCGGAACTGGGTGGGCTGGACGTTGTGCAGCCGCGACGCCCAGGCGGCGGTGCCGGACTGCCACCAGATCGGGATGGTCGGCATGTCCTGCAGGACGAGCTTCTCGGCCTGCTGGTAGAGCGCCTGGCCCTGCTGCTGCGACGGCGCCGCGTCGGCCTGCTTGAGCAGGTCGTCGACCTTCGGGTTCGAGTACTGGCCGACGTTCGAGGCCGCACCGGTGCGGAACAGCGGGTTGAGGAAGTTCTCGATGGACGGGTAGTCCGCGACCCACGCCGAGCGGTAGATGCCGGTGACGGTCCGGTTGTTCAGCTGCTTGCGGAAGTCGCCCAGGGTCGTCTGCGGAGTGAACTTGCAGGTGTGGCCCAGCGAAGCCTGGATCTGCTTGCAGATGACCTCCATCCACTCCTGGTTGCCGGAGTCGATGTTCGACGTCAGCTCGATGTCACCCTGGAAGCCCGACACGTCGAACAGCTGCTTGGCCTTCTGCGGCTGGTAGGTGCACAGCTCGCCGCACTGGTTGTCCAGGTGGCCCTGGACGTTCGGGGCGACCAGGCCGTCGGCCGGGGTGCGGCCGCCGTTGAACACCTGCTGGATCAGCGCCTTCCGGTCGATGGCCATGGAGATGGCCTGGCGGAACTGCGGGCTCTCGTAGCGCTTGTCGAACAGCGGGAACGCGATCGCCTGGTAGCCGAGGTAGGTGTAGGTCTTGCGCCGGTCGTCGGGCAGGTCCTTCTTGATCTTGCCGCCCTGGGTCGACGTCCACGGCGTGAAGGAGAGGAAGTCGAGCTTGTTCGCGAGGACGTCGGCGTAGGCCTTGTCCAGGTCGGTGTAGAAGCGGAAGTCGATGCCGCCGATGTTCGGCTTCTGCGCGCCGGAGAAGCCGTCGAACCGCTTGACGACCAGGTCCTTGCCCGGCGTGTACGAGTCGAACTTGAACGGCCCGTTGCCGACGGGGTGCGCTTCGAACGCCTTGCGGTCGGCGAAGAAGCTCGCGGGCATCGGGAAGAACGCCGCGTAGCCGAGCTGGACGCCGAACTCCGAGAACGGCGCGTCGAGCGTGACGGTGAACGTCTTGTCGTCGACGACCTTCAGGCCCGACAGCGTCTTGGCGGCCGGCAGGGCCGCCGGCTGCTTGCCGTCCGCGGTCGCGTTGTTGACCTGGGAGAAGCCCACGACGTGCGAGAAGTAGCTGGCGCCGGCCATCAGGTTCGGGGAATACGCGGTGTAGTTCCACGCGTCGACGAAGCTCTTCGCGGTGACGGACGTGCCGTCGTGGAACGTCCAGCCGTCCTTCAGCTTGATCGTCCACACCTTGGAGTCGGTGGTGGTGACCGAGTCCGCGACGGCGTTGTGCGGGGCGGCCGTCTTGGCGTCGTACTCGATGAGGCCGCGGAACAGGGTGCCCAGCACGCTGATGCCGCCGACTTCGGTGGTGTTGCCCGGCACCAGCGGGCTGGCCGGCTCGGTCTCGCTGTAGCTGATGACCGCGTCGCGGTCGATGTTCGCCGCGGCGGGCGCGGCGGCGCCGTCCGGCGTCGGAGCGGCGGGGGTGCCGCTCGGGGTGCTGCACGCGCTGAGCGTGACGGCCAGCACGGCGGCCGCGCACACGGCGGCCCGGAGCTTTCGCATGGGTGTCTTCCTTCTTCGGTGGGGTTTGGGGTGGAGTCAGCGCCGGCTGGAGGTGATGCCGAGGGCCAGCGGGAACGCGGGGCGGCCACCGAGGAGGTGGGCGCCGGCGGTCTGCAGGATCCGGTCCTGCGCCACGATGTGCTGGCACATCGTGGTGGTGTCGCGCAGCCACCGGTCCAGCGGCGAGGGCCGGTAGATCGCGGTGGTCTGCACGAGGTCGTAGAGGCGGGTGACGATCGCCCGGGCGGTGCGGAACGCGTGCCGCCGCGACAGCGGGAGCGCGGCCCGCTCGCGCGGGGTCAGGTCGTCGAGGGAGCCGCCCGCGGACAGGACTTCGTGCTGGCGCCGCAGAGCGCCGTAGACGCCCTCGCGAGCCGCGGCGAAGTCGCCTTCGCAGTCGGCGATCGTGGTCTGCGTGCGGTAGTCGTCTTCGCGACCCGCGGAGACGGCGGCGTCCGTGGCGTGGTCGAGCGCGGCGCGGGCGACGCCGAGCGCGACGCCCGGCATGTTCCGCATGTGCACCTCGGGCTGGGCCAACGGGCCCGTACCGCCGCGGACCTCGGCGAACGTCAACGTGTGCTCGGCCGGGACGAACACGTCGGTGATCGTGTAGTCGCAGCTGCCGCTGCCCGCCAGGCCGGTGGTGTGCCAGGTGTCGAGGACCTCGACGTCCGCCTTCGGCACCATGAGCAGGATCGAGTCGTGCACGGGCTCGCCGTCGCGGTACAGGAACGCTCCGGAGACGACCCAGTCGGCGTGGGTGACGCCGCTGCCGAACTGCCAGCGGCCGGTCAAGCGGTAGCCGCCCGGGACGATTTCCGCCCGGCCGTTGGGAAAGAGCAGCCCCGCGGTCGCCATGTCCAGGCTGGGGAACATCTCTTCGGCGACGGCGTGGTCCAGGAACGAGGCGTAGAGGCCGGTGTCCGACCCGATCATCGCGCACCACGCGGCCCCGGCGTCGCCGTAGGCCAGTGCCTCGATCACCTCGGTCTGCTCGATCGACGTCAGCTCGGGTCCGCCGTGAGCGCGGGAGAACCCCATCCGGAACACTCCGGTGCCGCGCAGCAGGTCCACGACGTCCGCGGGCAGCCGCCGGGCCCGTTCGATCTCCTCGGCGCGTTCGCGCAGCACCGGGGCGAGGGCCTGGGCCCGGGCGAGGATCTCCACCGCGGTTTCCGGCGGACGCACCGGCAGCGGCTCGACTACGGTCATCACATCACTTCCCTCGAGGTCTTCTTCTCGGTCGTGGAAGTGATTGAAGCCAGCGGTTTAATTGATGGAAACGGTTGTCCACCAAGGAAAATCAACGGGGTGCACAGCGGAAGTAGACAGGGCCGCGACGGAGATCCGTCGCGGCCCTGTCCGGGGGGAAGATCAGGCGGTCACGGCGCTGTTGAGGGCGCCGAAGTCCAGGCCGCCCTCCAGCGCGGTGTACGTCCCGTGCTCCAGCAGCTCCACCGCGGCGCGCTGGGCGACCGCGTAGGCGCCTTGCGCGATCGCCGTGCCGACGCTGATGCGGCGGACGCCGACCGCTTCCAGCTCCGCCACGGTCGGGGCGCCCGGCCACACCATCACGTTGACCGGCAGCGGGCTCTCCTTGACCAGGACGCGCAGCGTCTCCAGGTCGATCAGGCCGGGCACGAACAGGCTGTCCGCGCCCGCCGCGGCGTACGCGCCCGCCCGCGTCAGGACGTCGTCCAGGCGGCCTTCGGGCTCGCCGATGCCGAAGAGGTAGACGTCGGTGCGGATGTTGATCCACAGCTCGGGCAGGCCGGCCGCGGTCGCCGCGTCACGGGCCGCGCGGACCCGCCCGACCTGGGCCGGGACGTCGAACAGCGGGCCGCCGGGGGCCGTCGAGTCCTCGAGGTTGATCCCGACCGCGCCTGCCTCGACGATCGCGCGGACGGTCGCCGCGACGTCGGCTTCGGACGGGCCGTAGCCGCCCTCGATGTCGGCGGTCACCGGGACGTCGACGACGCGGACGATCCGCGCGACCAGCTCGGCCATCTCTTCGCGCGTGAGGCCGTGCCCGTCGGGGCGCCCGGCGGACCAGGCGACCCCGCCGCTGGTGGTGGCGATCGCCGGGGCGCCGGCCCGCGCGATGAGGGCCGCGCTGGCGGCGTCCCAGGCGTTCGGCAGCACCAAGGTGTGGTCGGTGTGCAGGGCGCGCAGCCGTTCGGCGAGCCGGGTGGCAGACATCCGTTCTCCTTCTGGGTGTTCAGGCGGCCGATGTCGGTACACCGGCGGCGATCAGGTGGGTGGCGGCGAAGGCGCGCCACGGGTGCCAGGCGGCGGCCAGGCGGCCGGCGGCGGCGAAGACGTCGTGGTCGAGCAGCATCGCCTCGACCGTGCGCTCGGCGGCCGGGAAAGCGTCGGCGTGCCCCAGCCGCAGCGCGATCTGCTGGGCGGTGCTCTGCTCGATGCCGGGCAACGCCGTCAGCGCGGCGGTGCAGTCGGCCAGGCTCGCCCCGGGGTCGAGCAGGGTCTCGTCCGCGGCCACGGCGGAGGCGAACGCGCGCAGCGTCCGCGCGGTCGCGGCGGGCAGCCGGGCCCCCTCCAGATCCGCCTGGGCCAGGGTCTCGGCCGAGGGGAACAGGTGGGTCAGGCCGTGCTCGAGGCCCGGCACCCGCTGGCCCGCCGCTTCGACCAGCGCGGCCAGCTGACGCCGCACGCGCGTCCGGACGCCGTACTGGCTGAGCACGGCTTCCACCGCGACCTCGAAGAAGCCCCAGGCGCCCGGCACCCGCAGGCCGGGCCGCTTGCGCAGCAGCGGGCCCAGGACCGGATCGTCGGCGAAGGCGGCTTCGGCGGGCGCGGTGTCGGCGTCGACCCCGACCATCCGCCCGACGCGGTCGACGACGTGGATCAGGCCCTCCCAGAACGGAATGTGCGCGGTCAGCAGCAGGTGGTCCTCGCCCCCGCGGCGCACCTCGATGACGCCGGCCTCGCCGTCGAGGCTGATCGTGCGCCGGTAGACGCCGTCCTGCACCGACTCGACGCCGGGGACCGCGCGCTCGGCGAGGAACGCGCTGAGCGCCTCCCAGTGCAGCGGCGGCGCGAACGGCAGCCGCATCATCAGGCCGCCGTCCGCGGCGAGCCGGTCGGTCCGCCGCCGCCGGTCGCGCAGCTCCACCGGCGAAGCGCGGAAGACCAGCTTCATGTCCCGGTTGAACTGGCGCAGGCTGCCGAACCCGGCGGCGAACGCGACGTCCGCGACGGTCAGGTCGGAGTCGTCGAGCAGGCGGCGGGCGAAGTGGGCGCGACGGGAGCGGGCGAGCTGGTCCGGCGTCACGCCGAGGTGGTCGTGGAAGAGCCGGCGCAGGTGCCGCGGGGACACCGCCAGCCGCCGGCCCAGCTCCGCTTCGGTGCCGGTGTCCAGTGCCCCGGCGATGATCAGCTGCACCGCGCGGCAGACGAGCTCCGGCGCGTCCGCGCCGACCGGGCCGGCGACGCGGTAGGGACGGCAGCGCAGGCACGCCCGGAACCCGGCCGCCTCGGCCTCCGCGGCCAGCTCGAACGTCTTCACGTTCTCCGCGAGCGGCTTCGCCCCGCACCCGGGACGACAGTAGATGCCGGTCGTGACCACGGCCGAAAAAGTCGTCATGTCCCAGGTGTAGGGGATCGGCCCCGGCCGGCGCTAGCCACATCCGGACATGACCGCGCAGGTCCGCACCCCGGGAGAAGACTTTCCCGCGGGGGCCGGGTGGCGAAGCCCCGCCCCAGCAGAGACGTGTCCGGATCTGGCCGGACGCGAGTGCGCGCGCTCGGCAGAGTGGTCGCCGGACAAGCACCGCACTACCGAGAGGTTTCCCATGCTGGCGAAGGTGTTCCCCATCCCCCTCAAGCCGGGCAAGCAGGCCGAGGCCGAGCGGCTCGTGCACGAGTTCGCGCCGCTCGGCCCCGGGCAGGAGGACGGCACCCTGTCCTTCCGTGTGTACCGCGACCCCGCCAAGCCGGACTTCCTGCTGTTCGTCGAGCACTTCGCCGACCAGGCCGCCTACGACGCGCACACCGGCTCGGCCGCCTACAAGGAACTGATCTCCGGCAAGTTCGCCGACCTGATCACCGAGTTCGTCGAAATCGACCACGAACTGGTCGTCGGGCTCTGATTTCCCCGCTTACCGGCCGGATGCAGCAATCGCCGCGTCCGGCCGGGCGCGGGTAAGGCGAATTCCGCGACAACGGCGTTACGCTCCGATTACCGGCGTAGTCCACGTCACGCGGGAATTGATTTTCCGGTGGAAACAACTCTGCCGGTCAACCGGCCAGGCCGCTGCAATGGAGAAGCCGGCACCCGACCGAGGTGCGGCACCCCCCTTCGCACGCCCCTGGAGGCTCGGCCGTGACCACCACCGAAAAACCCGCCGGCGTACTGGCCGTCCTGCGCCGGACACCGACGCCCGTCCGCTACCTGCTGGGCGGTGTGCTGGTCAACCAGCTCGGCGCGTTCGTCCAGACGTTCATGGTGCTGTACCTGGTCTTCCGCGGCTTCTCCGCGGGACAGGCCGGCATCGCCATCGCCGCGTACAGCATCGGTTCGGTGCTCGGCGGCCTGGCCGGCGGCGAGCTGGTCCACCGCATCGGCCCGCGCGCCACCATCACCGCCGCGATGTCCGGCTCGGCCGTGATCCTCGCCCTCGTCCCGTTCTTCGGCCGTCCCGGCCTCTTCGTCCCGTTGCTGGCCGCGTTGCTGCTCGCGGGCCTCACGACCCAGAGCTACCGGCCCGCGGCCGCCGTCCTGCTCAGCGAGCTGATGCCCGATTCCGACCGCGTCATGGGCTTCTCGATGATGCGGATCGCCCTCAACCTCGGCGCGGCGCTCAGCCCGCTGATCGCGGCGGGGCTGATCCTGCTCGACTGGAACCTCCTGCTGTGGTTCGACGCCGCGACCGCGCTGCTCTACGCGGTGCTGGCCGGCCGGCTGCTGCCCGACCTCCGCGTCGGCCGCGAAGCGCAGGCGCCGGCGGAGAGCGGAACCCGGGCCGCGTACGGGACCCTGCTGCGCGACGGACGCTTCTGGTTCTTCCTGGCCTCGGTGCTGATCGGGTCGGTCATCTACGTCCAGTACACGGTTTCGCTGCCGCTGAAGATCACTTCCGAGGGCCACTCCGCCGGCCTCTACAGCGTCGTGCTCGTGACCGCGTCGGCCGTGCTGATCCTGTGCGAGCTGAAGATCACCTCCTTCGTCACGCGCTGGCCGGGCCACGTCGCCGCCACCGCCGGGACCGTGCTGATGGGCCTGGGCGTCGCGGGTTTCGGCCTCAGCGGCGGCTCGGCGGTCGCGCTCGTCGCGTGCACGGTGGTGTTCGTGTTCGGGATCATGGTCAACGGACCGACGATGTTCGCCTACCCCTCGACGTTCCCCGCCGCCGTCAAAGCGCGCTACATCAGTGCCCACCAGGCGACTTTCGGCCTCGGCATGGCACTCGGCCCGCTGTTCGGCGTCGCCGCGTGGGTCGCGCTCGGCAACGGCGTCTGGTGGCTGTGCGGCGCGCTCGGCCTGGTCGCGGCGCTGTGCGCCTTGCTCGGCATGACCGCCCGCCCCGCCACCCCCTGAGCTCCGCCACCCCGACGGCCGTCCGCTGCACGCGGGCGGCCGTCGAGTGTTGCCGCAATTCACCTGAATGACGTAAATAAGCACCGGTAATGATCCACGAAGCGTCAGAGCAATGCACGAACGGGCTAACAAGACCGCCAGACAGCGGAAGAGACACCGGGCGCGAAGAGCGACGCTGAGTAAGTGAGGGGAAGGGGAATCACATGGGCAGACCAGAAAAGCCCGTCAACACGTCCGGTGGCATCGCGACCCAGTTCGCCCGGGAATTGCGGGAACTGCGGGCCCGGGCCGGCAACCCGACCTACCGGGAAATGGCCCGGTCGGCGATGTTCTCGTCGTCGGTGCTCTCCAGCGCCGCGAGCGGCAACCGGATGCCGTCGCTGCAGGTGACGCTCGCGTTCGTCGCCGCGTGCGGCGGCGACGACGAGGCGTGGCGCCGGCACTGGCACGTCGCGACGAGCGGCTATACGCAGCCTCCGTTCGGGGGGCGCAAGAGAAGACCGACCCTGTTCCAGCGACGGGGCAGCGCACCGCACCCGGCGCAGCTACCGCAACGACCACGGGGGTTCACCGGCCGCACGGCCGAGCTGGCCTGGCTGCGGTCGCCCCGTGACACCCCGCTGGTGATCAGCGGCCCGGCCGGCGTCGGGAAGAGCGACCTCGCCCTGTACTACGCGCACTCGATCGCCGCGGAGCAAACCGACGGGCAGCTCTACGCCGACCTAGGCGGCCTGCGCCACGGCGGCGGGGCTCCACCCGCACCGGCGCCCACCGACGTCCTCGACGGTTTCCTGCGGGCGCTCGGCGTCGACGACGACCAGCTGGCGGGCACCTTCGACCACCGGGCCGGGCTGTACCGCACGCTGCTGGCCGAACGCCGGCTCGTGGTCGTGCTGGACAACGTCCAGGACGAGCAGCAGGTGCGCCCGCTGCTCGCCGAGACCACCACGAGCACGACGCTGCTGGTCAGCCGCAAGCGGTTGCTGGGCCTGCGCGACGTCCACCGCCTGCAGCTGACCCCGTTGCCGCGCGGCGACTCGATCGCGATGATCACCACGGCGCTCCCGCACGTCGCCGTCTCCGCGGGGCCCGACTGCGACCGCCTCGCCGAGCTGTGCGGCGACCTGCCGCTCGCGCTCGACCTGGCGCTGCGCAAGATCGCCTCGCGGCCGCGGCTGACGCTGCGGCGGGTCGTCGAAGAGTGGCGCCTGAACGGCAACAGCGCGGACTGGCTGACCGTCGGGGACCTTTCCCTGCGCGACTCCTTCGAGTCGGCCTACCGCACGCTCAGCGCGCCCGCGCGGGAACTGCTGGAGCAGCTGGCGCGGACCGCGCCCGGCGGGTTCGACGCGGTGACCGCGGCGCTGGACGAGCTCGTCGAGGAGATCGCCGACGCCGGCCTGCTCACCCACGCCGACCCGTACCTCGACGGTCGCGGGGTGCCCCCGCCGGTGCGCGACTTCGTGCTCAGCACCGCCGAAGCCGGCGGACACGACCTTTCGGCCCTCGCGGGGCCCGTGTCCGCCTAGCCCGGGACGGCCCGGCAACGGCGCCGCCGCCCCTGTCTTCTCCCCGAAAGACCGGGATTGATTGTCCTTTGCGGACAACGCTCCCAGCCAAGTCCGCGATGGCCTGTAATCAGCACAGCACGGGTTTCCCGCTGACGCAGGCAGGTCGGACGCACCGGTCGTTCCGGCGGAACCCGTTCCCCCACGGATTTCCCGGAAGGACAGGTCATGCTCGACAACGGCATCCCGGTACGGATCCCGCCCACCCCGCGTCCGCCGGGGCTCGGTGTTCACCGACGCTACGCGGCCTATTACGCCATGTCTGCTTCGATCATGCTCCTCGCCGGCGCGATCTGGCTGTCGACGCGGCTGCGGCCGAACACGGCGTGGCACGACATCGCGCTGTTCGCGCACCTCGCGTCCCTCGTGCTGGGCTTCGGCGCGGTCCTCGTCGCGGACTACCTCTTCGCCCTGTGGGCACTCGGGCGCGTGCCGTTCGCCGAGGCCGTCCACAGCGCGTCCCGGCTGCACCTGTTGGTGTGGGGCGGGCTGACGGGCCTGGTGGCGAGCGGCGCGCTGCTCTCCCCCGACCTCGGTTCCGCCGCGACGATCGTGAAGCTGTGCCTCGTCGGCGTCCTCGCCGTCAACGGCGTGCACGCGACGGTGCTGGGCCACCGCATGGCGCTCGTCGACGACCCGGTCCCCGTGCGCCTGCTCGTGCGGGGCGGGCTCACCACGGCGGTTTCGCAGCTGTGCTGGTGGGGCGCGGTCGTCATCGGCTTCCTGAACGCCACCCGATGAAGCTGTCCGGATCTGGCCAGACCGGTGGCCCCGCGCACCGGCACCCTGGGTTTCCCCCGAGTTCCCCGGAGAAAGGAAGAAGCAATGATCACCAAACTGGTGCGCGTGGTGAGCGCGGCCCTGCGTCCGGCCCCGTCGGCCACCACGGTCGCGCAGCGCATCGACGCGGCCCGGTCGCAGCCGGACTACCTCATGACGATCGAGCTGTTCCGCCTGCGCGGCCTGGGCTGACCCGGCTCGCTCGCTTCGTCGGCCGCGCGCCTCCCGGGCGGGGTTCTCCCCCGCCCCGGACCGCCCGCCCACTCCGACGAATCGAGTGAACCATGACCCACCAACGACTCCTGATGTGTTCCGCGCGGTATTTCCGCGTGGACTACGAGATCAACCCGTACATGCACGTCGACGTCCAGCCCGACGTCGAAGCCGCCATCGTGGAACACGAGAACATCGTGGAAGCGCACCTGGCGGCGGGCCGCAAGATCGAGTTCGTCGACGCGGACCCGGCGTGCCCCGACATGACCTACACCGCCAACGCAGCCGTGGTCCGGGGAAACCGCGCGGTGCTGGCGACGCTGCCCGCCGAGCGGGCTCCCGAGACGCCGCACCACCGGGCGTGGCTGGAGTCCCACGAGTTCGAAGTGGCTTCGACGCGGTACGCGTTCAGCGGACAGGGCGACGCCCTGGCGTGCGGGCCGTTGCTGCTGGCGGCACACGGACAGCGCACGGACATCCGCGCGTTCCGCGCCTTGGCGCGGCACCTGGACTACGAGATCGTGCCGCTGCGCACGACGAGTTCCCAGTGGTACGACCTGGACCTGGCGGTGGCGGTGATCGCTCCGGGCCTGCTGGCCTGCAACCCGCGGGCGCTGGACGCACCCAGCCTGCGGACGTTGCGAGGATTGGGCGTGGAGCTGATCGAGGTGGCGCCGGCCGAGGCGGCGGCGTTCGCGCTCAACCTGATCAGCGACGGCCGCACGGTGACGATGACCACGGGAGCACCGCGGCTGGCGGCGGACCTCCGCTCGCTCGGCTTGGCGGTGACGGAGCTGGACACGACGGAGCTCCGCAAGGGCGGCGGCGGAATCCGCTGCACGGCGTTGACGCTGGACAACCCCGCCTGACGCACCGATGCCTGGCGAGGGTGACTCTCGCCAGGCATCGCGTTCGTCCGCACCGGGCTTGACCAGCGCCGCCCCGAGATTATGCAATCCCGTTGCGTGCGAGTGTGCGCGAAGATCAGCGATCAAGCCACGGAGCGAGCAGCTTCTCCAGATCGGCATCCGACAGCGCCCGCGGCCCGCCGTGGAACTCGTGCCACCGCGAAGCGTCACAAGCCGCCGTGTACTCGACCTCGAACGCCCGCATCAGCACGTACATGAAGGTCACCGAGCTGAACCGCTCACCGAGCAGCGTCCGCGCTTCACGGGCGACATCCGTCGCGCCGACGAAGTCCGCCAGCTTCAACGACTCCGCAGCCGGGTCCAGCAGGCTGGGGGCATACATCACGACAAACACTCCATCATAGAAACGAAAACTCAGCCTTCGGCAGCCAGCTGACCACAAGCAGCGGCGATCTCCTGGCCGCGCGTATCACGCACCGTGCACGCTACCCCGCCCGCATTCACCAGCCGCACGAACTCCCGCTCCACCGGCTTCGGCGACGCATCCCACTTCGACCCCGGCGTCGGGTTCAACGGAATCACGTTCACGTGCACCAACTGACCCAGATGCTTCCGCAACCGCTTCGCGAGCAGCTCAGCTCGCCAGGGCTGGTCGTTGATGTCCCGGATGAGCGCGTACTCAATGGACACCCGCCGTCCGGAAGTGTCGGCGTAATACCGCGCCGCCGACAGAACCTCGTCCACCGACCACCGCTCGTTCACCGGCACCAACGTGTCCCGCAGCTCGTCATCCGGCGTATGCAACGACACCGCCAGCCGCACCTGCATCTTCTCGTCCGCCAGCTTCCGGATCGCCGGCGCCAGACCCACCGTCGACACCGTCACCGACCGCTGACCGATCCCCAGCCCACCCGGCGCCGGATCGGTGATCCGCCGGACCGCCGCCACCACGCGCTTGTAGTTGGCCAGGGGCTCACCCATGCCCATGAAGACGATGTTGGACAGCCGCCCCGGGCCACCGGGCATCGTGCCGTCGCGCATGACCGCCGCCGCCGAGCGGACCTGGTCCACGATCTCCGCCGTCGACAGGTTCCGGTCGAGACCGCCCTGGCCCGTCGCGCAGAACGGGCACGCCATGCCGCAGCCGGCCTGGCTCGAGATGCACAGCGTCGCGCGGTCCGGGTAGCGCATCAGGACGCTCTCCAGGAGCGTGCCGTCGTGCGCGCGCCACAGCGTCTTGCGGGTCGCGCCGTTGTCGGCCTCCAGCGCGCGGACCTCGGTCAGCAGCGTCGGCATCAACGACTCGACGAGGCGCGAGCGGGACGCCGCCGGGATGTCCGTCATCTCCGCGGGGTCGACCGTCAGGCGCGAGAAGTAGTGGTTCGACAGCTGCTTCGCGCGGAACGGCTTCTCCCCCAGCTCGGCGACGGCGGCGGCGCGTTCGGCCACCGTGAGGTCGGCGAGGTGGCGCGGCGGCAGGCCACGCTTGGGAGCGTCGAAGACGAGCGGGAGGGCAGTCATAACCGAACCAGTGTCCCATGTGCCCGAAGCCGCCGCCCGGGCCGCCCTCGCCGGGTGTACGCCAGGTCACCCGCCTGGACGACACCGCGTCCGGACGCCTGGCTAGATTGTCGATCGCCCGGGAAACCGGCCGGGGCGGTCGTGAGTCCAAGAGCGGACGAAAGAGGTGAACCCGTGCGGAGCCGTTTCATCCTGGCCGTCGCGTTGGTGCTGGGCGCTGCCGCCTGCAGCACCTCCACCGCCGGCCAGGCGCAGCCCGTCCCGACCGTGACCAAGGTCGCCGGGCCGCAGGTCGAGGTCGCGACCATGCGCGTCGCCCTGCCCGCCGGCGCGACGTACACCGGCAAGAGCCAGGACGGCCTGCTCGACGGCTGTGTCGCCGAAGGCAGCGCCGTCTGCCGGGCGCGGCTGCTGGACCTGCGCGAAGCCACTTCGGACCCCAACGCGCCCATCAACCTCCCCAGCGCGAAGCGGCCCTTCGGCTGGTACACAGGCACGGACGTCCCGACGTGCATCACCGCCACCTCGCCGCCCGGGGACGCCCCCGTCGCGACCGGCAGCGACCTGCTCGACTCCGGGTTCAAGCCGATCGGCCCGAAGAAGGCCGAGTACGGCAAGTGGCAGGTCACCTGCGAGGACGCGACCCGGAACAACCAGGTCCGGATGTGGTGGCTGCCGACGAGCAAGATCCTCGTGGTCGAGTACGGGTCCGCGGCCGACTGGGACGCGAAGATGGACGCGATGCTCGCCGCCGCGACGTTCAGCTGACGACGTCCAGCGCGGCCCGGATGATCGCGTCCGCGTCGATGCCGTGGTGGCGGTACACGTCCTCCAGCGACCCGGACTGCCCGAAGCCCGTGACGCCCAGCGCGACCGACGGCACCCGGTTGACCCCCGCCAGGAACGCCAGCGTGTGCGGGTGGCCGTCGAGCACCGTGACCAGCGGCTTCGCCCGCGACGCCGGGAACGCCTGGTCGAGGATCCACGACTCCCCGCTGCCCCGGCCCGACCGGGCCTGCAGGGCCTCGAACAGCAGGCCCGGGCTGGTCACGCACACGACGTCGGCCTCGACGCCCACCTGGGCCAGCCGTTCGGCCGCCGCCAGGGTGTCCGGCACCAGCGCGCCCATCGCCACCAGCGTGACCGCCGGGGAAGCCGCGCGACGCAGCAGGTACGCGCCCGCGACGACCTGACGGCGGCGCCGTTCGCGCGCCGCCGGGTCCGTGGGCACGTCGGCCAGGGTCTGGTCGACCGGCCGCGTCGAGAGCCGGAAGTACGACGACGTGCCGCCCGGCTTGCCGAGCCGGCCGAGCGCCGCCAGCAGCGTCCACTCCGTGTCGATCGCGAACGCCGGTTCGTAGCTGACGCAGCCGGGCTGTTCGATGCCGATCGAGGGCGTGGTGATCGACTGGTGCGCGCCGCCCTCCGGCGCGAGCGTGACGCCGGACGGCGTGCCGATCAGGATCGACTGCCCGCCCGCGTAGATGCCGAACGACCACGGCTCCAGCGCGCGCTCGACGAACGGGTCGTACATGACGCCGATCGGCAGCAGCGGCTCGCCCCAGCGGCTCCAGGTCGCGCCCAGCTCGCCCAGCAGGCCGACCAGGTTCGTCTCGGCGATGCCCAGCTCGACGTGCTGGCCGGTCGGCTTCTCCCGCCAGTGCATGATCGTCTCGGGATCGTCGTCGAACCAGTCGCGGCGCTCGGTCGCGGACCAGACGCCGACCTTGTTGACCCAGCCGCCGAGGTTGGTGGTCGAGCTGACGTCGGGGCTGACCGTCACGACGCGCTTCGCCGCTTCGGGCGCTTCGCGCGTCAGGTCGAGCAGGACGCGGCCCAGCGCGGCCTGCGTCGTCGCGGTCCCGGACGGCGTCCGGCCGATGTCGACCGGCAACTCCAGCGAAGGCGCCGAAGGAACAGCGGGACGGCGAAGGCGCGAAGCAACTTCAGTGCACAACGCAGCTTCAGGCGAGCCCGGTGCGAAGCCCTCCCACGGCGAAGCGAGGTCAGTCCCGAGCGACGTCGCCAGCTCTTCCATCTGCGCGACGGTCAGCAGCGAGGAGTGGTTCTGCGGGTGCCCCTGCGTGGGGAGACCGCGCCCCTTGACGGTGTAGGCGAAGATCACCGTCGGGCGACTGTCCGAAATGGACGCGAAGACCTCGTCGAGCGAACCGAGGTCGTGGCCGCCGAGGTTCCGGATCGCGGCCAGCAGCGTCTCGTCGTCGAGCGAGGCGACCAGCTCGGAGAGAGCCGCGTTCCCCGCGGGCAGCCGGTCGCGCACCTGGGCGGCGTCACAGCGCAGCAGCCGCTGGTACTCGGGGTTCGGCATCGCGTCGATCCGCGCGCGCAGCTCGGTGCCGCCGGGCCGGGTGAACAGCTCTTCCAGCAGCCGCCCGTACTTCAGCGTCAGCACCTGCCAGCCGGCCGCGTCGAACATGCCCTGCAGCCGCCCGGCCGCGATGTTCGGCACGACGCGGTCGAGCGACTGCCGGTTGAGGTCGACGATCCAGACGATTTCGCCCAGCTCCGCGACGCCCGGGTCGAGGATGGCCTCCCAGATCGCGCCCTCGTCCAGCTCGGCGTCGCCGACCAGCGAGTACTGCCGGCCGCTTCCCGCGGCACTGCCCCGCGCGGTCAGGTAGCGGCGCGCCAGCGCGCCCCAGATCGGGGCGGTCGCGCCGATGCCGACCGAGCCCGTCGAGTAGTCGACCGGGTCGGGGTCCTTGGCGCGGCTCGGGTAGCTCTGCAGGCCGCCGAACTCGCGCAGCGTCGGCAGGTAGGCCTCGTCCAGCTCGCCGAGCAGGTAGTTGATGGCGTGGAGCACGGGCGACGCGTGCGGCTTCACCGAGACACGGTCCTCGGGACGCAGGTGCCGGAACCACAGTGACGTCATGATCGACACCAGCGACGCGCACGACGCCTGGTGCCCGCCGACCTTCAGCCCGGACGGGTTCGGCCGGACGCGGTTGGCCTGGTGCACGATCGCCGTCGCGAGCCACAGCACCCGCTGCTCGATGGAGGCGAGCGTGCCCGTCGCCCGAGCCGCCGGGGTGGTCTGGGTCATCGTCGACACCTTTCGTGCAGGAAGCGCACACCAGGACACCACTGGTGGACGCAACGCACAACCGATGCCCCGCCGAGTGCGCAGAATGCACACCGGAATCGGACGGCTCAGGCCTCCGGGTGCGCAGAATGCACGCGCTCCAGCAGGGGCGTCAGGCGGTAGGGAACGAGCTCGCGCATGACGAGCGAGATGTTCGTCCGCTCCACCCCCGGCGAGGCCAGGATCCGCCCGGCGATGCGGTAGAGGTCGTCGGCGTCGACGGCCACCACCTGCACCATCAGGTCGCTCGCCCCGGTCAGCCCGCACACCTCGGTGACCTCGGGGATGGTCGAGAGCGCGTCGGCGATCTCCGCCAGCCGCCGCTGGTCGACCTGCGCGTTGACGAACGCCCGCAGCGGGTAGCCCAGCCGCGCCGGGTCGATGCGGCGTTCGAACGAGCCGAGGACGCCGCGCTGCTCCAGCCGCGCGAGCCGGGCCTGCACGGTGTTGCGGGACAGGCCCAGCCGCTCGGCCAGTGCGACCGCCGTGGACCGCGGGTCCTCCCCCAGCGCTTCCAGCAGGCGCGCGTCGATCTCGTCGATGGTTTCGGGCACGGCCCGATCTTCTCAGTTCAGGTCCTTCGTCGGGTCGTCGAGGACCTGCCTCACCCGGATCGGGCCGAGGCCGGGGAACCGCGTCGTCGTCGACCGCGATGGCGCGCCGGGTCTTGACCACGCCCAGCCCACTAGCGACGGCCCGCGCTGTAGCTCGAGCAGAAGACCTGGTCGCCGACGCCGGACGCGCTCGACCTCTCGGGCCGACCACAGGCGACGAGCAGCGCGCCGGCCGCGAGCGCGCCTCGGGTTCCGTGAGCGGGATCACCGAAGCAAGGTTGCCATCCGACTGTTTCCGATATATCGTGAACCAGTCGCAACCGTTCGAGAAAGGAACAACGACATGCGTAGGCAACGACACCCCTTCATGCAAGACCACCCCTTCGCCCAGGAACGCGGACGCGCTCCCTTCGGCGGCTTCGGCGACTTCCCCCCGGGCTTCGGTCCCGGCGGGCGGGGCCGCGGTCGCGGTCACGGGCCGGGCCGGCGGGGTCACGGCGGACGGCGCAGCCGCCGCGGTGACGTCCGCGCCGCGATCCTGGCGCTGCTCGCCGAGCAGCCCCGGCACGGCTACGAGATCATCCGCGAAATCGGCGAGCGCTCCGGCGGCTTCTGGCGCCCGAGCCCCGGCTCGGTCTACCCGACGCTGCAGCTGCTGGCCGACGAAGGCCTGGTCATCAGCAAGGACGAGCACGGCAAGAAGCTCTTCGAGCTGACCGACGCCGGCCGCACCGCCGCGGAAGAGCAGGACAGCACCCCGCCGTGGGAGCACATCGCGCAGGACGTCGACGCGTCCGAGGTCGGGCTCGCGAAGGCGGGCAAGAACCTGGCCGCCGCCGTCGTGCAGATCATGCGGGCGGGCTCCGAAAGCCAGCAGGCCCGCGCGGCCGAGGTGCTCAACGACGCCCGGCGCTCGCTCTACGGCATCCTCGGCGAAGACGAGGACGAGTCCTCGGCTTCTCCGGAAGAAGCAGCCGAGTGACCTGGCAGGACGAGGCCGGTGGGCTTGGCCCGCGCGTGGACGCGGTAGCCCACCGGCAACGTCAGGTCGTGCGCGCGATTCCCATTACGCTGCACCGACTCCGCGATCGCCTGTTCGGCGACGCGCTTGCTGAACTCGATCTTCAGCACCGCTTCGAGGTCCGCCGCCGTCTCGAACCGCCACTCGGTGGTGACCCGGCGGCACCCGAAGCCGGCCCGGGCGAAGAACCGTTCGACGGCGGCCGGGTCGTAGCGCGGTAGGTCGGCCCGCATCCAGGTGCCGTACGGCTCGCTGGTCACGTCGAGGTCGACGATCAGCAGCACCCCGCCCGGCCGCAGCACCCGCTCGGCCTCCGCCAGCCCCGGCTCGCAGCCGGGCCCGAAGAAGTACGCCGTGCGCGCGTGGACGACGTCGACGCTCGCGCTGCGAACCGGCAGCCGCTGGGCCCGGCCCATCTTGACGTCCACGTTCGACAGTCCCGCCACGCGCTTCAGCGCGCTTCGCACGAGCGGCTCGTGCGGCTCCACCCCGAGCACCGAACGCGCGTCGCGGGCGAAGCGTGGCAAGTGGAACCCGTCCCCGCAGCCGACGTCCAGCACGTCCCGGCCGGCCCAGTCGCCCTCTTCGCGCAGCACGCGCCAGATCTCGCCGCCGCTGTCCTGCGCCCGGTTCTCCAGCTCGTAATCGGCCTGGTAGTACCAGATGTTCGGACTCGGCACGACCTCCGCGCGCCGGGACGACCACCGCACCGCTGCTCCTTTCGGGGCCTTCCCCCGCCGGCAGTGATTTTCCGGCGGCCGAATCTTGGCGGAAACCACACGGTTCACGCATAGAATTCGGTGGGTCTCGGGAGGAGCACCCATGGCGATCGACCCGTCCACCACCGCGTCCCCGATCCCGGCCGGAATCCCGTGCTGGATCGAGCTGGCCTGCCGCGAACAGGCCGTGGCGGAAAGATTCTACGGTGCCCTCTTCGGATGGACCTACGCCACTCAGCGCGACCCGGCGACGTCCGACGGGCGGTACGCCATCGCGACGCTCGGCGCCGTCCCGGTGGGCGGTCTCTACCGCGCCGCCCAGGGCGCGCCGCTGGGCTGGATGCCACACCTGTCCGTACCGCACACCGCGAGCGCGGCCGAATGGGTCGAGCACCTCGGGGGCCGGCTGACGCTCGGGCCGATGCCGATCCCCGAGCGCGGCACCATCCTGCACGCCTACGACACGAGCGGCGCGCCGGTGGTGTTCTGGGAGGTGCCGCCGGACTGGGAGTTCGTGACCGGGATCCCCAACACCTTCAGCGGCGCGGACCTCAACACCCACGACGGCGTCGCGGCGGATCACTTCTACACCAAGCTCTTCACCTACGGGAGCCACCAGATCGGCGACGGCGAGTCGCTCGACTACGTCGAATGGCTCATCGAGCACGAGCCGGTGCTGTACCGGTACGTGATGGGCTCGGAGTACAGCCTCGACACCCCGCCACACTGGCTCGTCTACTTCGACATCGACCCGGCCCGCGGTGTCGACGCCGTCGCCGGCGAAGCGCTGATGAACGGCGGCACCGTCGTGATCCAGCCCTACGACACACCGTTCGGCCGGATGGCGATCCTCGCCGACCCGGAAGGCGCCGTCTTCGCGGTGATCGACCACTCGCGCGTCTCCGAGGACTGGGGCCGCGCGGAGGTCGACGACCCCTACGACGACTGACGCTCGACCAGCGCGAGTCCCGCGACGAGCGCGAACCCGCCCGCCACCAGCCACATCCCGGTGGCGGGCAGCAGCGCGCCGACGAGCGCGACCCCGATCGCTCCCCCGGTCTGCCGCGACGCGTTGAGCACGCCCGCGGCCAGCCCGGCCTGGCCCGGCAAGGAGTTCATCGCCAGCGACGTCATCGCGGGCATGGCCAGCGAGCAGCAGCCGTACCCGGCCGAGACCACGACGAACAGCACGAGCGCGCGGTCCGCCGGCAACAGCGCGAAGCCGGCCGAGCCCACGAGCCCGGCCAGCGCGCCCGCGATCATCGGGACGCGCGGGCCGGACCGCCCGGTCAGCCGGCCGCTGAAGAACGCGTTGAGCGCGACCACCACCGTCAGCGGCACCAGGGTCAGCCCGGCCGCGAGCGCGCCGAGCGACCAGGCACGCTGCAGGTACAGCGCGAGGCAGAAGAGCGTGCCGTAGAGGCAGAAGTTGAACAGGCCGCCGATCGCCGTCGCCACCGCGAAGTTCCGGATCTTCAGGATCCCTAGCGGGAGCACGGGTTCCCCGACGCGCTGCTCGACCGCCACGAACACCACGCCGGCCACCACTCCCGCGGCGAGCAGCGCGATCGTCGTCGGGGCGAGCCAGCCGGCGTGCCCGGATTCGATGAGCCCGGCGACGAGCCCCGCGAGCGACGCCGTGCCCGTCAGCTGCCCGGCCAGGTCCAGACGGGTCGTCTCGTGCCGGGGCGGCTCGGCGACCGCGCGCCGCGTCAGGACGATCGCGACGATGCCGACCGGGACGTTGACCGCGAAGACGAGCCGCCAGTCGGCGAGTCCGACCGCGAGCCCGCCGAGCACCGGCCCGGCGGCGAGCCCGACGCCGCTCATGCCGCCCCACACGCCAAGCGCGCGGGCGCGCTCCCGCGGGTCCGGGAACTGGTGGACGATCAGCGCGAGCGACGACGGCAGCAGCGCGGCGGCGCCCGCGCCCTGCACCGCCCGGGCGGTGATCAGCCAGGCGGCGTCACCGGCGAGTGCGCAGGCGACACTCGCGACGACGAACAAGGCGACGCCCACTTCGAAGACGCGTCGCGAGCCCCACCGGTCACCGGCGGCGCCCCAGGTGAGCAGGAACGCGGCGAGCGTGACGGTGTAGGCGTCGACGATCCACTGCAGCGCCGCCGTCGACGGTTCGCCGAGGTCGGCGCCGATCGCGGGCAGGGCGAGGTTCACGATGGTCGCGTCGAGCGTGATCATCACGAAGCCCAGGCAGACGGCGGCGAGCGCGAGCCGGGCGCGGGTTTCGGTGAGCATGCCCCCAGTCAAACCCGGGGAAGCTTCGGTGGTCCACGACGCGTCGCCTAGGTCTGTTAGGCGGCGCCTCGCACCGCAGGTCAGCCGAGCGGCACGAACGCCGAAAGCAGCAGCCAGGACACCACGGCCGACGGCAGCAGGGAGTCGAGGCGGTCCATGATCCCGCCGTGCCCGGGCAGCAGCGTGCCCATGTCCTTGACGCCGAGGTCGCGCTTGATCAGCGACTCGACGAGGTCGCCCAGGGTCGCGGTCAGCACGATCGCGACACCGAAGATCACGCCCTGCCAGACGTGGCCGTCCAGCAGCAGGCTGAGGGTCAGCGCCCCGGCCACGACGCCGCCGACGACCGAACCCGCGAAGCCTTCCCAGGTCTTCTTCGGGCTGATGGCGGGCGCCATCGGGTGCTTGCCGCCGAGCACGCCGGCGATGTAGCCGCCGGTGTCCGACGCGACGACGCCGATCAGGAACGTGAGAACGCGCCCGACGCCGTCCGACGGCGGCACGAGCATCGCCGCGAACGCGCCGAAGAGTGGCAGGTAGGCGGCGGCGAACACCGACGCGCTGATGTCGCGCAGGTAGCCCTTCGCACCGCCGGGCAGGCGCCACAGCAGGCAGGCGAGCACGGTGAGGACGAACGCGGTGAGCGCGCCTTCGCGGCCGAACGGCCAGGCCAGCCAGATCATCGCCTGCCCGCCGACGAGCACCGGGATCATGGCGACCCGGGTGTCGGCGACCCGGCGCAGCACCCCCGCGAACTCGAAGGTGCCGACGGCGATCGCGACCGCGATGATCCCGATGAACAGGAAGCGCACGGTGAGCAGGGAAACGATGATCGCGGCCCCGAGCAGCAGGGCGACGCCGATGGCCGCGGGCAGGTTCCGGCCGGCCTTGGAGGCCTTCTTGGCCTCGGGCGCCACCGCCGGTCCGGCCGTGGCGCTCCCGGCGGCCGACAGCCGGTCCGTTTCGCCAGTTCCCAGCACCGCATTTCCCGGCACGGCACTTTCCGCCGCGTCGCCGGATATCGCCGGGTTGCCGGCGCCGGAGGTGCCGGGCACCGCGGGAGTCGCCGCCGAGCTGCCGCTTCCGGAAGTGCCCGGCACCGCGGGAGTCTCGGCCGAACCCGAACCCGAACCCGAGGTCGCCGAAGCGTCCGGAGTGCGGGCCGCCCCGGTGGTACCCGGGAACTCCGGCGTCGCCGGAGTGCCGGCGTCCGCCGTGCCCGGCGTCCCGGGAGCGGCCGCCGGCTGGTCTCCGGTGGCTTCCACCCGGTCCTCGCGTTCCTCGCTCACCTGTGCCATCAGACCTCGAGCAGCTCGGCTTCCTTGTGCTTGACCAGCTCGTCGACCTTGTGCGAGTAGGTGTCGGTGAGGTTCTGCAGTTCCTTCTCCGCGCGCACGACCTCGTCCTCGCCCGCTTCGCCGTCCTTGCCGATGCGGTCGAGCTCTTCCTTGGCCTTGCGGCGGATGCTGCGGATGGTCACCCGCGCGTCCTCGCCCTTGCTCTTCGCGACCTTGACCATCTCCTTGCGCCGCTCTTCGGTGAGCTGCGGGATGACGATCCGGATCACGTTGCCGTCGTTGCTCGGGTTGACCCCGAGGTCGGACTCGCGGATCGCCTTCTCGATGGCGTTCAGCTGGGTCTGGTCGTAGGGCTTGATCAGCGCCATCCGCGCCTCGGGCACGTTGACGCTGGCCAGCTGGTTCAGCGGGGTCGGCGCGCCGTAGTAGTCGACCACGATGCGCGAGAACATCGACGAAGTGGCCCGGCCGGTGCGCACCGACGTCAGGTCGTCCTTCGCGACGGACACCGCTTTTTCCATCTTCTCCTCGGCGTCGAGGAGGGTCTCGTCGATCACGGCTACTCCCGGTGTTGTGATGGTGTGGCGCTTGCTGATCCCAGCAGGTCTAGGCCGGCACCCCGTCGGCGGGGGTGCTGACCAACGTGCCGATTCTTTCACCACTCACCGCGCGGGCGATGTTCCCCTCGGTGAGCAGGTTGAACACGATGATCGGCATGTTGTTGTCCATGCAGAGGCTGAACGCCGTCGCGTCGGCGACCTTGAGGTCCCGCTCCAGCACCTCGCGGTGGGTGATCTCGCGGAACATCTCGGCGGTCGGATCGGCCTTCGGGTCCGCGGTGTAGACGCCGTCGACGGCCTTGGCCATCAGCACGGCTTCGCAGCCGAGCTCGAGCGCCCGCTGCGCGGCCGCGGTGTCGGTGGAGAAGTACGGCATGCCGACCCCGGCGCCGAAGATCACGACGCGCCCCTTCTCCAGGTGCCGCTCGGCGCGGCGCGGGATGTAGGGCTCGGCGACCTGGCCCATCGTGATGGCGGTCTGCACGCGGGTGGGCAGGCCCTCCTTCTCCAGGAAGTCCTGCAGCGCCAGGCAGTTCATCACGGTGCCCAGCATCGCCATGTAGTCGGCGCGGTCGCGGTCCATGCCGCGCTGCGAGAGCTCCGCGCCCCGGAAGTAGTTGCCGCCGCCGATCACGACCGCGACCTGGACGCCGGTGCGGGCGACGTCGGCGATCTGCTGCGCGACCGAGTGGACGACATCCGGATCGACGCCGATCGAACCACCGCCGAACATCTCGCCGCCCAGCTTCAGCAGCACCCGCCGGTAGCCACCTTCGACCCGGTCACCCATCTATGTCGCCTCCTAGGTCCTTGGACCCTCAAAAATCTTCTTCTGGACCTGACAGTGCCCCGTCCCCGATGGACGGAGACGGGGCACTGGGGGTGAAACCTATACCCGGACCTGGCCTCAGGCCTGGCCGACCTCGAAGCGTGCGAACTTCGTGATCGTCACGCCGGCCGCGTCGAGCAGGGCCTTGACGGTCTTCTTGTTGTCCTTGACCGACGGCTGCTCGAGCAGGACGTTGTCCTTGTAGTAAGCGTTGACCTTGCCCTCGATGATCTTCGAGAGGGCCTGCTCCGGCTTGCCCTCTTCACGAGCGGTCTTCTCCGCGATGGAGCGCTCGTTCTCGACGATCTCGGCGGGCACCTCGTCGCGGGTCAGGTACTTCGCGCGCAGCGCGGCGACCTGCATGGCGGCGGCGCGGGCGGCCTCGGTGTCGTCACCGGTGAACTCGATGAGCACACCGACGGCCGGCGGCAGGTCCGAGCCGCGGCGGTGCAGGTAGTTCGTGGTCTGGCCCTCGAAGGACACGACCCGGCGCAGCTCGAGCTTCTCGCCGATGCGGGCGGACAGCTCCTGCACGACCTCGTTGACGGTCTTGCCGTCCAGCTCGGCGCCCTTGAGGGCGTCCACGTCGCTGGTCTTGACGGTCTTCGCGACCTCGACGATCTTCGCGGCGAGCGCCTGGAAGTCGGCGTTCTTGGCGACGAAGTCGGTCTCGGAGTCGAGCTCGATCAGGACGCCGCCGTCGCCGGCGACCAGGCCCTCGGCCGTGGCGCGCTCGGCGCGCTTGCCGACGTCCTTGGCGCCCTTGATGCGGAGGAACTCGACGGCCTTGTCGAAGTCGCCGTCGTTCTCCTCCATCGCCTTCTTGCAGTCCATGAAGCCGGCGCCGGTCATCTCGCGCAGGCGCTTCACGTCAGCGGCGGTGTAGTTCGCCATTCTGCTAAATCCGTCCTTTTCAGGTACGTGAAATCTTTGGGGGGTGCTACACCCGTGCGGCCGGGCCGGGAACCGGGCCGGCCGCACGGGCAGCGGTGCATCAGGAGGAGGCGGTCGCCTGCTCGGCGGGGGCCTCGGCCGGCGTCTCGACCGGAGCGTCGACGGCCGCGGCGGCCTCGGTCGCGTCGGCGGCGGCGGTCTCGGAGCCGGCGAGCAGCTCCTTCTCCCACTCGGCCAGCGGCTCGTCGGTGGCGACACCCGGCTCCGGCTTGGAGTCGGCGGAAGCACCGTTGCGGCTGGAGCGCTGCATGAGACCGGCGGCCGCGGCCTCGGCGACGACCTTGGTCAGCAGCGCGGCCGACCGGATGGCGTCGTCGTTGCCCGGGATCGGGTAGTCGACCTCGTCCGGGTCGCAGTTGGTGTCCAGGATCGCGACGACCGGGATGTTCAGCTTCCGAGCCTCGCCGACGGCGATGTGCTCCTTCTTCGTGTCGACGATCCACACGATGCTCGGCACCTTGGCCATGTCGCGGATACCGCCGAGGGTCTTCTCGAGCTTGTCCTTCTCGCGGGTCAGCGTCAGGATCTCGCGCTTGGTGAGACCTTCGAAGCCGCCGGTCTGCTCACGCGACTCGAGCTCCTTGAGGCGCAGGAGACGCTTGTGCACGGTCTGGAAGTTGGTCAGCATGCCGCCGAGCCAGCGCTGGTTGACGTAGGGCATGCCCACGCGCGAGGCTTCGGCCGCGATGGCTTCCTGAGCCTGCTTCTTGGTGCCGACGAACATGATCGTGCCACCGTGCGCGACGGTTTCCTTGATGAACTCGAAGGCACGGTCGATGTAGGTCAGCGTCTGCTGCAGGTCGATGATGTAGATGCCGTTGCGCTCGGTGAAGATGTAGCGCTTCATCTTCGGGTTCCACCGACGGGTCTGGTGCCCGAAGTGCACGCCGCTGTCGAGCAGCTGCTTCATGGTGACGACGGCCATTGCCGGAATCAACCTCTTCTGTGTCGTGCGCGCTCGCGGCGGTTCGCCGGTCACGCGCTACTCGGTTTTGTCGCTCGCGGCCGGGTGGCCGCTCGCCCTGGTGCCCGCGGCGGTGTCCGGACCCCGAGGAGTGAGGAACCCCAGGGACCGCCGGACGCCGTGCGACTCGCCCGGCCAGGTGGTGCGAAAGCCGGGGGATCGCGCACGTGCACGCGAAGTCAGCCCGCTCACGCGGACCGCGGAAAAGATTCTACCCCCTGCCACCAGCCCCTCCCCCACCGGCGGCCGCGGACGGACGCAGTTGTCCACATCGGGTCCGGTTGTCCACAGATTCCGCTTCGGGTCCCCACGGGAGCCGACGGTGCCGCAGGCTGGAGAGATGGAGTTGATCAATGCTTTCCGGCGGTGGGTGATGGGGGGTGGTTTGGTCGTGATCGCCCTGGTCACGGCCGGTTTTATCGGGGTCGGTGGAGCTTGGGCTTGGGCTTCGGCGCCAGGTGGCCGGTCGGCCGCGACGGCCGTGGTAGTCGGCGGCGGCTCGGCTGGGGCTGCGACGCCAGCCCTGGGGACGCCTACTGCGCCGATGGGTGGCCTCGGGCCGCCACCTCCTACGCGGATGGGTGGCCTCGGGCCGCCACCTGCACCGCCGCCACAAACGGGGCGCGCAGGCCCCGAGCTGCCGGCATCCACCCCCGGCGAGGCCGGGCTGCCGCCGACCGAAGCGTGGGCCGTCGCGCTCATGGCGATCCCGGTCAGGCCGGGCACCTCGGCCGGCCACTGGATCCCGGCAGCCGATCCGCGAGCCGTGCCGCAGGCGCGGCTGTCCTGGCCACTTTCACCCGTTCCGGTGGTCATGAAGTACTTCGACGCCCCGGAAACGCCCTACGGTCCCGGCCACCGTGGCGTCGACCTGGCCGCCGTGCCCGGCCAGGACGTGCTGGCTGCCGATGCCGGTGTCGTCGTCTTCGCCGGGCTCGTGGCCGGGCGCCCCGTGATCTCCGTCGACCACGACGGCGGCCTGCGCACCACCTACGAGCCCGTCGAGCCGAAGGTGGCCGTCGGGGACCAGGTCTACCGGGGGCAGGTGCTCGGGTCCGTCCTCGCCGGGCACCCCGGCTGCACGATCGCCGCCTGCCTGCACTGGGGCGTGCGCCGGGGCGACGAGTACGTCGATCCCCTCGCCCTGACCGGTGAGGTGGGCGAGTTCCGGCTCAAGCCGTGGGGAGGTGGTCCCTGATCAGGAGCCGGTCTGCTCGACCAGCTTGGCGCGCAGCCGCATGACCGCCCGCGTGTGCAGCTGGCTGACCCGCGACTCGGTCACGCCGAGGACCTTGCCGATCTCGGCGAGCGTCAGGCTCTCGAAGTAGTAGAGGCTGACCACGATCTTGTCGCGCTCGGTCAGCTGCGCGATGGCCTGCGCGAGCTGCCGGCGGTTGTCCTGGTCGACGAGCACCGCGACCGGGTCGACGGCGTCGTCGTCGGGCAGCGTGTCGACCAGCGAGCCGCTGTCCTTGCCCGCGGCCACCAGGTCCTCCAGCGCGACGACGCTGGTCAGCTGCAGCTGGCCGTAGAAGTCGCGCAGGTCATCGAGGCCGATGCCGAGCTCGGCGGCGAGCTCCGCGTCGGTCGGGGTGCGGTTCAGGCGGGCGCCGAGGCGCTCCATCGCACGCTCGGCCTCCTTGGCCTTGCTGCGGACGGCCCGCGGCACCCAGTCCTGCGAACGGAGGTCGTCGAGGATCGCGCCGCGGATGCGCTGCATCGCGTACGTCTCGAAGCGCAGGCCGCGCTCGGGGTCGAACTTCTCGATCGCGTCGACGAGCCCGAAGATGCCGGACTGCACGAGGTCACCCACGTCCACGTGGGTCGGCAGACCGGTGCCGACCCGGCCCGCGACGTACTTGACCAGCGGGGCGTAGTGCAGCACGAGCCGATCGCGCGACGCCTGGTCGGGGCTGTCGGCGAACTGCCGCCACAGCGCCGCGATCCCGGCGTCGACGTCGTTGCCGGCCCGTGCTTCCGCGGACACGGCGGCGTCACCGTGAGTGGTCACTCCGGTGGCGTCGGTCACGTGCGGTCCTGCGGTCATTGCACAGTCGTTCTCGGCATGCGGCTCAGTGTCGTCTCCGTGCTCGTGCGGATGCGCGTGCGCCGCCGGACCCGCTGGCGACGACCCCGGCGAGACTCCCCGGGCCGCCTCAGGCCCTGGGGTGCGCTCGGTCATGGATCGCTTTCAACCGGTCGACGGTCACATGAGTGTAGAGCTGCGTCGTGGCAAGCGTAGCGTGACCAAGCAGTTCCTGAACGCTCCTGAGATCGGCACCCCCCTCCAGCAGATGCGTCGCCGCCGAATGCCGCAGGCCATGGGGCCCCATGTCGGCCGCTCCGGGCACCGCCGAGACGGCGTCATGAACGACACGCCGTACCGCGCGCGGGTCGACGCGTTTCCCCCGGACACCGAGGAAAAGCGCGGGCTCGACGCCGTCACCGGCGGTTTCCGCGACGATCTTCGGCCGCCCACCGGTGATCCAGTCGTCCAGTGCTTCCGCCGCCGGAACGCCGAACGGCACCACGCGTTCCTTGCCGCCCTTACCGAGCACCGTCACGACACGACGGGAGAAATCGGCCTCGCCGACGTCCAACCCGCACAACTCGGACACGCGGATGCCGGTGGCGTAGAGCAGCTCGACCATGGCGCGATCACGCAGTGCGACAGGATCGCGCTGGGCCGCGCCGGCCGCCGACGCCTGCATGACCTCCCCCGCCTGCGCGGCGCGCAGCACCCCGGGCAGGGTGCGGTGCGCCCGCGGGGCGGCGAGCCGCCCGCCCGGGTCGGTCGCGAGGACGCCGGTGCGGTGCGCCCAGGCGGTGAACGTCCGCGCCGAGGCGGCGCGCCGCGCGAGCGTCGTCCGGCTCGCCCCACCGGACTGCTGAGCGGCGAGCCACGCCCGCAGCCGGGCGAGGTCCAGCTCCGCGAGCCCGCCGCCGCCGTCCACGACGAACCCCAGCAGCGCCACCGCATCGCCGACGTACGCCCGGACGGTGTGCGCGGACAGCCCCCGCTCCAGCCCGAGGTGCCGTTCGTAGCCGGTGACGACGTCCTGGACCGGCGCGGGCAGCGCGGCCCGGAGCGCGCGCAGGTCCGGGCGGCGCTCCCGGCCGGAGCGTGATGGCGGCGGCATGGCTGTCACGCTGCGCGAACAACCGCCATCGGTCAAGGATCGCCACGCGGGCCCACCGGACCGGCCGAACACTTTCGACGATTTCGCCCGGATTTCGTGGCGTTCACGCGCTTTCCCTCCGTCGTCGCCACCCCGCTTCCCCGCGGACGGCGAATCCGTCGATCTCCAGCGCGGGCAACAGGGCCCGTACTTTCCGCAGCGGAAGCCCGGATTCGGCCGCGATTTCGGTGTCCGACCGGTCGGAACGTGCGGTCAGCGCCTCGTACGCCCGCAACGCCTCGGGTCCCAGCCGGTCCGTCGGTCGTTTCGGCCGCGCGGCCTGGTCTTCGGCGATGCCGAAGCGGCCCACGGTCTCGAGGACCTCGTCGACCGTCGAGACGAGTGTCGCCCGGGCGTCGCGGATCAGTTCGTGGCAGCCGACGGACATCCCGGACGAGACGGGCCCCGGCACCGCCATCACCACCTTGCCGAGGGCGCTGGCGGTGCCGGCGGTGTTGCGGGCGCCGCTGCGGCGCCCGGCCTCGACGACCAGGGTCCCCTCGGTGAGGGCGGCGATGAGCCGGTTGCGGACGAGGAAGCGGTGCCGGGCCGGCGGGGTGCCGGGCGGGTATTCGCTGACGACCGCGCCGCCGTTGCGGACGATCCGGTTCAGCAGCCCGACGTGCCCCGCCGGATAGCCCGCGTCGACGGCGCAGCCGAGCACCGCGACGGTGACCCCTCCGGCGGCGAGCGCACCGCGGTGAGCGGCACCGTCGATGCCGTAGGCCGCACCCGAGAACACGGGGACACCCCGGGTGGCGAGACCGTAGGACAGCTCGGCGGCGTGGTGTTCGCCGTACTCGGTGGCCGCCCGCGCCCCGACGACCGCGACGGCACGATCGGCGGCGGTGCCGAGCGCGACCTCACCGGAGACCCAGAGCGCCAGCGGAGGCACGGCTTCGGTCACTCCGCGCCGGGCCGCGAGTTCGAGGGCGAGCAGCGGCCAGGCGGGCCACTCGTCGTCTTCGGGAACGACCAGCCGGGCACCGGCCGCGGCGGCACGCGCGAAGTCCTGGCCGACGAGGTCGTACTCGCGGCGGGCTTCGGTCGCCTTGAGCACATCCGGCGGACAGTCGCCGCGACGGACCCGGGCGGCGGCGTCGATCGGACCGTGCCGGGCCACGAAAGCGACCAGTGCGGCGGCCGGGGGTTCGGCCACCCGCAGGAGGTAGGCGCGGGCTCGGCGCAGCTCGTCGACTGCCGCGGTTGCGGTAGGGAGCGACTTGGGCTGCCCGTCCGGGCTCTTGCCGCCACCTTCCTCAGGGCGCGACTCGTCGGGACTCGCGCCGATACGCGCGGCGTGGCGCGGCTGGTCGGCACTCGTGCCGCCACCTACGGCAGGTCGTGAATCGTCGGAACTCGTGCTGCCGCGAGCAGCACGGCGTGACTCGTCCAGGCTCATCTCCCCACCTGCGGCAGGGCGTTGCTCGCAGGGATTCAGGCCACCGCACGCAGCACTACGCGACTCGTCGAAAGCCGTGCCGCCTCTCGCGGCGGGGCGCGGCTGGTCGGGACTCCTGCCGCCGCCCGCGGCAGGGTGTGACTCCTCTGGGCGCGCGCCCACGGCTGCAGCAGTGCGCAAATCCCCAAGGCTCATGCCGCAAACTGCGGGGCACGGCTTCGCCGGGCACGTGTCGCCGCCCGAAGTCGGGTGTGGCTCGTCGGGACTCGTACCGCCAACTACGGCACGGCCCGACTCCGCCAGGCTCATGCCAGCCGCAGCAGGGTGCGCTTCGAGGAGGCTCATTTTCACGTCTGCGGCGGGGCGTGGCTCGTCGGGGTTCATGCCACCACCCGCTCGCGGAAGGCCAAGGCCGAGCCGACCTGGTCTGGGCCTGGACGTGGCTCTCCGTCCAGGTCGGCCAGGGTCCAGGCGATGCGCAAGCAGCGGTCTGCTCCGCGGCCGCTCAGGGCTCCGCGGTCCATTGCCCGGTCCAGTGGCTGCGTCGCTGCCGGCGAGAGCGTGAACTCGCGCCGCAGAGCTGGGCCGGGAACCTCCGAGTTCGACCGCCAGCCGTGGGCCTGCCAGCGGTGGGCTGCCCGGTCGCGGGCCTGCAAGACCCGGGTGCGAACCGTCTCCGACGACTCCGTCGCTCCCGTGTCGTGAGCGTTGATCGCGCTCAGGGGCCTCAGGCGGACGCGGAGGTCGACGCGGTCGAGCAGCGGGCCGGACAGGCGGCCTAGGTAGCGGCGGCGGGCCGCCGCGGAGCACACGCAGTCGACTTCCTTCGGGGGCGCGCACGCGCACGGGTTCGTCGCCAGGATCAGCTGGAACCGCGCCGGGTACGTGATCGAGCCCTTCACCCGCGCGATGCGGACCTCGCCCTCCTCCAGGACCGTGCGCAGCGACTCCAGGCGCTGGCCGCCGAACTCGCAAACCTCGTCCAAAAACAAAACCCCACGGTGGGCACGGCTGATCGCCCCCGGGGTGGCCAGGCCGCTGCCGCCGCCGATCAGCGCCGCCACCGTGATCGAGTGGTGCGGGGCCACGAACGGCGGCACCGTGACCAAGGGCGACGACCTCGACAGCGACCCGTCGACCGAATGCACCGCCGTCACCTCCAAGGATTCTCCGTGGGACAGCGGCGGCAGGAGACCGGGCAACCGCCGCGCCAGCATCGTCTTGCCGACGCCCGGCGGGCCCGTGAGCAGGAGGTGGTGCCCGCCCGCCGCCGCGACCTCCAGCGCCCAGCACGCCTCCGGCTGGCCGACGACGTCGGCGAGGTCCGGTACCGCCGGCGGTGCGGGCTGTACCGGGGGCTCCGGCGCCACGAGGTCGGCCTCCCTCTTCAGCCACGCCACCAGGTCGCGCAGGTGGGCCGCGCCCGCCACGTCGATGCCGTCCACCAGCCCCGCCTCGACCAGCGAGTCCGCCGGGACGACGGCTCGCTCGTACCCGGCCGCGCGGGCCGCCAGGAGACCCGGGAGGACGCCGCGGACCGGACGGACGCGGCCGTCGAGAGCCAGCTCGCCCAGCAGCACCGTGCCGAGCAACCGCGTCGCCGGGACCGAGCCCGTCGCCGCGAGCACCGCGGCCGCGATGCCGAGGTCGTACGCCGAGCCGACCTTCGGGAGGTTCGCCGGGGACAGGCCGAGCGTCACCTTGCCGTCCGGCCAGGGCTGGCCGGAGTTGCGGACGGCCGAGCGGACGCGGTCCTTGGCCTCGCGCAGCCCGGCGTCGGGGAGACCGACGAGGGTCACGCGGCTCAGGCCGCCACCGAGGTCGGCCTCGATCTCGATGACGCGGCCGTCGATGCCCAGCAAGGCAACGGACCAGGCTTTGGCGATGGGCATCAGAACGCCGCCTCGATGTGCTGGACGCGGGCGCGCGTGCCCGGCTCGGCGAGGATCGTCACCACGTCGTAGCGGACCGGGCACCAGCCGATCCGGAACTCGCGCAGCCAGCGTTGGGCCGCTCGGCGTACGCGGCCGGCCTTCTCCTCCGAGACCGTCTCCGACGGCAGGCCGAACTCGGTGCCGGTGCGGGTCTTGACCTCGCAGAACACGACGCGGGTGCGGTCGGTGAGGATGAGGTCGATCTCGCCTTCGCGGCAGCGCCAGTTGCGGCCGAGCAGGACCAGGCCGCGGTCCTGCAGGTGCCGGGAAGCGAGGTCCTCACCCCACGCGCCCAGGTCGCGGCGGTGTCTTGCGAGCTGGTCGGTGCCCGTCATCGTGGTCGCCCCCTCGTCGGCACGCCCGGTCACCGAGGAGGTCTCGGTGATCACGGTGCGTGTGCGTTCGACGATGCCAGGGGTCTGGGCGGCGAAACCAGAGCAGGATCGCCGGACTGTGGACAACCGGGGGTATGTGGACAACCGGTCCACCGAACGCGCCGGAACGGCCCGAACCGTCCGACTGCTGTGCTAAGGGGGCAACTCATTTGACCGGAGGGTCGACACGCCAAACGCACCGCGCCGGCTCGTCCAGGGACGAACCGGCGCGGGTGGAAGACCGGCTCAGCCCGAGAACGGGCCGTCTTCGGGCAGCCGGAGGTCCGGCTTGTCGAGCTCCTCGACGTTGACGTCCTTGAACGTGATGACGCGGACGTGCTTGACGAAGCGGGCCGGGCGGTACATGTCCCAGACCCACGCGTCGGACATGCGGACCTCGAAGTACACCTCGCCGCCACCGTCGCGGACCTGGACGTCGACCGCGTTCGCCAGGTAGAACCGCCGCTCGGTCTCCACCACGTACGAGAACTGACCCACTATGTCGCGGTACTCGCGGTACAGCGAGAGCTCCATCTCGGTCTCGTACTTCTCGAGATCCTCTGCGCTCATGAAATCCGCGCCCCTCCTCGGGATCGTGCTGCTGCTCCGCCGGCGGAGCGTTCATTGTGACCCACACCCGCGGCCGGGGCATGCAGCGGCAGGCTGAGTTGTGGCTCGAGTGCCTCGTCGAGGACCGCGGCGAGCTCCGCGCCGGCCCCGCCCTCCATGGCCTTTTCCAGCGCCGCGTAGGTCAGCAGGACCGGTCGTGCGGGCCGCACGCCGTGCTTGACGGCCACCGTCGCGACGTTCGTGTACGACCAGCGGTGGACGTCGCTGGGGCCGTGCTCGCGCAGCGCCGCCAGGTGGTCGGACGTGCTGTAACCCTTGTGCACGTCGAAACCGTAGTGCGGCAGGTCGTCGTGGTAGCCCGCCATGATGCGGTCGCGCGTCACCTTCGCGAGGACCGACGCGGCCGCGATGCACGCCACCGAGCGGTCGCCCTTGATCACCGCCGCGTTCGGGGCCGTGAGGCCCGGAGCGCGGAAACCGTCGGTGAGGATGTAGCCCGGGGACACGCGCAACGCCGCCGCGGCGCGCCGCATGCCCTCCAGGTTCATCACCCGGATGCCGTAGAGGTCGACCTCGGCGGTCGGGATGACGATGACCGAGTAGTCGACGGCCCGGGCGAGGACCAGGTCGTAGACCCGGTCACGCGCCTTGGCCGTCATCAGCTTGGAGTCCGTCAGCTCGGTGAGCTTCGCCGCGTCGCCCTGCTTGAGCACGCAGGCCGCGACCACCAGCGGCCCCGCGCACGCCCCGGCGCCGGCTTCGTCCACACCGGCGACCGGGCCGAGGCCACGGCGGTCGAGCGCGCCCTGCAGACCCCAGAAGAGGTCGCCGCGCACCACGGCCCGCGGCGGCCGGATCGGCTCGGCCGCGGTGAGGGGAACGGGAAGAGTCAAGGCTGGATCACCCGTCTGCCGGCACGGATCGGGGTGGCTAGCGTTTCCGCCCGGCCGCCCGGCGCAGTCCGGACTTGAGCTTGCGCCCGAGGAAGAGCGCCGGCCAGGCCGCCGCGATGCCGGCTCCGAGCGGGACGCCGCTCTGCCACGCCGGGGCGCCGAGCGCCGCCGGCTGGGCCGCTTCCTGCGGGTTGTGGTCGGTGATCCCGCCCCACCGGCCCGGCGGCAGGACGATGATCCGCGCCTTGCCGATGATGTTGTCCACGGGAACCGCGCCGTTCACGCCGCCGCCGCCCTGGAACCGGGAGTCGTCGGAGTTGTTGCGGTTGTCGCCCATGACCCAGACCGTCCCCGCGGGGACCTTGACCGGCTCGAAGGCGCGCTCGTTCTGGTTGGACGCGTCTTCCCAGTGGACGTACGGCTCGTCGAGCCCCTTGCCGTCCACCACGACGCGACCTTGCGTGTCGCAGCACTGGACGGTCTGGCCGCCGACCGCGATCACGCGCTTGACGAAGTCGCGCTCGTCCGGCGGGGCGAACCCCACCAGCGAGCCGAGACCGCGCAGGCCCTGCACGATGATGTTGCTCGACTCCTGCGGCGCGATCTCGTTGTTGACCCACGCCGGCGGACCCTTGAACACGATCACGTCACCCGGCGAGGGCTCGGTGAAGTCGTAAGTGACCCGATCGACGAGGATCCGGTCACCGGTGCAGCCAGGGCACCCGTGCAAGGTGGCCTCCATGGACCCCGAGGGGATCATGAAGACCTTGGCGAGGAACGTCTGGATCAAGATCGTGAGCACCAGGGCGATCACGAGCAGGATCGGCAGTTCCTTCCAGAACGACCGTTTCTTGGCGGGCTTGGCTCGCCGCCGTCGGGACCCCCCGCGCTCCTCGGAGCGGGACCGCCTCGGCTGGTCCTCCTCGGAGCGATCGGGGTCATCCTCAGGAGCGTTCTGGGACACGGGTTCGGCCACGTCGTCAGGCTACCGGTAACCGGGTTGTGACTCAGTTAGCCGAAGCCGTCTCGCGGTTCTCGCGGCGCTCCTTGATCTTGGCCTTCTTGCCGCGCAGGTCGCGCAGGTAGTACAGCTTCGCGCGCCGCACGTCACCGCGCTTGTGGACCTCGACCTCGGCCACGTTCGGCGAGTGCACCGGGAAGGTGCGCTCGACGCCGACGCCGAAGGAGACCTTGCGAACGGTGAAGGTCTCCCGGATGCCGCCGCCCTGACGGCGGATCACGACGCCCTGGAAGACCTGGTTGCGCTCACGGTTGCCCTCGATGACGCGGACGTGCACCTTGAGCGTGTCGCCCGGGCGGAAGGCCGGGATGTCGGAACGCAGTGACTGCTTGTCCAGCGCGTCCAGGGTGTTCATCGGTGGTCCGTCCTCGTCTTCGTATGGCTTGCGTACACGTCCCCGGGCGCGCAACGGTGCCGCTGCGGGCGACCCAGGGGGCTGCTGGCGGGCTCGTGGACGACGAGGTCCACTCACGCCAACCTGTCAAGTATTACAGACCGGGTTCCGGTGGAGTAACCGGCCCTACGCCTGCGCGGGGTCCAAGCCCTCCAGGACCCCGCGATCATGCTTGTCGAGACTACCTTCCGGCAGCCGCGCCAGGAGATCCGGGCGGCGGTGGGCGGTGCGTTCCAGGGCCTGGTCGCGCCGCCAGCGGTCGATCAGGGCGTGGTTCCCGGACCGCAGCACGTCGGGCACCGGCAGCTCCCGCCACACCTCGGGACGCGTGTAGCTGGGCCCTTCGAGCAGGCCGTCGGAGAACGAGTCCTCGGCCGCGGACCGCGCGTTGCCGAGCACGCCGGGCAGCAGCCGGACGACGGCCTCGACCATGACGAGCACCGCCGCCTCGCCGCCGACCAGGACGTAGTCGCCGATCGACACCTCGTCGACCGGCATCCGCTTGGCGGCGTCGTCGACGACGCGCTGGTCGATGCCCTCGTACCGCCCGCAGGCGAAGACCAGGTGCTTTTCCGCGGCGTAGGCGTGAGCCAGCTCCTGGGTGAACGGGCGCCCGGCCGGCGTCGGCACGACCAGCCGGGTCTCCGGACGGCAGACGTCGTCCAGCGCCGGACCCCAGATCTGCGGTTTCATCACCATGCCCGGGCCGCCGCCGTACGGCGCGTCGTCGACCGCGCGGTGCACGTCGTGAGTCCAGTCGCGCAGGTCGTGCACGCCGACCTCGATCAGGCCGCGGTCGATGGCCCGGCCCAGCAGCGCGGCGCGCAGCGGGTCGAGGTACTCGGGGAAGATCGTGACGACGTCGATGCGCATCTCAGGCGTCCAGGAGCCCTTCCGGCGGGTCGAGCACGACCCGGCCGCCCGCGATGTCCACGGTGGGGACGATCGCGTGGACGAACGGCACCAGGACCTCGCGGCCCTCGACGTCGAGCTCCAGCAGCTCGCCGGCGGGCGAGTGGACGACCTCGACGACCTTGCCGATCACCGTGCCGTCGAGCAGCTCGGCGCGGAGGCCGGCCAGCTCGTGGTCGTAGAACTCGTCGTCGTCGCCGGTCGGGGGCAGGGTGTCGGTGTCGGCGAGCAGAAGGGCGCCCCGCAGCGTCTCGGCGACGTCGCGGGTCGGGACCTCCTCGAAACGCACCAGCAGCCGCCCGCTGTGTTCGCGGGCGGCTGCGATGGTGAGTTCCCTTTTGCTGCCGTCACGCAGCTTGGTCGTCACGGCCGCACCGACCTGGAACCGCTCTTGCGGCGAGTCCGTGCGCACGTCCACCGCGAGTTCCCCGCGGATTCCGTGCGCCTTGGCGATGCGACCGACTACGACGTCCATGACCGTTTCCGAACAGGCTTCAGCGGTCGGTGTCGACGACGTCCACGCGGACGCCGCGGCCACCGATGCCGCCCATGACGGTGCGCAGGGCGGTCGCCGTGCGACCACCCCGGCCGATCACCTTGCCCAGGTCGTCGGGGTGCACGTGCACCTCGAGCGTGCGGCCACGGCGCGTGGTCAGCAGCTCGACCCGGACCTCGTCCGGGTTGTCGACGATCCCGCGCACCAGGTGCTCGAGGGAGTCAGCCAGAAAGCTCACTCGGCCTTCTCACCCTCGGTGGCTTCGGCCTTCTCGGCCTCGGCCTTCTTGGGGGCGGACTTCTTCTTCGGCGTGGTGGCCTCGGTGGAGGGCTCCTCGCCGGCCGCGGCCAGCGCCGCGTTGAACAGGTCCTGCTTGGACGGCTTCGGCTCGGCCACCTTCAGGGTGCCCTCGGCGCCCGGCAGGCCCTTGAACTTCTGCCAGTCACCGGTGATCTCGAGCAGACGCTGGACCGGCTCGGTCGGCTGCGCGCCGACACCCAGCCAGTACTGGGCGCGCTCGGAGACGACCTCGATGAGGCTCGGCTCTTCCTTCGGGTGGTACTTGCCGATCGTCTCGATGGCCTTGCCGTCCCGGCGGGTGCGCGCGTCGGCGACGATGATGCGGTAGTACGGCGCACGGATCTTGCCGAGGCGCTGCAGCTTGATCTTGACGGCCACGGGTGTGGGTACTCCTCGTATCTCTCTGATGCTGGGGTGGGCACTCGCGGTCCGAGTGGGGACACGGACGCGGGCACCCGAAGGTCAGGAGCTTTCGCGCGGTGAGAGGGTCCGGCGGAAGCAAGCAGTGACTCATTCTGCCAGACGGCCCCCGCGCACCGGGACAGAGGCCTGGGAAGAGGCTCAGAAAGAGGCCACTCCGAGCGCACCGAGCAGGATGGTGAGCGCCGGCAGGAAGTTGTTCACCTGGTGCGCGACGATGCTCGCCGGCAGCCGTCCGGTGACGAGCCGCGCCAGCCCGATCGGCACCGCGATGACCAGCAGCAACGTCGTGCGCAGCGGCTCGAGGTGGCTGGCCGCGAACACCGCCGTGCACAGCAGGAACGCCGCGACGCGGCCCCAGCGCTCGCTGCGCCACTGCAGCTGTTCGGCGGCGCCCCAGAGCAGGCCGCGGTAGATGATCTCCTCACAGATCGGCCCGAGCAGCCACAGGTAGACGAACATCACGATGGCCGCCGAGATCGACATCTTCCGGTCCTCGACCAACGCGCTGATCGCCGACGTCGCGTTGGCGTTGCCGACCAGCTGCGTCCACAGGTAGGCGCCGAGGGTGGTGAAGACGAGCCCGACGCAGCCGAAGCGGAACCCGGTCTTCACGTCGGCCCAGCGCCACTCGATCCGCAGGTCGATCACGGGCCCGTTGCCGCGCACGTACGTGATCAGCACGGCGACGCCGGCCGCGATCATCGTCGGCAGCATGGTGCCGAGCAGCACGACCCGGATCGGCAGCGGGCCGGGACCGGTGTCGCCGACCAGGACGGACACGAACGCGGCCGAGGACAGCAGCACCGCCTCGACGAGCAGGAAGGCCCCGAAGCCCCACCGGTGCCGCCGCGCGGGCGGCAGGAAGGCGGTCGCGGCGGGTTCCTCGGGCTCGGGGAACGGCGCGGCGTCGGGAGCCGGGTCCCGGGGCTGGGAAGTGGTCACGCGTTGCCCTCCGCGATCGGTCGGCTCCTACGACGAGCCTAGCGGCCGGGAAGTGATCACACAGTATCCGTCCGACTACTGTCCATCGATCATCGCAACACCCTCAGTGCGCGACGAACAGCAGGACCGCCGGCGGCAGGTTGTTGGCCGCGTGCGCGATGACCCCGGCGCTCACCCGGCCGGACAGGTGCCGGGCCAGCCCGATCGCGATGCCCTGGCCGAAGAGGGCGATCGTGCGCGTCGGCTCGCCGTGCAGCTGGGCGAACACCAGCGAGGTGAGCAGGAGCACCACCCACGGCGGGACCCGGTGGAACTGCAGGGCGTTCCACAACGTGCCGCGGACCAGCAGTTCTTCCGTGATCGGTGCGCCGGCGATGACGATCACCGCGGCGAGCACCAGCCAGACGGTGTCGCCGTCGAAGGTGTCGGCGAGGTCGCTCAGCGGGCTGTCGGAGACGTCGTCGGCGCCGTAGACGGCGATCAGCACCAGGTTGAGGCCGTAGCCGACGACCAGCGCGAGCGCGCCGCAGGCGAGGCCGATCCGGACGTCGCGCCAGGTCGGCTTGAGCCCGAAGTCCGCGCGCAGGCCCTCCCCCCAGCGCCACGAACCCAGCGCCGGGCCGAGGCCGAGCAGGAGGTTGGGCACGAACGCCAGGAGCAGCAGCGGGCCGATGTCGTGCAGCTCGAGGGGGTCGAACTCGCCGACGTTGCGGTTGACCGCGGCGGCGATGACGAGGTTGATCAGGTAGTAGCCGGCGATACCCGCGAAGAACGCCACGAAACACCAGTGCGCCTTGAGCACACGTCGTGCGCCGTCGTCGTCCGTCACGCGCCCCACGCTAAAGTGCCGACCCCGCAAGGAAAACGGCGGGGGTCTACGCGTAGACGACACCGCCGAGCACGATGTGCTCCGGGTGCCGCAGGACGCCCAGGTCTTCGCGCGGGTCGCTCGCGTAGACGAGCAGGTCGGCGGGTGCGCCGTCGGCGATGCCCGGGTGGCCGAGCCAGTCGCGGGCGGCCCAGGACGCGCTGGCCAGGGCCGCCTCACGGGTCATGCCCGCGCGGTGCAGCGCCTCGATCTCGTCGACGAGCCGGCCGTGCTCGACCATGCCACCGGCGTCACTGCCCGCGAAGACGCGTACGCCCGCTTCGATGGCCGTGGCGACCATCTCGCCGACGCCGGCGTGCAGGGCCCGCATGTGGTCCGCGTACGCCGGGTACTTGCCCGCCTTGTCCGCGATGCCCGGGAAGTTCTCGATGTTGATCAGGGTCGGCACGAGCGCGACGTCGTTGCGCGCCAGTTCCGCGAGCTGGTCGGCGCTCAGTCCCGTGCCGTGCTCGAGGCAGTCGATGCCGGACGCGATCAGCCCGGGCAGGGCGGCTTCGCCGAACACGTGCGCGGTGACGCGGGCGCCGAGGTCGTGCGCGACCTTGACGGCTTCGGCCAGGACGTCGTCGGGCCAGAGCGGCGCCAGGTCGCCCGCGCCGCGGTCGATCCAGTCGCCGACCAGCTTGACCCAGCCGTCGCCGTCACGAGCCTGCTCGGCGACCGCCTCGGGCAGCTGCGAGGGATCGTCCAGCTCGATGCCGAGGCCGGGGATGTAGCGCTTGGCCAGCGCGAGGTGCTTCCCGGCGCGGATGATCGTCGGCAGGTCGGCGCGCCGCTGCAGCGGCCGGACGTCGATCGGCAGGCCGCAGTCGCGGATGAGCAACGTGCCCGCGGCGCGGTCGGCCAGTGCCTGCTCCGTCGCCTCTTCCAGGGAGACCGGCCCGCCGACGCCGATGCCGGGGTGGCAGTGCGCGTCGACCAGGCCGGGCACCAGGAAGACGTCCCGGCCCAGCGTCTCGGCGTCCGCCACCGGCTCGAACGAAATCCGGCCGCCGGTGATCCAGAGGTCCCGGGACTCGCCGCCGGGCAGGACCACCCCGGCGGCGTGGAGCGCGGTGCTCAATTGTCCTTGGGGTTCTTCGGCAGCTTGAACTTCGACGGGTCGAAGCCCGGGACGTCGTTCATGCCGCCCAGCTTCGAAAGGTCGGGCATCCCGCCGGGCATCTGCCCGCCGGGAGGCAGCATCGGCATGCCGCCGGGGAAGCCGCCGCGGACCTTGGGCTGCGTCGGGCCGCGGCCCTTCTTGCCCTTCTTGCCCTTGCGCGTCTTGGAGCCGCCACCCCCGCCGCCGAAGCCGAACCGGCCGGCCATCTGGGCCATCATCTTGCGTGCCTCGAAGAACCGGTTGACCAGGTCGTTGACCTCGCGGACGGAGACGCCCGAGCCGTTGGCGATGCGCAGCCGGCGCGACCCGTTGATCATCTTCGGGTTGTCGCGCTCGGCGGGCGTCATGCCGCGGATGATCGCCTGCAGCTTGTCGAGGTGCTTGTCGTCGACCTGGGCCAGCTGGTCCTTCATCTGGCCGGCGCCCGGAAGCATGCCGAGCAGGTTGCCGATCGGGCCCATCTTGCGGACCGCGAGCATCTGCTCGAGGAAGTCTTCGAGGGTGAGCTGGCCGCTCGACAGCTTCTCCGCGGCCTTCTCGGCCTGGTCCTGGTCGAAGGCCTGCTCGGCCTGCTCGATCAGGGTCAGCACGTCGCCCATGCCGAGGATCCGCGACGCCATCCGGTCCGGGTGGAAGGTGTCGAAGTCCTCGAGCTTCTCGCCGTTGGAGGCGAAGAGGATCGGCTGGCCGGTGACCTCGCGGACGCTCAGCGCGGCACCACCGCGGGCGTCACCGTCGAGCTTCGTCAGCACGACGCCGGTGAAGCCGACGCCGTCGCGGAACGCCTCCGCCGTGGTCACGGCGTCCTGGCCGATCATCGCGTCGACGACGAACAGCGTCTCGTCCGGCTGGACGGCGTCGCGGATGTCCGCGGCCTGCTTCATCAGCTCTTCGTCGACGCCCAGGCGACCGGCGGTGTCGACCACAACGACGTCGTGCTGCGCGTGCTTCGCCTCGGCGATGGCGCGGCGGGCGACGTCGACCGGGTCGCCGACGCCGTTGCCGGGCTCCGGCGCGAAGGTGACGACCCCGGCGCGCTCGCCGACGACCTGCAGCTGCGTCACGGCGTTCGGGCGCTGGAGGTCGCAGGCGACCAGCATCGGCGCGTGGCCCTGCTTCTTCAGCCACAGCGCGAGCTTGCCGGCGAGCGTCGTCTTACCGGCACCCTGCAGGCCCGCGAGCATGATCACGGTGGGCGGGTTCTTGGCCAGGTTCAGCCGGCGCGTCTCGCCGCCGAGGATGCCGACGAGCTCCTCGTTGACGATCTTGATGACCTGCTGGGCGGGGTTGAGCGCCTGGGAGACCTCGGCGCCCTTCGCCCGCTCCTTGATCCGCGCGATGAAGGTCTTGACCACGCCGAGGGCGACGTCGGCCTCCAGCAGCGCGATGCGGATCTCGCGCGCGGTGGCGTCGATGTCGGCGTCGGACAGCTTGCCCTTGCGCGTGAGCGTCTGCAGGGCGGCGGTGAGCCGATCGGACAGGGTGTCGAACACGGGTGTGCACGCTCCAGCTGGGTCGAGAGTGGCGCGCCGGACGAAGCCGGCCCTCCCGAGGGTAGTCGCTCCGGCTCCCCCACCTCACGGGTACGCGAAGTTCGCGCACGCAATTAGTACACATAGATTTACCACTTCACGGGCGAGACTGAGGTAAAGTCGCCTTTAATTGCGGAAATTCACTGGCGACTATCGCCGCAATAGGTAAACATGCGTGTATGACTTCCGCGACCAGACCCCGGCCGTCGCTCGCCGAACCGGCCGCCGACACCGACGAGCCGGTCCCCCTCCGGCGGATCGCCGGCCTGTTCCGCCCGCACCGCGGGCCCCTCGCCGCGCTGTTCTCGCTGATCGTGCTGCAGGCCGGCCTCGGCGTCGTCTCGCCGTTCCTGCTGCGGGAGATCCTCGACGACGCGCTGCCGCACCGCGACACGCTCCTGATCAGCGTCCTGGCGGCGGGGATGATCGCCTGCGCGGTCGGCAGCGGCTCCCTCGGCGTCGCCACGACCGGGCTGTCCAACACCATCGGCCAGCGGGTGATGAACGAGCTGCGCGTCACCGTCTACGGCCACCTGCAGCGGATGTCACTGGGCTTCTTCACCCGGACGAAGAGCGGCGAAGTGCTCTCGCGGGTGTTCAACGACATCGGCGGTGTCGACAACGTCATCACCACGACCGCCGGGTCGATGGTGCAGAACGCGACCACGACGATCGCCATCACCGCGGCGCTGTTCGCGCTCGACTGGCAGCTCGCGGCGCTCTCGCTGATCGTCGTCCCGCTGTTCCTGCTGTTCACGCTGCGGCTCGGCAAGAAGCGGCGGACGCTGGCCCGCGGCCGGACCCGGCGGATGGCCCGGCTGACCACGATGGTCGAGGAGTCCCTGTCGGTCACCGGCGTGCTGCTCGCCAAGACCATGGGCAACGAACGGGCGATGCGCGAGCGGTTCGGCGCGGAGTCGCGGGAGATCGCGTCGCTGGAACGCGCGGCGGCACTGGCCGGACGCTGGCAGCTCGCGTCGCGGGCGATGAGCCTGACCGTGATCCCGGCGCTGGTCTACTGGATCGCCGGGCTGGCGCTGGCGGGCGGCGCGTCGCCGATCTCGCTCGGCACGGTCGTGGCGTTCACCAGCATGCTCAACCGCCTGGTCGCGCCGGCCAGCGCGATGCAGACGATCGGGCAGAACGTGGCGACGTCGAAGGCGCTGTTCGGGCGCATCTTCGAGGTCCTCGACCTGCCGGTGGAGATCAGCGACAAGCCGGGCGCGGGCACGCTGGACGTCCGGCATGGGGACGTCTCGATGCGCGGTGTCTCCTTCCGCTACGACGACGAAGGCCCGCTGACGCTGCACGACATCGACCTCGACGTCCCGGCCGGGACCACGACGGCGCTGGTCGGCTCGACCGGCTCGGGCAAGACGACGCTCGCGTACCTGGTGGCGCGGCTGTACGAGGTGAGCGACGGGTCCGTGGAGATCGACGGCACCGACATCCGCGACGTCACGCTGGCCTCGCTCGCGGCGGGCGTCGGGATGGTGTCGCAGGAGACCTACCTGTTCCACGACACCGTCCGCGAGAACCTGCGCTTCGCGAAACCGGACGCGACCGACGAGGAGATCGAGGCGGCGGCGAAGGCCGCGCACATCCACGACACCCTGGCCGGGCTGCCCGACGGGTACGACACGGTCGTGGGCCAGCGCGGCTACCGCTTCTCCGGTGGCGAGAAGCAGCGGATGGCGATCGCCCGGATCCTGCTGCGCAACCCGCCGGTGCTCATCCTCGACGAGGCGACCAGCGCGCTGGACACCCGCACCGAACGCTCGGTGCAGGCCGAGCTCGACCGGCTCGCCGCGGGCCGCACGACGCTGACGATCGCGCACCGGCTGTCCACTGTGGAGCACGCCGACCAGATCGTGGTGCTGCACGAGGGCCGGATCGTCGAACGCGGCACGCACGCGGAGCTGCTGGCGCGCGACGGGCGGTACGCCCGGCTGGTGCGGGGAACCGCCTACTGAGCCGATCGTTACCGATCCGACCACAGTCACGGCCGAATGGCTTCGTAGCAGCGGTTACGTGCCGCGCGGAGGTCGGCCTACCTTGGGCCGGATCAGTAACCTGGGGGCCATGCAGCCCGAACCCGACGTCGCAGCACCGGTCAGCGCGGACCCCGAGCTGGCCGAGCTGGCCCGGCGGGTCCGCGAGGGCGTCGGACGGCTGAACTGGCGGATGCGCTCGGAGCGGGACCTCAACGGCCCGGGCCCGGCGGTGCTGGCGGTGCTGAGCAGGCTCTACCGGGCGGGCACGCACACGCCGACCGAGCTGGCCGAGGCGGAGCGGCTGCAGCCGCAGTCGCTGACCCGGATCCTGGCCTGGGTGACCGAACGCGAGCTGGTGACGCGCTCACCGGATCCGGCGGACGGGCGCCGTTCGCTGGTGAGCATCACGCCGGCGGGGCTGGCCGTGCTGCGCGAGTACAGCATCCGGCGGGAACGCTGGCTGGCCGGCGCGATCGAGTCGACGTTGTCGCCGACCGAGCGGCAGCTGCTGAGCCTGGCTTCGGAGCTGATGCTCCGGGTCGCGGACGCCTGAAAGCCGCCGCGGAGACCCCTCGATCCCTCCACGGCGGCTCCGGGCCATCCCCTCTTCCCGCTCCGCCTCCCCGCGGTGCGGCACGGGTTCCGGGAACGGGCCGCTCCTCCGTCGGCCCGCCCCGGAACCCTGGTGCCCGGACGGCTCACCTCCCCAGGGGCCGTCCGGTTTCCTCCCCCTCACCAGCGGTCCGGTACCCGCTGGCAGAACGAAGTTTGCCGCGCCGGGCACCCGGCCAGCAGTGGGAGAACCCTCAATTACCCGTGGGTAGTACTACTCAAGACGTCTTCGCGCGGTTGCGGGCCGCGGCCCGCCTCGCCGTCGTGCGCGCCTTCGCCGCCCTCGACGCCGCAGCCTTGGCCTTCGCGACGGACGCGGTGCGCTCGTCTTCGGCTTCGGACGCCGACTCCTGCAGGGCCGCCAGCAGCCGCGTGACGCCCTCCGCCTGCGCGGCGGCCGTCGGCTGGACGACCTCCGCGCCGTCGATCTTCGCCTGGACCAACGCCTGGAACGCCTCGCGGTAACGGTCGGGATAGCGGCCGGGGTCGAACTCGCCGGTCAGCTCCTCGACGAGGTTCACCGCGCGCCGCAGCTCACCGGGCCGGATGTCGACGTCGGCGTGCCGGAACGGGAAGTCGGGCGTGCGCACCTCGTCGGGCCACAACATCGTCTCCAGCACGATCACCTGGTCGCGCACGCGCAGGGCGCCGAGCGTCTCGCGGCGGCGCAGGGCGACCGTGACCAGCGCGATCCGCCCCGACTGCTGCAAGGCCTCGCTGAACAGCACGTACGGCTTCGTGCCCGCCGGCTCCGGCTCGAGGTAGTAGCTCTTCGCGAACCAGATCGGGTCGACGTCGGCGAGCGGCGCGAACCCGCGGATGGCGATCGTGCGGCCGGGCATCGGGAGCGACGCGAGCTCGTGATCCGACAGTAGGACGACGTCACCGCCGGGCACGACGTACCCGCGGACCATCTGCTCGGGCGGCACCTCGGCACCGTCGACCTCGCACACCCGCTTGACCCGGACGCGGCCGCCGTCGGCCTCGTGCACCTGGTGCAGCGGGATCTCGCGGTCCTCGGTCGCGCTGTACGCCTTCACCGGAATGGCGTAACTGCCGAACCCGATCGTGCCCATCCACATCGCGCGCATGCGAGCCACCTCCGCAGCTCCCAGGCTAGACAGGCGCCCGCGCGCCCCGACAGCTACAAACGGGTGTCAGGCGCCACGGATTCGCTCACACATTCGAACGACGGCGTGACCTCGTCGAGCGCTTCGGCGGCGCACCGGGCCGCGATCGCCGCCTCGCGGAGCACCTCGGTGACGACCTCGACGTCGAGGGGCGGGGCCGCGGCGAGCGCGTTCGTGCCGCCTTCGACGCGGGCGGCGAGTCCGGCGAGCGCGTGAGAGATGGCTTCCTGGCCCGCGACCAGGTGCGCGACGACGTCGGTCAGCTCGGTGGTCGTGGCGCCCGGGCCGCCGCAGCGCAGGCTCGCGGCGAGCTCTTCGGCGCAGGAGCGCAGGTGGGTGGCGACGACCGTCGGCGGCAGCGTGAGGTCCTGCATCGCTCACCCCCTCCGGCCGTCAGGTCAGCCATCGTGCCACCGCACGAGCCGTCATCGGAGGCGACACACCGCGGCCGGTTTATTTGACCGATCGTTCTGGATACGGCTAGGGTTCGATCATGTCCAGGGTCAAGGAGTTCGACGTCGACGAAGCCTGCGACGCCGCGCTCGCGCTCTTCCGGCGTCAAGGCTACGAAGCGACGTCGGTCAGCGACCTCGTCACACACCTCGGCGTCGCGAAGGCGAGCCTGTACGCGACCTTCGGCACGAAGCACGACTTCTACGTGACGGCGCTGAAGCGCTACGCCGAGCGGACCGACACGCGGGTCATGTCCGAGCTGTCGAAACCGGGGCCGGGCGTCGCCGCGGTCCGGCGGCTTCTCGACGGTTATGTGGCGGATATCCTCGGCGAGGACGGGCCGATCGGCTGTTTCGTCGTCAACGCGGCGATCGAGCTGCTCCCCCGCGATCCGGCGGTCGCCCGGATCGTGGAGCGCAGCTGGGACACCCTCGAAGTCGCGCTGACGATGGCGCTCGAACGCGCTCGCTCGCAGGGCGAACTCCCGGACGGCAGCGACCCGGCGACGCTGGCCCGGTTCCTGCTCACCGTGCTCCAGGGGCTGCGCGTCCTGGGCAAGGGCACGGACGCGGCTAGCCGGCTGCACTCGGCCGTCTCGCAGGCGATGCGCGTACTCATTCGAGACTGATCAGACCAGAAAGAAAGGCAGACATGGGGGCACGGTTCGCGGGCAAGGTCGTCCTGGTGACCGGCGGCGGCTCGGGCATCGGGCTGGCGACGGCGAAGGCGTTCGCGGCCGAGGGCGCGACGGTGGTCGTCGCGGGCCGGGACGAGCAGCGGCTCGCATCCGCGGTCAAGGAGATCGGGGACGCGGCGAGTGCGGTGAGGGTCGACGTGACCGACTCGGCGGACGTGGCGCGGATGGTCGAGACGGTCGTCGCGCGACACGGCGCACTGGACGTCGCGTTCAACAACGCGGGCATCCTCGGGTCGCCGGCCCCGGTCGCCGACCTCGAAGAGGACGCTTTCGAGGCGGTGCTGGCCACGAACGTGACCGGGTTGTGGCGGTGCCTGAAGCACGAGGTCGCGCACATGCGGGCGCACGGCGGCGGCAAGATCGTCAACATGGCGTCGAACATCGGTGCGCACGGCCGGCTGCCGAACATGGCGGCGTACGCGGCGTCGAAGGCCGCGGTCAGCGTGCTGACCCGCACGGCGGCGCGCGACCACATCGCCGACGGCGTCCGCATCAACGCGGTCAGCCCGGGGGCGACCGACACGGACATGTCGCTGCGTCCCGGCGAGACGGACGCGGACCGCGCCGCGCGGCTGAAGGACGCGATCCCGCTGGGCCGGGTGGGAGCCACCGCCGAGGTGGCCGCCGCGGTGCTGTGGCTGGCTTCGGACGAAGCGGCCTTCACCGTGGGGCACGACCTGGTGGTCGACGGCGGCGCGACCGCCTGAGCGGCCCCACCCGGGCCCGCGGGTACTGGGCAGGCCGGAGCTCTTCCGGCGGCCGTTCACGACTCACGGTTGCGCATGGTGACGTTTCCCCTCTCCTGCTGGACGGACCGGGTGTTCGGCGTGGTCAGGACTCGCGGTTGCGCACAGCACGTCTCCTTCCGGGCGCGGGGCGGATGGGCTTGGGCTCAGGACTCGCGGTTGCGCACGACACGTCTCCTTCCGGACGTAGGTGCGGGCGGGCATGGGTTCACGACTCGCGGTTACGCACGGGGCTCTCCTTTCGCGCGTAGGGCTCGTTCGGGCGCTGGTTCAGGACTCGCGGTTGCGCATGGCGCGTCTCCTTCCGGACGTGGGTGCGGGCGGGCATGGGTCAGGACTCGCGGTTGCGCACGGCACGTCTCCTCTCGGGCGCAGGGGCGGACGGCGACTGGTTCACGACTCGCGGTTGCGCACGGCGCATCTCCTCTCGGGCGTTCCGGTGGACCGCAGCGGCTCAGGATTCGCGGTTGCGCATGGCGACCTCCCTTCGCTGCTCCGAACGTGTGGCAATCGTCGATCGAGGTCGCCCGATGTGGTGAAGTGGACGCGGATCGTCGGATCACCCAGGGGAGTTGCACCCGCCTTGAGTATGGACGGCGCCCGTCCGGCCGAACCCCGCGTGGGCCGGATCCGTGGGGCGCTGAACCCTGCTCACTGGACCCTCTGGCGGCAGCGCGGGTCGCTGATCTTCTACTGCTTCCTCGTCGAGTCCGTGGCGCTCGTCGCCACCGTCTGGACCGCCGCCGTGGTGCCCGTCCACGGGTGGGATCTCGTCGTCTTCGGCGTCCTCGCCGCCCTCGGCGTGCTGCAGGCGGAGCTCGGCCGGCAGATCGAGCGCGTCCGGCGGCTGGTGTCCGACACCCCGCACATCAACCTGACGTCGGTCTGGACGTTCGCCGGCGTGCTGCTCCTCCCGCCCGCGCTCGTCACGGCCCTGATCGCCGTCCTCTACCTGCACCTGGCGACGCGCAGCCTCGCGCGGATGAAGCGCGTCCCCCCGTTCCGGACCACGCTGAACGCCACGCTGGTCGTCATCACCTGCTACTCGGCCGAGCTCGTGCTCGCCCGGCTCGGCGTCGGCGACATGTACGCGGCGCTGACGGCGGGCTGGCGCGGCATCACGGCGATCGCGCTGGCCGCGGTGACGTACTTCCTGGTCTCGGCGATCACGATCGTCCCGGCGCTGACGATCACGAAGCGCACGATCAAGGCGTTCTTCGGCGGCCTCGGCGACAACCTCCTCGAGGTCGCGACGCTCTGCCTGGGCCTGCTCACGGCGTTGACGCTGGCGACGCTGCCCGCGCTCGCCGTCGCGATCGTGCCGCCGCTGCTGGTGCTGCACCGGGCGGTGCTGATCAAGCAGCTGGAGATCGCCGCGACGACCGACGAGAAAACCGGCCTGTTCAACACGACCGGGTGGCACCTGCTCGCTTCCCGCGAACTGGCCCGCGCCCAGCGCAGCTCGCGCAGCACGTTCGGCGTGCTGATGATCGACCTCGACTACTTCAAGCTGATCAACGACCAGCACGGCCACCTGGCGGGCGACACGGTGCTGCGCGCGGTCGCGGCGACGATCAAGAGCGCCGTCCGCGACTACGACTCGGTCGGCCGGTTCGGCGGCGAGGAGTTCGTGGTCCTGCTGCCGGACATCGGCCCGGCGGCGGTGCTCGCGGTGGCCGAGCGCGTCCGGTCGGCGATCGAGTCGCTGAAAGTGGAGTACGAGGACGGCAGCCACCTCCGCGTGATCGACGCCCTGTCGGCGTCGATCGGCGTCGCGACCTACCCGGACGGCGGGACGGCCGTCGAGCGTCTGCTGCAGGCTGCGGACAAGGCGCTGTACCGGGCCAAGGACGCGGGCCGCAACCAGGTCGTCGACGGCACCGCCACGGCTTAAAGCACACCCCCAATTCTCGGCTTAGACCAGGCAACTTGTCATTTTTGCTCGCCTGAGCTAAATTTTGCTCATGCGAGCAAGAACGTTCACCGAGTCCGGCAGGCGGGCGCAGATCGTGCGGGCGGCGATCGAAGTCATCGCCGAGGCCGGCTACGCCAAGGCGTCGTTCAGCCGGATCGCGAAGCAGGCGGGCCTGTCGAGCACCGGCATGATCAGCTACCACTTCGCAGGCAAGGACGATCTGCTCGCCGCGTGCGTCACGGAGATCGAGGAGATCACCGGGGCGTTCATGCAGCCGCGCATCGACGCCGCCGTCGGGCACGTCGCGCAGCTGCGCGCCTTCGTCGAAGCGAACGTCGAGCTCGTCGGCGAGCACCCGGCCGAAATCCGCGCGCTGATCGACCTGGTGAAGAACGCCGGCTCGCAGAGCGCCGGCGTGAACGGGCGGCTCGCGCTGTTCGAAGAGCACTTCCGCACCGGGCAGGCGGCGGGCGCGTTCGGCCCGCTCGACCCCCGGACCACGGCGCTCGCCTTCACCTCCGGCCTCGACGCCGTCGTCGCCACGGCGGCCGCCGCCGGGCTGGCACCCACCGAGCTCACGCGCATCGGCCGTGAGCTCGCCGACCTCTACGTGCGGGCGACCGCACCCGAATCCGCTGGGGGATCCGCATGATGATCGAAGAGAAGACCGTGCCCGACGCCGGCCTGCGCCGGCTGGTCCGCGCCAACGTGCTGACCGTGGTGTTCGAAGTGCTCGTGCCGATGGCGCTGTTCTACGGCCTGCGCGGCGCCGGCGTGAGCCAGTGGTGGGCGCTGATGGCCGGTGTCCTGGTGGCCGCGCCGTACGTGGTGTGGACGATCGTGCGCAACCGCAAGGTCGACCTCGTCGCCCTGGTCACGCTGAGCGTCCTGGTGCTGTCGGTGGTGCTGGGCCTGCTCTCGGACGACCCGCGCACGCTGGTGATCCGCGAAGGCTGGACCGCGGCGCTGGGCGGGGTGTTCGGCGCGTGGATGCTGGTCTCGGTGTTCGTCGGCCGTCCGGCGCAGCTGACGCTGGGGCGCACGATCGCCGAGGTCAAACGCGGTGCCGAGGGCGCGGAAGCGTGGGCGGGCCGCTGGGAGACCGACGCCCGGTTCCGGCGTGGCCTGCGGATCAACACGGCCGCCTGGGGCGCGGTGCTGCTGGCCGGCGCGGTGCTGCACATCGTGCTCGTCTACACGCTGCCGATCGACCTGATCGCGCTGGTCACCAACGTGGCGTGGTTCGGCGCGCTGGCCCTGCTGATCGTCTGGCACGTCTGGTACCTCCGCAAGGAGAACCTCGATGCCTGACGTCCTGGTCGCGGGCGCCGGGCCCACCGGCCTGCTGACCGCGTTCGAGCTGGAGCGCGCCGGACTCGACGTGCTGGTCCTCGAACGGGACGCCCGGCCCACCTCGCAGTCGAAAGCCCTCGGCCTGCAGCCCCGGTCGGTCGAGGTGCTGGCCGACCGGGGCCTGCTCGCGGCGATCGAGCCGCACGTGCGGGCGAAGCTGCCTGCCGGGCACTTCTCGGGTCTTCCGATCGACTACACCGACCTGCCGACGCGCTTCCCGTACCAGCTCGGCGTCGAACAGGCCCACGTCACGGCGGCGATCGAGGCGCGGCTGCGCACCCCGGTGCTGCGCGACGCGGCCGTCACCGCCGTGCGGCAGGACGACGACGGCGTCACCGTCACGGCGGGCGGACGCGAGCACCGGGCCGGCTGGCTCGTCGCCGCCGACGGCGGGCACAGCACGGTGCGCACGCTGCTGGACGTCGCGTTCCCCGGCAGCCCGGCGCGGATCTCGCTGGTCGTCGCCGACATCCTGCTGGCGGCCAAGCCCGCCGGCCTGGCCGACGCCTGGGCACTGCCGGCCGGCGCGTCGGGCTACCTGGTCCCGCTGTCGGGCGGCCGCTACCGCACGATCGTCTTCGGCGAGGAGCAGCAGCGGCTCGGCCGCGGTGAACCGGTCACGGCCGAGGAGGTGCAGCGGGCGCTGACCGCCGCCCACGGACCGGGGATCCTCGTCGGCGAGGTGCTGTGGGCGTCGCGCTTCGGCGACGCGGCCCGGCAGCTGGAGCGGTACCGCCACGGCCGGGTGCTGTTCGCCGGCGACGCCGCGCACGTCCACCTCCCGGTCGGCGGCCAGGGCCTCAACCTCGGTCTGCAGGACGCGGCGAACCTCGGCTGGAAGCTGGCCGCGGCGGTCCGCGGCACGGCGCCTTCCGCGTTGATCGACAGCTACCACGACGAACGCCACCCGATCGCGGCCCGCGTGCTGGTCAGCACCCGCGCCCAGGCGGTACTCGGCGTGCCCGACCCGGACGCGGCCGCCGTGCGCGAGGTCGTCACGGGGCTGCTGGCCGTCCCCGAGGCCCGCCACGCCGTCGCCCTGGAGCTTTCGGGCATCGGGGTGACGTACCCGGGGGTCTCCGGCCGCGCGCAAGTCCCGGCGGCACCCGACGGCCGTGCGGTGCTGCTCGGTGCGACGCTGCCGGAGGGGTGGTCCGGCCGGGTCGAGCAGCGGTCCGGCGCCGAGCCACGGCTCGTCCGGCCCGACGGCTACGTGGTGTGGTCCGGCGGCCCGGGCCTGGAAGACGCACTGCACCGCTGGTTCGGGCCGCCCGAGGCCGGCCGGACGGCCTCCGCGACCGTCGCCGGCACGGCTCGCCCGGCGATCTGACGCGGGCCCGCGAGTCGGGTCACCCGAACCGCGGGCCCGGTCACGTCGCGCCGGCCGGCCGGGGTCCGCTCAGGAAGCCGCCGCCAGGATCGCCTGCTCCACCTCGCGCCGCCAGCCCGGCTCGATGCGGCCGCTGCGAGGCGTCACCGCGAACGAGTCCACCACCGCACCGCCCAGGGTCGAGACCTTCGCCCAGCGGACCTCCGCGTCGCAGCGGCGCAGGGCGCCCGCGACCCGGAACAGCAGGCCGATCCGGTCGGCGGCGCGCAGCTCGAGGACCACCGTGTCGGGGCCGCTCGTCTCGTCGTCGAACCAGAGCACCTTCGGCGCGACCGGGGCCGCGTCCGGCGACCCGTAGTCGCGTTCCTTCGCCGCCAGGCGCTGGGTGAGCGGGAGGGTGCCGGCGACCGCGCGGGCGAACTGCTCGCGCAGCAGCGTCGGGTCCGGCAGGGAACCGAACTTCGGGGACGCCGTGAACACACCCGCGCGCCCGCCGTCATGGCCGCGCAGGACCGCCGAATGCACCTCCATCGAGTTCAGCGCCAGCACACCCGCGGCCGGCGCCAGCAGCTCCGCGCGGGCCGGGACGGCCAGCAGCACCGTGACGACCTTGCCGTGCGCGCTGACCCGGATCTCGCCGGTGCCCGAAGCCACGGCCAGGGCGACGAGCTCGCGCTGTTCGCCGTCCATCGGCTCGGGCGCGGTGAATCCCTTGCCGCGCAACACTTCCTCGCAACCCGTGACGAGCTCGGCGAGCAGCCGCGCCTTCCAGTCCGTCCAGACGCCGGGACCGGTCGCCAGCGAGTCGGCCTGGGTCAGCGCGTGCAGCAGCTCGACCAGGACGATGTCGCCGTCCAGGGTCTTCACCACTCGCGAGACCGTGTCCGGCTCGCTGATGTCACGGCGCGTCGCGGTGTGCGGCAGCAGCAGGTGGTGGCGGACCATCGCCGACACCGTCGCCGCGTCCGCCGGGCTCAGCCCGAGCCGCGTCGCGACCTGGGCGGAGATCTTGGCGCCCAGCTCCGAGTGGTCGGCGTCGCGGCCCTTGCCGATGTCGTGCAGCAGCGCGCCGATCAGCAGCAGGTCGGGCCGCGGCACCGTGGTGGTCAGCTTGGCGGCCTCGACGCAGGTGCGCACGAGGTGCCGGTCGACCGTCCACTGGTGCACCGGCGAGCGCGGCGGCAGGTCGCGGACCGCGCCCCACTCGGGGAACAGCCGGGCCCACAGGCCGGTCCGGTCGAGCGACTCGACCGCGTCGACCAGGCCCTCCCCCGCGCCGAGCAGCTCCACCAGGGCGTTCAACGCCTCGGGTGGCCACGGCGCCCGCAGTTCCGGCGCCGACTCCGCCAGCGCCTTGAGCGTGCCGAGCGCGATGGGCTTGCCCGTGCGCGCCGACGCCGCGGCGACCCGCAGCAGCAACGCCGGGTCCTTCGCCGGGACGGCGTCGCGAGCCAGCGCGACCTCGTTCCCGTGCAGGACGACGTTTTCGGCCAGCGGGGTCCGTGCCGGACGCCGTCCGAAGCGCTGCTTCGGCGGCTCCACAGTGGACCGGAGCGCGACGTCCAGCGCGTACGCGATCGTGCGGCCCGCACCGGAAAGCTTGCGGGCCAATGTGAAACGGTCGCCGAAGCCGAGCTCGGCGGCCACCAGCTCGGCCTCCGGCGCGGACAGGACGTCCCGTTCGCGCCGGATCTCGCGACGCAGCTCGGTGCGGACGTCGAGCAGCAACTCCTTGGCGGCCAGGAGTTCTTCGCCGGGCCGCGCGGTGAGCTGCGCCGCGGCCAGTGCTTCCAGGACGGCGAAGTCCCGCAGCCCGCCCCGCCCGTGCTTGAGGTCGGGTTCGGCGGACTGCGCGATCTCGCCGCTGCGGGCCCAGCGCTGCCGGACCGACGCCGTCATGTCCGGGATCTGCTTGCGCGCCGTGCGGCGCCACTGGTCGCGCGCCGCGGAAACCAGGCGGCCGGTCAGTTCGGCGTCCCCGGAAAGGTGCCGGGCGTCGAGCAAGCCCATTGCCGTCCGAAGGTCCTCCGAAGCGACCTTCAGCGCTTCGCCGGGTGTGCGGACCGAGTGGTCCAACCCGACTTTCGCGTCCCACAAGGGATACCAGAGCGCGTCCGCGATCTCCCCGACGTTGCTGTTGCCGTTGTGCACCAGCACCAGGTCGAGATCGGAGAACGGCACCAGCTCCCGGCGGCCGAGCCCGCCCACGGCGACCAGCGCGACACCCGGTTCCGCGGTGTCGACGCCGGCCGCCGAGGCTCCCCTGCCCAGCCAGAACTCGTAGAGGTCGACCAGGGCCGCCCGCAGTGCGGACGCCCCCAGCCTCCCGTGCCTGCCCTCGAGCAAACGCTCGGTGGCCTTGACCAGTTCGCCCCCGTCGGCCATCCCGGACGCCCTAGAGAGCGTCCGTGCCGCGCTCGCCGGTCCGTACGCGGATCACCGTCTCGACCGGGGTCACCCACAGCTTGCCGTCGCCGATCTTGCCGGTGTGGGCGGCCGTGGTGATGGCCTCGAGGACCTTCTCCACATTGGTGTCGTCGGTGACGACCTCGATCTTCAGCTTGGCCACGAAGTCCACCGAGTACTCGGCGCCGCGGTAGACCTCGGTGTGGCCCTTCTGGCGGCCGTAACCCTGGACCTCGCTGACCGTCATGCCCAGCACGCCCAGCTGCTCCAGCGCGGAGCGGACGTCGTCCAGCGTGAACGGCTTCACAATCGCCGTGATGAGCTTCATGCCTTGCTCTCCTCGAGTTTCGCGGCCGGGGCGGTCTTGACCGGGATGGTGGACGGTGCGCCACCGCCGGACAACCCGGTGAAGTCGTACGCGCTCTCCGCGTGCTGAGCCTCGTCGATACCGGTGACCTCGTCCTCGGTGCTGACGCGGAAGCCGCCCGCCTTCTTGATCGCGAAACCGATGATGAAGGACAGGACGAAGGAGTACGCGAGCACCGCACCGGCGGCCGCCGCCTGACGACCCAGCTGGGTGAACCCGCCGCCGTAGAAGAGACCGTCAGCACCGAGCGCGTTGACGCTCGTGGTGCCGAAGAAACCGATCAGCAGCGTGCCGACGATGCCGCCGACCAGGTGGACGCCCACGACGTCGAGCGAGTCGTCGAAGCCGAACTTGAACTTGAGCGAGATGGCCAGCGCGCAGAGGACACCGGCGATCAGGCCGATCGCGATGGCCCCGAGCGGGCTCACGAAACCACACGCCGGGGTGATGGCGACCAGACCGGCGACCGCGCCGGACGCCGCACCGAGTGTGGTCGGCTTGCCGAACTTGAGCTGCTCCACGATCAGCCAGCCGAGAACGGCGGCGGCGGTGGCGACGGTCGTGTTGGTGAACGCGACGGCCGCGAGGTCGTTGGCGGCCAGCGCCGAACCGGCGTTGAAGCCGTACCAGCCGAACCACAGCAGGCTCGCGCCGAGCAGGACGAACGGCACGTTGTGCGGGCGGCCGGTGTCCTTCGGCCAGCCCTTGCGCTTGCCGAGCACGATCGCCAGCGCGAGACCCGCGGCACCGGCGTTGATGTGGACCGCGGTACCACCGGCGAAGTCGAGTGCCTTGAGGTTGTTGGCGATCCAGCCGCCGACCGCGTTCTCGCCGACGAAGCCGTTGAACGAGAACACCCAGTGCGCGACCGGGAAGTACACGACCGTCACCCAGATGACGACGAACAGCGTCCAGCCCCAGAACTTCGCGCGGTCGGCGATGGCGCCGGAGATCAGCGCGGGCGTGATGATGGCGAACATCAGCTGGAACATGACGAACGCGAGCACCGGCAGCGCGTCCGTGCCGGGCCAGGCCACGGCGGGTGCCGAGTCGGTGGCGGCGACCGCGAAGCCGGCCAGCTTCCCGAAGGTGTTCTCCAAGCCCGCGAAGTGGAAGTTACCGACGAAGCCGCCGAAGGCGTCGTCGCCGAACGACATCGAGAAGCCGTACAGGGCCCAGAGCACCCCCACCACGGCCAGCGCGATGAAGTTCATCATCAGCATGTTCAAGACGCTCTTCGCGCGGACCATGCCGCCGTAGAAGAACGCCAATCCTGGGGTCATGAGCATGACCAGCGCGGCGCTGGCCAGTACCCATGCGGTGTCTCCTGCGTTCAGCACATCGTCCTCCCGTGCCCTGGGTGTTCTGCGAAGGCAGTTTTGGCGCGCGGTGTTTCACGGGGCGGCGCGAGAGGTTTCGCCCGCGTGAACTGTCCGTGCCCGGTTGTTACGGCCAGGTTTCCCAGGACGTGTCCTGGAGTGTCCGCTTGCGTTACGTCGTGGTCGAATATCCCCATGACTGCCAGCGACCGCGAGAATGACCCACTGCCACCTCGGGTCGTGGAAGCGTTGCGCTGTTCGGTGTGCGGAACCCGGTTGGGGGCCGTAGATCGCACACTGCGTTGCCAGGACGGTCACTCATTCGATCTAGCTCGACAGGGTTACGTGAACCTGTTGCACGCGCGAATCCCGGCGGGGACGGCGGACACGGCACCGATGGTCGCGGCCCGCGCGGACTTCCTGGCGTCGGGCGCGTACCGGCCGCTCGCGGACGAGCTGGCCCGTGTGTGCGAAGGCGCCGGCGATCTCGTGATCGACGCGGGCGCCGGCACGGGCTACTACCTGGCGCACGTCCTGGAGGCGGCACCGGCGGCGTTCGGCCTGGCGCTGGACGTTTCCGCGGTGGCCCTGCGGCGCGCGGCCCGCGCCCACACCCGGCTGGGTGCGGCGGTGTGGAACCTGTGGGAGCCGTGGCCGGTGGGCGACGAGGTGGCGTCGGCGGTGCTGAACGTCTTCGCGCCGCGCAACGGGCCGGAGTTCCACCGCGTCCTGCGGCCCGGGGGTCTGCTGACGGTCGCGGCCCCGACCCCGGACCACCTCCGCGAGCTGGGCGACCTCGTGCTGTCGGTGGACGACCGCAAGGAGGAGCGCCTGGACGGCACGCTCGGCGAGTACTTCGCCCGCACCGGGCGGACGGAGGTCCACCGGACGGCGCGGCTGACCCCGCGGCAGATCCGCCAGGCGGTGGAGATGGGCCCGACGGCCTTCCACCTCGACCGTGGCGACCGCCGCGCCCGCCTGGACGCGCTGGCCGAGCCCCAGGCGGTGACGGTGTCCTTCACGGTCTCCACCTACCGGCGGCTGTGAGACGCTCCCGGCGGGAACCGGCCGCCGTCGCCGCCCAACCCGGTGATCGCCCGCGCTCGGCTCCCGGAAGCGATCCCACCGGCCCGCGTCGCCGAGGTCTGGAAGGCTGGGTGACGTGAAGCCCGACTGGACCGCGCCCGCGACCCTGCTCGCGGACGCCGAGTGGGTACGCGCCCGCATCGGCGGCGCGGCCAAGCTCTACGGCTGCGCCGCGCCGGAGATCCTCGGCACGATCTGGTGGTACTCGCTCTCCTCGGTGCTGGTAGCCCCGGCGCTCGAGAGCCTGGTCGCCGCGACGGAGAGTGTCGCGAGCCCGGTGCCGTCCGGCGGGGCGGACCACTCGACGAGCGTGCGGGCTGCCTCGGCACCGCCCGAAGGCCGTTCCCCTCGGCTCACGCTGGCCGACCCGTCGCTCGACGCCGTGGAGATCGACCTCCTCGCCGACGGCCGGTTCCTCGGCGCCCGGTCCACCCGTTCCCTGTCCGGCGGGCTGCCCGAACTGGGCGCCGCGTTCGGGGAGGCGCTCGGGACCGCCATCGCCACGATCGCCGCCGTCACCGGCGCCCGGGCGCGCGCCCTCGGGGCCATCGCCACCGACTCGATCGGCAACCGGCTGCTGTGGACGCCCGATCCCGAGCGCGCGATGGCCCTGGCCGAGCCGCTCGTGGCCGCGCTCGGCCTGGGCCTGCCGAAGCCGCGATTCGTGCGTGTCGGCCGGACCCCTGCCGTGCGTCGTGCGTCGTGCTGCCTGATCTACGAGGTCGGCAACCCGAAGTGCGTGAGCTGCCCGCGCCAGACGCCGTCCGAGCGTGACGCGCGGCTTCGCGCCGCCCTGGGCTGACGCGCCTCAGTCGAGGACGGCCAGCTCCAGCCCGCGCAGCCGCTCCGGGTCGGCGATGACCTCGATGCCGGTGATCCGGTCGCCGTCGACCTGGAACGCCAGGACGACCGACAGCCGCCCCTCGCGCACCCACAGCAGCCCGGGCGAGCCGTCGACGAGGGCCAGCTCGCTGGTGCGCGCCCGCTCGGACGCCAGCACCGCGCCCTTGCGCACGTTCTCGACGCCGCGCAGCACGACCGGCGCCGGGCTCGGGCCGACGAACCGGTCCGCGTGCAGCACCACGTCCGGGTCGAGGAGCGCGAGCAACGCGTCGAAGTCGCCACCCCGCGACGCGGCCAGGAACGCCTCGACGACCTTGCGCCGCCGGGGCAGGCCCGCGTCCGCCGCGGTGCCGCCCTTGACCCGCCGCCGGGCCCGGCTCGCGAGCTGCCGGGCAGCCGCCGGGGTCTTGTCGATCATCGGCGCGATCTCGTCGAACGGCACGGCGAACATGTCGTGCAGCACGAACGCGACCCGCTCGGCGGGCGCCAGCGCGTCGAGCACCACCAGCAGCGCCAGCCCGACCGTGTCGGCCAGCTCCGCTTCCTGCTCGGGGTCCCGGCGGTCCTCGCCCGGCTCGGGCCGGCCGTCCAGAGGCTCCTCACGGTGATTGCGACGCGTGCGAAGCATGGACAGGCACACCCGCGCGACGACGGTCGTCAGCCACGCCCCGATGTTCTCGACCTCGCCGGTGTCGGTGCGGTCGAACCGCAGCCAGGCCTCCTGGAGGGCGTCGTCGGCTTCGCTCGCCGAACCGAGCATCCGGTAGGCGACCGCCCGCAGCCGCGCCCGCTCCTGCTCGAACCGTTCGGTCAGCGTGTCCACCGTGTCCCGTTCCTTCCGCGTCGCCGTCGTAGGAGTAGACCCCGCGACAGCGGCCGATGTGACGAGAACGCACGACCCTGTGAGTGATCTGAGTCATCCCGGACGGCTGCAGTGACACCAGGTCGGCCACCAGCAGGGCGACCTTCCGGCGGCTGCTCTTGCGCCGATCGTCGCCACTCCGGCGGTCACCCGGATCGGCAGCTCAGAGCACGCAGAACTCGTTGCCCTCCGGATCGGCCATCAGGAAGTGGTCCGGGCGGCCGTCCAGCTCGTACTCCCGCACCACCGTCGCGCCCGCCGCGGTGAGCCGGGCGACCGCTTCGACGACCCGCTCCCACCGCGTGTCCCACGGAACCTCCCGCCCGCCGCCGGCCTGGATGTCCAGGTGCAAGCGGTTCTTCACGGTCTTTCCCTCGGGCACCTTCAGGAAGCTGAGGTTCGGCAGCACGCCTTCGGGATCGCTGAGGTACGCGCCGTCGTCCCATTCCGACTCGGGCACACCGTGGTGGGAGAACCAGTCTTCCCAGCGGGCGAACCCGGCCGGCGGCGGCCGCTCGATATAGCCGAGGGCCACCGCCCAGAACCTCGCCAGCACGCGGGGCTCCGCGCAGTCCACCGTCAGAGTCCACCGCACCGTCACGGGCGAAGCGTAGCCGCGAGAAGCGCTACCGCACCCTTCGCGACGGCGATTCCCCGGGCCGCGACGTGGTTTTCGTCCAGCGGCGCGACCGGGTCCGACACCATGACGCTGGTGACCAGCGAACGGCCGTCCGCCGTGCGCGCAAGGTAGTTCAAGGTGAGCACGCCGGGTTCGCTGCCGCCCTTGAACCAGACCTCCGGGAACTTCGCCCGGTCGAGTCCCAGGCCACCGTCGTTCAGCGACAACGCGTGCCCGATCTCCGGCTGGTTCTCCTTCCGCAGCCCCGAGAACGCGCGGCAGATGTCGCCCGGCGAACCGAACCACTCGATGTCGTCGATCTTCTCGGGCGCCTGCCAGCCCTGGAGCCCGGTGAGCGGGAGGCGTTCCAGCCCGGCGACCGCCGCGGGCCGCGCCCAACGGGGCAGCGCCAGGTAGGCGTCCGCCCGGGCCGGGTACTGCGTGGCCTTGAGCTCGAACAGCGCCTTCGTTGTCAGGAACGGGATGTTCGCCGACGGCCGCTGGTTGCCGAACGCGATGACCTGCCGTTGCACGGCGTCCCGGCCGAGCCGGTGGATCAGGTGGTCGGTCGCGGTGTTGTCGCTGATCGAGATCATCTTGTCGGCGTACGCGGACAACGGGAGCCGTGTGCCGGCCGGTTCGTTCTGCAGCACCCCGGACGGCAGGCTCTTCCAGTCGTCACGGATCGCCAGTTGCTCGCTCCACGACGCTTTGTGCTCGGCGACCGCCTTGCCGAGTGCGCCCAGGACGTAGAGCTTGAAGGCCGAACCCAGCGGCCGCTGCACGTCGTCGCGCACGCCGTGCACGACCTGGCAACGCCCGTCCGGGAGGATCTCCGACGCGCCGAACGACACCCGGGCGCCGAGCGCCGCGAGCTGCGCGTCGACCTCCGGCCAGGACGCCGGCACCGGATCGTCCGGGGTCGCCGCCAGCCCGTCGATCAGCCCGGCCGGGTCGACGTGGAGGTCGAGCAGGTAGTCGTCGGCCGGCCCGTGGACCGCGGCCGCCACGTGGTCCGGGGCCTCGGTGACGATCCGTTTCACCTCGATCGGGCCGAGCCGGGCGAACGCGCCGTTGACGCCCGCCGTGCCGCCCGCGGCGGTCAGCAGTGCTTCGGCGACGTGCTCGCGCACCTCGGCGTCGGACACCGGGACTCGCCCGGTCGCGTCGACCACCCACTCGAGCTGGTGCGTCGCCGTGGGTACTTCGGCGGCCTGCGCCACCGGGGCCACCAGCGGCGCCAGGACCGCGAGCACGCCCGCTATCGCTGTCTTCATCTCTCCCCCTGCGTTTCCATCGTTCCCCCTCGGTCACCGGCTACTCTTCGGGCGGCCGGATCCACAGCCCGGCTACCTGGCCGTCGTCGCGGTAAGTCACCTGCACCGTCCGCTCGCCGGCCTCGAAGGCCAGCGGCATGTGGACGACCGTGTAGTCACCCGTGGACCGCGCATACGGCTCCCCCATCCGCTCGTACCGTCCGACCGACCCGGCCAGCTGAGCCCAGGCGAGCCGCAGCTCGTCCTCGCCGACCGCGGCCTGCATGCGGTCGTCGAAGTCCCGGCGCACTTCGTGCCACTGACAACTGACGAGCTCCGCCACGAGCTCTTCGGCGCGGTGGATGGCGTCGGGCGGGTTCAGCTCCACCATGGACACCCCCGTCGCCGGATCGACCGGCCGGCCGAACCGCTGGAAGGCGGCCTGCCGGCTGGTCCCCAGCAGATCGCCGATCTCTTGCCAGGTGTGCCCGGCCTCCCTGGCCGCTTCCACGGCTTCCCGCAACGTCGCCTCGGCGGCGCGAACTTTCCGCAACGCCTCGCCGACTTCGGCCAGTGGTCCGTGCTTCGGCACGCTGTCAAGAATGAATTGACGACCCGGGTTTGTCAAGTCACTCTTTACGTGTTCGCGCTGCCGGCGGGCAGCACTCCGACAAGTGGCGTCACAATACTGGCGATTTCGCCCTGATCCCTGGCGAGGTGGCAGCGGCTTGTCACACGCGGCGCATTTCATGCTTTCGAGTGTAGCGCACGGAATCCTATTACGTGCTACGCTCGGCAGCACGAAATGGTCCCGCCCATCACCTGAGAGGCGTGGCCATCCGATGGGGAGGACGGTTACGGTGAGAACCGATGAGTGAACGCACCTGGGGTTTCCGCACCCGAGCACTGCACGCGGGCGGCACCCCCGATCCGGCGACCGGCGCGCGGGCCGTGCCGATCTACCAGACCACGAGCTTCGTCTTCGAGGACGCCGCCGACGCGGCGAACCTCTTCGCGCTGCAGAAGTACGGCAACATCTACAGCCGCATCGGGAACCCGACCGTCGCCGCGTTCGAGGAGCGGATCGCCAGCCTCGAGGGCGCCATCGGCGGCGTCGCCACCGCGAGCGGGCAGGCCGCGGAGTTCCTCACCTTCAGCGCGCTCGCCGAGGCGGGTGAGCACATCGTGTCGGCGAGCGGTCTCTACGGCGGCACGGTGACCCAGCTGACCGGCACGCTCCGGCGGTTCGGCGTGGAGACGACCTTCGTCAGCGGCGGCATCGACGACTACGCCGCCGCGATCACCGACCGGACCCGGCTGCTCTACACCGAGGTGATCGGCAACCCCGGTGGCGGCATCGCCGACCTCGCGGCACTCGCGGATCTCGCGCACTCCCACGACATCCCGCTGGTGGTGGACGCGACGCTGGCGACGCCTTACCTGTGCCGTCCGATCGAGCACGGCGCCGACATCGTGCTGCACTCGGCGACGAAGTTCCTCGGCGGTCACGGGACGACGCTCGGCGGGATCGTCGTCGAGTCCGGGAAGTTCGACTGGGGCAACGGGAAGTTCCCGCGGATGACCGAGACCGTGGAGAGCTACGGCGGCCTGAGGTACTGGGAGAACTTCGGCGAGTACGCGTTCTGCACGCGGCTGCGTGCCGAGCAGCTGCGGGACATCGGCGCGGCCCTGTCGCCGCACTCGGCTTTCCTGTTGCTGCAAGGGGTCGAGACGCTCCCGCAGCGGATGGACGCGCACGTGGCCAACGCCAGGGCGGTCGCCGAGTACCTCGAAGCGGACCCACGGGTGGCCTGGGTGTCCTACGCCGGACTGCCGGCCCACCCGCACCACGACCTGGCGAAGAAGTACCTGCCCGCCGGGCCGGGCGCGGTGTTCTCGTTCGGCATCGACGGTGGCCGGGCGGCGGGTGAGACGTTCGTCGAGTCGGTGGAGCTGCTGTCGCACCTGGCGAACGTCGGGGACGCGCGGACCCTCGTGATCCACCCGGCGTCGACCACGCACGCGCAGCTGTCGGAGGACCAGCTCGCGGCCGCGGGGGTCGGGCCCGACCTCATCCGGCTGTCGATCGGCCTGGAAGACGTCGACGACATCCTCTGGGACCTCGACCAGGCACTGGGCAAGGCGGTGGCCGGATGACGTACGCGGTGGGAGCCGTCGAGCGGCGGGCGATCCTCGACCGGACGAAATCGGTGACACTGGTGGGCGCGTCCGCGAACCCGGCGCGGCCCAGTTACTTCGTGGCGACGTACCTGCTCTCGTCGACGCGCTACGAGGTCAACTTCGTGAACCCGCGGCTGGACACGTTGTTCGGGAAACCGGTGTACGCCTCGCTCAAGGACGTACCGGGAGAACCGGACCTGGTCAGCGTGTTCCGGAAGCACGATGACCTGCCGCAGGTGGCCGAAGAGGTGATCGACGCCGGCGCGCGGACGCTGTGGCTGCAGCTCGGGCTCTGGCACGAGCCGGCGGCCGACCGGGCGCGGGCGGCCGGGCTGGACGTCGTCATGAACCGGTGCGTCAAGATCGAACACGCGCGCTTCGCCGGCGGGCTCCACCTGGCCGGGTTCAACACCGGCGTGATCAGCTCACGGAGGCAGACGGCGCCCTAGGGGAAGAGGACGTCCGTCCCCGCTGTTGGCCCGGGTATGACCGAGAACCTGGCGATCACCTTGTCCGGTGGCCCGACCGCACTCCTGGAGCTGGGCGGTGTCCGGCTGCTCACCGACCCGACCTTCGACGCACCCGGCGACCACCCGGTCGGCAACCGCGTGCTGGTCAAAACCGAGGACTCGGTGCTGACCGAAGACGCGGTCGGTGTGGTGGACGCCGTGTTGCTGTCGCACGACCAGCATCCCGACAACCTGGACGATCGCGGCCGGGCCTACCTCGGAACGGTGCCGCTGACTCTGGTCACACCCAGCGGGGCCGAGCGGCTGGGCGGGACCGCGCGGGGGCTCGAGCCATGGGAGGAGGCTCAGGTCGGACGGTTGACCGTGACCGCAGTCCCGGCGTTGCACGGGCCGGAGGGCGCCGAGGCGACGACCGGCGAGGTCACCGGGTTCGTGCTCGGCGGCGACGGCCTGCCGACGGTGTACGTCAGCGGGGACAACGCGTCGGTCGAACTGGTGCGGAAGATCGCGTCGCGGTTCCGGGTCGACATCGCGGTGCTGTTCGCCGGCGCGGCGCGGACGGCTTTCTTCGACGGCGCTCCGCTGACGTTGACCAGTGCGAACGCCGCCGAGGCAGCGAAGGTGCTCGGCGCGGCGAAGGTGGTGCCCCTGCACTTCCGCGGCTGGCAGCACTTCAGCGAAGGGCCGGACGCGCTCCGGAAGGAGTTCGAGGCGGCCGGCCTCGCCGACCGGCTCGTGCTGCTCGAGCCTGGCGAGCGCGCGGAGGTCTGACGCCGGAGGCATCGCCAGTCGACGTCTCTCCGGTTGCGGGCGGACGGCTGACTCGATCGCGAAAGTACCGAGTTCGAGGCGCGCGGGGGTTCCCTTCGCGCCCGTGAGAGGCTGGTGACATGGCCAAACCCACCCCGCTGCAGTTCCGGAACATCCTCGTCGCCGTGCTGGCGGCGGCGGCCTTCGTCTGGAGCGTCGTGGCCGGGCTGGAGTGGTGGGTGAGCGCGATCATCGGCTGCGCTTGTGTCCTGTCGCTGGCCTCCGCCTACCTCAACCGGCCGAACGCCGGCTGATCGCGGATCGGCCGCAGGCTGACCGCGACCCGGCCAGGGGTCGATCGCGAGCCGCCGGCCACGGACGGCGGCTCGCGACCCCTCACCGCGTTTTGGCGAACCGGGCCTTCACGTTCGTCCGGCCCGCTTCGGTGAGCCGGCCGAACAGGCGGAGGCGGGCCAACCCGCCGTCCGGGTAGATGTCCAGACGGGCCTCCGTGACCTCCGGGCCGTCCTTCAGCGCGAAGCGGTGGCGGGTGTCCGGCTGCAGGCGGGTCTTCGGCAACAGCGTGACCCACTCGCCGTACGTGTCGCGGCCGCTGACCGACGCCCAGCCCGGGGCGTTGCCCTTGAGGTTGCTCGTGTCCAGCTCGGCGAACCGGACGATGCCCGCGCCCGCCAGGCGCAGCGTCAGCCAGTCGTTACCGTCGTCGCGGCGGCGGGCCGTCTCCCAGCCTTCGGCCTGGTGCGCTGCCAGTCCCGGTGAGAGCACGTTGTTCGGCGACGAATAGAACTTGTTGCTGCAGCCGGTGACCAGGGCACCGTTCTCCAGGGCCGCCAGGTCGAGCGCGTCCAGGTCCAGCAGTTCCGGGTCCGGGATCGGGGTGCCGTGCACGCGCAGGCGCGCCACTCCGCCGTCCGGGTGCTGGGTCAACCTGACGTGCGTGTAGCGACGCGAACCGTTGATCGCGTAGAAGTTCTCCGTGTGGCCCGCCGCGGGGGCGCGGTCGACCAGGACGTCCCAGTCCGCTTCGGACAGTTCGGCCGCCGACGGGTAGCCCGGTACCGATGCCGCCTCGACCGAGACGAACGGCGGGTAGTTGCCCTTGAAGAACGCCGTGTCGACGACGACGCCGGTGACCGTGCCGGCCAGGCCGAGCCTGACCACGGCCTGGTCGTCGCCCGGCTCGCGGTGGCGGCGGGTCTCCCAGCCGTCGTAGACCTGGCCCTTCGGGCCGAACGTCTCGGCGCGGTGCGCCGGCGTCCACGGGTTGACCAGGTTCTCCTTCTCGGCGAACAGCTCGTCGGTCGCCCACATCACCGTCCCGCCGAAGCGGCGTGACGCGAGGTCGGGCAAATCCGTCCACACAGGACGGTCAGGGCGGTCGGACAAGGCAGCCTCCATTTCAGCAGTCCCCCCGGGTCAGCAACGCGCCGCGGGGCTCGTCACCGGTGATTTCGGTGCCCCGCAACCAGGTCGAGCGCACGACGCCGGCGAGCGGCCGCCGGTCGTACGCGCTGACCGGGTTGCGGTGCTTCAGCTTCGCGACGTCGACCACGAACGCCTCCTCCGGCGCGAACACGCAGAAGTCGGCGTCGTAGCCCACCGCGAGGTGGCCCTTGCGGCGCATCCCGGCCTGCGCGGCCGTCCGCTCGGCCATCCAGCGGACGACGTCGGTGAGCGCGAACCCGCGCTGCCGCGCCTGCGTCCAGATCGCCGGCAGCCCCAGCTGCAAGCTGGAGATCCCGCCCCAGGCGAGCCCGAAATCGCCGCTGTCGAAGCGTTTCAGCTCCGGGGTGCACGGTGAATGGTCGCTGACGACGGTGTCGATCACGCCGTCGGCGAGCCCGCTCCAGAGCAGCTCGCGGTTGGCCGCCTCCCGGATCGGCGGGCAGCACTTGAACTGCGTCGCGCCGTCGCGGATCTCCTCCGCGATGAAGCTCAGGTAGTGCGGGCAGGTCTCGGCCGTCAGCGCCACCCCGTCGCGGCGCGCCGAAGCGACCAGCGGCAGAGCCTCCGCCGAGGACAGGTGCAGGATGTGCGCGCGGGCGTCGTTGCGGCGGGCCGCTTCGATGACGTGCGTGATCGCGAGGTTCTCCGCCGCGCGTGGCCGGGACCGCAGGAAGTCGACATAGCGACCGCCGTGCGGCTCCGGTGCTTCGTCGATCTCGTGCGCGTCCTCGGCGTGGACGATCATCAGCGCGTCGAAGGAACTCAGTTCCCGCAACGCTTCGTCGAGTCCCGCCGGGTCGAGCGGCGGGAACTCGTCGACGCCCGAGTGGAGCAGGAAGCACTTGAAGCCGAACACTCCGGCGTCGTGCAGGCCACGCAGATCCCCGACGTTGCCGGGGATCGCGCCGCCCCAGAAGCCGACGTCGACGTGCACGCGGCCGGCCGCCGCCTTGCGCTTGACCTCCAGCGCCGCGACGTCGACCGTCGGCGGCAGGCTGTTGAGCGGCATGTCCACGATCGTGGTCACCCCGCCCGCGGCCGCCGCGCGGGTCGCCGTCTCGAAGCCCTCCCACTCGGCGCGGCCGGGATCGTTGACGTGGACGTGCGTGTCGACGAGTCCCGGCAGCAGCACGACGTCGTCGCCGAGGTCGATTTCGCGGTCGCCGGACAGCGAAGCGCCGCCGGGTTCGACAGCGACGATCCGGCCGCCGTCGACGCCGAGAGTCGCCGGAACCTCGCCCTCGGCCGTGACAGCCCGGGCCGCGCGCACCACAAGTTCCATCCGAAAGCCCTTCTCCGGGAGGAATGAACCACCGCCGATTTCACAGTACGGAAAGACGGTTTCGCACAACGACAGTAACCACGGCGCGCGCCGCTCGTCAACGACGGACGCGGCACGTCGCCGATCCGAGCGAAAGCAGGCGGAAACGGCCCGGAGCCGGCCGCGCACCGACGCCCGTTCCGCTGTGGCTGCCGGTCGAATCGGCGCCCGTGACCCAGTACGGTCATCCTCGTGCGGCTTGAAGCGGAGTTCACGAGCGAACCGTTCCACGGCGAGGGTTCGCCGCCCGAGCACGCGCTCGCCGCGCGGGACGCCGCCGCGGAAGCGGGACTGGAGACGGACTTCGGGCCGCTCGGGACGCTCGCACGGGGCGAGGCGAAGGAGCTTTTCGAGGCCCTCCCGGCGATCGCGAAGGCGGCGATGGAAGGGGGTGCCACGCAGGTCACCCTGCAGGTACGCCGAGCCGATCCGCGGACCGACGCACCCGCCGTCACGAAGCCCGCACCCGGGGGCGCCGCGCCGGTCGAACTGACCGACGCCCTCGCCCGGCTCATCGCCGATGTCGAACGCGAAGTGGGCGCCAAGCTCGGCGACCTCGACCGGCCCGGCAAGCAGCGCGCCGTCCGGTTGCTGCGTGAACGCGGGGCCTTCGGCCTGCGGAAATCCGTCTCGTCGGTGGCCGACGCGCTGGGGGTCACGCGGTTCACCGTCTACAACTACCTCAACCGGGAAGTGGACTGACCAGCGCTTTCAACAAAATGTTGACGGAACTCCGGCGCCGACGTACGGTCAGCGGGACGCCACTCACGAGGAGTTCCCCGTGCCGCTCACCCTCACCGACTTCAACGCCGCCGACGCCGATGACGTGCGTCCGGCGTTGACCGCCTGCCTCGCCGTCCCCCGATGGGTGGACGCGATTCTCGGCCATCGGCCGTACGAAAGCCGCGATGCGCTGCGAGCTGCCGCCCAGCTGCCCCTGAGCAGCGACGAAATCCGGCAGGCCATGGCCGCCCACCCCCGGATCGGGGAAAAGCCGAAGCAGCACGGCACCGAGGGCGACTGGTCGCGCTCGGAACAGTCCGGTGTGGACAACGCCGATGCCTTCGCCGCCGCGAATGCCGAGTACGAAGCCAAGTTCGGGCACGTCTACCTCGTCTGCGCGAGCGGCCGCAGCGGGGAAGAACTGTTGAAGATCCTCGAAAGCCGGCTGGACAACGACCCCGCGACCGAACTGGCCGTCGCCGGTCGGGAGCTGCTGAAGATCGCCGAACTCCGACTCGCGAAAGCGGTGACCGCGTGAGCCTCGTGACCACCCATGTCCTGGACACGGCGAGCGGGCGCCCCGCGCCGGGGATCGCCGTCCGGTTCGAGACCGCCGAGGGGAAGCCGATCGCCGACGGGCACACCGACGACGACGGCCGCATCCGCGACCTCGGCCCCGAAACCCTGGACCCCGGCGCCTACCGGCTGGTCTTCGACACCGGCGCCTACCTGGGGCCGGACGCCTTCTTCCCGGAGGTGGCCCTCACCTTCCGGATCTCCGACGGCACCGCGCACCACCACGTGCCGCTCCTGCTCAGCCCGTTCGCCTATTCGACCTACCGAGGGAGCTGAACCGTGGCCATCACCCTGGGCCCCAACCAGTACGGCAAGGCGGAGGTCCGCCTGGTGACGGTGCGCCGCGACGGCCCCGTGCACCACCTGAAGGACCTCACCGTCTCGACGTCGCTGCGCGGCGAGCTCGCCGCGACGCACCTCACCGGCGACAACGCGGGCGTGCTCGCGACCGACACGCAGAAGAACACCGTGTACGCCTTCGCGAAGGAGGCGCCGGTCGGCGAGATCGAGGACTTCGCGCTGCGCCTGGCGCGGCACTTCACCGGCACGCAGGGGAACATCACCGGCGCGCGGGTCAAGGTCGACGAGCACGGCTGGGACCGGATCGCCGTCGGCGGCGAGCCGCACGACCACGCGTTCAGCCGTTCCGGCGACGAACGGCGCACGACCGCGGTGACGATCCGCGACGGCCGGGCGTGGGTGGTGTCCGGCATCGACGGCCTGACCCTGCTCAAGTCGACCGGCTCGGAGTTCCACGGCTTCCCGCGCGACGAGTACACGACGCTCGCCGAGACCGACGACCGGATTCTCGCGACGGCTGTCACGGCGAAGTGGCGCTACGAGGGCGAGGGCATCGACTGGGCCGAGAGCCACCGCGAGATCCGGCGGCTGATGCTCGAGACGTTCGCGACGAAGCACAGCCTTTCGCTCCAGCAGACGCTCTACGCGATGGGAGCGGCGGTACTGGAGGCGCGGCCGGAGGTAGCCGAGGTGCGGCTGTCGCTGCCGAACAAGCACCACTTCCTGGTGGACCTGAGCCCGTTCGGGCTGAAGAACGACAACGAAGTGTTCTACGCGGCGGACAGGCCGTACGGCCTGATCGAGGGCACGATCCTGCGCGACGACGCCGAGGACCCGGGCCCGGCTTGGGACATCCACTAGCGGAGGCCCGGCTGCCGCTCTCCCTCCGGCAGGGTTCCGGCAAACGGGGTGCGGGTTGTGTCTTCACGACAGGTGGTGTCGGCCGGTTCTCGATTTACCGGTGCCGCACGGCTTTCGCACAGGTCATCGGCTTCGACGACCACATGATCAGCCCCGGGGTCGTGCCTGCCCGCGGCGACACGACTTCGCCGGCCCCCGCCCTTCCCTGGCAGGGTTCCGGCAAAGTATTTGTGCTGGCATGTGGGTATTCCGAGCAGGGTGAGGGCTCGGGTGGGGTTGCGGGCGGTGCAGCGAAGCGCTTGGGCGATGTTGGTGGCGCCGGTGTGGCGGTGTGCGCTGGTGGCGAGGTTGCGCAGGCTGGCCATGGCGCGGGGTGCGGTGCCGGTGCGGGCCCGGAATTGGTCCTCTTGGTGACGTGGCGGACCGAGTGGAGTTTGTTATCGATGCTTCCGGCCGGGACTTGGCGTTGACCGAGCACTGTTGCCGTTTCGTGGGTGATCGCGGCGAGCACGTGCACTCCAAGCCCCTCCGAGGCGGAACCCCCCGCCCTTCCCTGGGGGACCGGCCCCGCTCCAGTGTATCGGGGGTCGCCGACGGAACCCGGGAAAAGCCGTGGTCGGCACCAGCTTGTCCACATCACCGAACCCCTGTGGACAACCCGGGCCCACGAACCGCCGGAGTCGGTAGAACGCTCTAGTGAGCGCGTATCCTCGGACCCGTGGCAGGGACCAAGGAACGCATCATGGCCGCCGGCGCCGAGCTGTTCCGGCGCAACGGCTACAGCGGTACCGGGCTGAAGCAGATCGTCTCGGAGGCGAACGCTCCCTTCGGGTCGCTCTACCACTTCTTCCCCGGGGGCAAGGAGCAACTCGGCCAGGAGGTCATCCGGACCTCCGGCCTCGCCTACATCCAGCTCTTCGACCTCTTCATCGCGCCCGCGCCCGATCTGGTCAGCGGGGTCGAGGCCTTCTTCGCCGCCGGGATCGCGACGCTCGAAGCCACCGACTACGTCGAAGGCTGCCCGATCGCGACCGTCGCCCTGGAGGTCGCCGCCACCAACGAACCTCTGCGGCAGGCCACCGCCGATGTCTTCACCGCCTGGATCGACGCCGGGACCGAGAGGTTCGCCAAGTTCGGCATCGGCACCGAGGCCGCCCGGACGCTCACCATCACCGCCGTCAACAACCTCGAAGGCGCTTTCGTCCTCTGCCGCTCGCTGCGGGACACCGAGGCCATGGCCGTCGCCGGAGCCGCGACCGTGGACGTCGCCCGGCGACTGCTTCAAGAAAACACGCAACTTTAGTCGGGAATCCAACAAGAATACTCAACATGGCGCTTGACCGCGCAGCAACGGACATCGAAGCTACGCAGTGGTCTAGTCCTCCTGCCTACAACGCCGTCCGGTTGGAGCCGCCATGCGCCGAGTCCTCGCCGTCCTCGCCACCGCCCTCGCGGCGGTGACCCTCGTCAGCACACCCGCCCGCGCCCTCGAGAACGGGCTCGCCCGAACACCCCCGATGGGGTGGAACACGTGGAACACGTTCGAATGCGACATCAACGAGACCCTGGTCAAGCAGACCACCGACCTGATGGTCAGCTCCGGCATGCGCGACCGCGGCTACACCTACGTCAACCTCGACGACTGCTGGATGACCAAGAACCGTGACGCCACGGGCCACCTCGTCGCCGACCCCGGGAAGTTCCCCAGCGGCCTCAAGGCCCTCGGCGACTACATCCACGCGCGCGGGATGAAGTTCGGGATCTACGAGAGCGCCGGCAGCGAGACCTGCCAGCACTACCCCGGCAGCCTCGGCCACGAGCAGACCGACGCGAACAGCTTCGCGAGCTGGGGCGTCGACTACCTCAAGTACGACAACTGCGGCAGCCCCGGCGGGGAAACCCAGCAGGACTACGTCCGCCGCTACTCCGCGATGCGCGACGCCCTGAAGGCCACCGGCCGCCCGATCGCCTACAGCATCTGCGAATGGGGCAACTTCAGCCCGTCGACCTGGGCGCCGGACGTCGGCAACCTGTGGCGCACCACCGGTGACATCACCAACAACTGGGGCAGCATCGACTCGATCTACCGCCAGAACGTCGGGCTCGCCTCCGCCGCGAAACCCGGCGCCTGGAACGACCCCGACATGCTCGAAGTCGGCGACGGCATGGACTTCCAGGAGGACCGCGCCCACTTCACGCTCTGGGCCGCGATGGCCGCGCCGCTGATCGCGGGCGCCGACCTCCGCTCCGCCAGCGTCGCCACCTTCTCGACCTACCTCAACGGCGACGTCATCGCCGTCGACCAGGACCCACTCGGCAAGCAGGCGACGCGGATCTCGTCGAGCGGCGGCCTCGACGTCCTCACGAAACCGCTCCAGGGCGGGGACGTAGCCGTCGTGCTGTTCAACGAAAACGGCACCACAAAAACCGTCTCGACGACGGCCGCCGCGGCCGGGCTGCCCGCCGCGTCGAGCTACCGGCTGACCAACCTGTGGACGAAGGAGCAGACCACGAGCACCGGCGCGATCAGCGCGGACGTGCCGTCGCACGGCACCGTCATCTACCGCGTCAAGGCCGGTGCCACCGGCAGCTCCACCGCCCAGCCGCTGCAGGGCGCGTCGTCGTCGCGCTGCGTCGACATCAACGGCAACGTCACCACGCCCGGCACCAAGGTCGACATCTGGGACTGCGACGGCGGCCCGAACCAGTCCTGGACGTTCACGAGTGCCGGCGAGCTGAAGGCCAACGGCCTCTGCCTCGACGCCAACGAGGGCGGCACGGCGGCCGGGACCAAGCTGATCGTCTGGACCTGTCACGGCGGCGCGAACCAGAAGTTCAAGCTGAACCCCGACGGCTCGATCACCGGCACGCAGACCGGCCTGTGCGTCGACGTCACCGGCGGCGACAAGCCCGCCGGCAACGTCAACGGCACTCAGCTCGAGCTCTGGGGCTGCAACGACGACGCCAACCAGAACTGGCAGCTCAAGTAGCGGTCAGGTGCTCCGGCCGCACCGGGACACGCGCGAGCGCGAGCCCGGTCGCGGCGCGGATCGCCGCCACGATCGCCGGGGTCGACGAGATCGTCGGCGGCTCCCCCACCCCGCGCAGGCCGTACGGCGCGTGCGGGTCCGGGCGCTCCAGGACGTCGATGCTCATCGGCGGCATGTCCAGGACCGTCGGGATCAGGTAGTCGGTGAAGGAGGGGTTCCGGATCTTCCCGCCGGAGGTCTGGATCTCCTCCATCACCGCGAGCCCGAGCCCCTGCGCCGAACCGCCCTGGATCTGGCCCAGCACGGCTTGGGGGTTCAGCGCCTTGCCGACGTCCTGGGCGCAGTCCAGCGCGACCACCTTCACCAGGCCCAGCTCGGTGTCGACGTCCACGACCGCCCGGTGCGCGGCGAACGCGTACTGCACGTGCGCGGTGCCCTGCCCCGTCTCCGGATCCAACGGAGAAGTAGGCCGGTGCCGCCATTCCGTCGTCTCGTCGTAGACGTCGTCGCCGAGAACGTCCACCAGGTCGGCGAGCACCTGACCGTCCTCCGCGACGAGCTTGCCGCCGACGATGCGCGCCTTCCGGCCGAACCGGGAAAGCAGCCGCGACCGCACCGCGCCGCAGGCGGCCTGGACCGCGCCGCCGGTGACGTAGGTCTGGCGTGACGCCGACGTCGAGCCGCCGTTGCCGATCGAGGTGTCCATCGGCAGGATCGTCACCTGGTCAACGCCCAGCTCGGTCCGGACGATCTGCTGCATGATCGTGACGAGCCCCTGGCCGACTTCGCAGGCCGCGGTGTGCACCGTGGCGGCCGGTTCGCCGCCGACGACCTGCAGGCGCACGCGGGCCGTCGAGTAGTCGTCGAAGCCTTCGGAGAAGCAGACGTTCTTGATCCCGACGGCGTACCCGACCCCGCGGACGACACCTTCGCCGTGCGTCGTGTTCGAGACCCCGCCGGGCATGTGCCGCAGGTCGAACGGCCGCTCCGGCGGCATCGGCTTGTCCCGCACCAACCCCAGCAGCTCCGCGACCGGGGCGGCCGAGTCGACGACCTGGCCGGTCGGCATCAGGTCGCCCTCGCTCATCGCGTTGCGGACGCGGATCTCGACCGGGTCCAGCCCGCAGGCCGCGGCGAGCTTGTCCATCTGCGACTCGTACCCGAAGGCGGCCTGCACCGCGCCGAACCCGCGCATCGCGCCGCACGGCGGGTTGTTCGTGTAGGTGCCCCAGCAGTCGACCGACACACTGTCCACTTTGTACGGTCCGACGCCCAGCGTGGCCGCGTTCGCGACGACCGCACCCGTCGAAGACGCGTACGCGCCGCCGTCGAGGTACAGGCGCGTCCGCACGTACACGAGACGGCCGTCGCGGGTGGCGCCGTGCTCGTAGTACATCTTCGCCGGGTGACGGTGCACGTGGCCGTAGAAGGACTCTTCGCGGTTGTAGACCATCTTCACCGGCTTGCCGGTGTGCAAGGCCAGCAAGCACGCGTGCACCTGCATCGACAGGTCCTCGCGACCGCCGAACGCCCCGCCGACGCCGCCGAGGGTCAGCCGCACCTTCTCGGCCGGCAGCCCCAGCGCGGCGACGATCTGCTGCTGGTCGACGTGCAGCCACTGCGTCGCGACGTACAGGTCGACGCCGCCTTCGGTGTCCGGCACGGCGAGCCCGGACTCCGGGCCGAGGAACGCCTGGTCCTGCATGCCGACCTCGTAGACGCCCGAGACGACGACGTCGGCCGAGACGTCCTGGGCACCGTGGCGGATCTTGACGTGCCGGACGACGTTGCCCCCGGAGTGCAGCGAAGGCCCTTCGCCCGCGACAGCCGCTTCGGAGTCCGTCACCGGAGCAAGCTCTTCGTAGGAAACGACGATCCGCTTCATCGCGCGACGCGCCGTCTCCGGGTGGTCGGCGGCGACCAGCGCCACCGGCTCGCCCTGGTAGCGCACGACGTCGGACGCGAGCACCGGCTGGTCGGAGTGCTCCAGGCCGTAGTGGTTGACGCCGGGGACGTCCTCGTGCGTCAGCACCGCGTACACACCGGGCACGGTGAGGGCGTCGGTGATGTCGATCGCCGTGATCCGCGCGTACGGGTGCGGGCTGCGCAGGGTCACGCCCCACACCATGTCCTCGTGCCACAGGTCGGAGGAGTAGGCGAACTCGCCGCGGACCTTGACCGAGCCGTCGGGGCGCTGCGGCGACGTGCCGACGCCGTTGACCGCCTGCGTGCTGACCGTGGTGGTCATCTGCCCTCCCTCAACCGGGCGCTCGCGGCCGCGAGCTCCGACGCGATCCCGGCTTCGTCCGCCTCGCGCAGAGTCCCGTCCTCGACGACGGCCTTGCCGCCGACGAACAGGCGCCGCACCGGCGGCGTGGTGCCGAGCACGAGCGCCGCGACCGGGTCGGTGATCCCCGCGTAGTTCAGGCCGGTCAGGTCCCAGACGGCTAGGTCGGCGAGCTTGCCGGGTTCGATCGACCCGAGGTCGGCGGCCCGGCCCAGGCAGCGGGCACCGCCCATGGTGCCCATCCACAACGCCTCACGCGTGGTGAGGCCGCGCGGGCCGCCGCGCTGGCGGGCCTGCAGCAACGCCTGGTGCAGCTCCTCGCCGAGGCCGCCGGACTCGTTGGACGCGGCCCCGTCGGCGCCGAGGCCGACCGCCACGCCCGCGTCGAGCAGGTCGCGGACGGGGGCGATGCCGGCGCCGATGCGGCCGTTGGACGTCGGGCAGTGCGCCGAGCCGGTGCGGGTCGCGCCGAAGCGGCGGATCGCCTCGGGCGCGAGGTGGATGGTGTGCGCGAGCCAGACGTCTTCCGCGAGCCAGCCCAGCTTGTCGGCGTACTCGGCGGGCGTGCAGCCGACCTCGGCGAGGCACTGCTTCTCCTCGTCGAGGGTCTCGGCGAGGTGCGTGTGCAGGCGGACGCCCTTGTGGCGGGCCAGCTCGGCCGCGCCGGACATCAGCCGCTCGGTGACCGAGAACGGCGAGCACGGGCCCGCGGCGATCTGCAGGTGGGCTTCCGGTGCGGAGTCGTGGAAGCGGTCGATCGCGGCTTCGGTGCCGGTCAGCGCTTCTTCGGTCGACTCGACGAGGTTGTCCGGTGGCAGCCCGCCGTCGGACTCGCCGCGGTCCATGGACCCGCGCACGACGTGCAGCCGGACGCCGATCCGCTGCCGGGCCGCGGCCAGCGCGGCGACCTGGTCGCCGCCGTCGCGGGGGAAGACGTAGTGGTGGTCGGCGACGGTCGTGCACCCGGTCAGGGCGAGCCGGGCCATCCCGGCGGTGCCCGCGGCGTGCGTGATCTCCGCGTCGAGCCGGCCCCAGACCGGGTACAGGGCGACCAGCCACTCGAACAGCGTGTGGTCGGCGGCCATCCCGCGGGTGGCCCACTGGTAGAGGTGGTGGTGGGTGTTGATCAGGCCGGGCGTGACCAGGCAGCCCGAGGCGTCGACGCGCTCGTCGAACTCGCCGGTGTAGACGCCTTCGCCGACTTCGGCGATCCGGTCGTTCTCGACGACGACGTGACCGCTCGCGTATTCCTCACCGCTGACCGTGGCGACCGCGCCACCGGAGATGAGCGTCCTCACGCGACTGTGTCCTTTCCAAGAGGGCCCTTCGCGACCGCGCGCACCGCGTCGAGGATCTTCTCATAGCCGGTGCAGCGGCACAGGTTGCCGGCCAGGGCTTCGCGGATCTCCTCGTCGCTCGGGTCGGGCACGCGGTTCAGCAGGTCGTGCGCGGCGACGACCAGGCCAGGCGTGCAGAACCCACACTGGACCGCGCCGGCGTCCACAAAGGACTGCTGGACGGGGTCCAGCGTGTCGCCGTCGGCCAGCCCCTCGACCGTGCGCACCGCGCGTCCCTCGGCCTGCCCGGCCGCGACCAGGCAGGCGCACACCGGGACGCTGTCGAGGTAGACCGTGCAGGACCCGCATTCGCCCTGCTCACAGGCGTTCTTCGAGCCCGGCAGGCCGAGCCGCTCCCGCAGCACGTAGAGCAGGCTTTCCCCTTCCCAGACGTCGTCCGCCTGCCGTTGCTCGCCGTTGATCTCGACATTCAGGCGCATGCGCGCTCCCCCGTCCGGTGTTCGTCCCAGGCCCAAGTCAACGTACGCCGGGCTAGTACCCCCAACGCGTGCTTCCGATACGCGGCGCTGCCGCGGACGTCGTCGATCGGCGACGCCGCTTCGGCGACCAGCTCGCCGAAGCGGCGCTTCAGCGAGTCCGTCAGCGGTTCGGACGAGCCCCACGGCAGCTCCGCGGCGAGGAACGCCTCGGCGTCACGGGCGTGGCGTGGGGTCGGCGCGGCGGATCCGATCGCGGCACCGACCTGGCCGTCGCGCAGGGCCAGTGCGAACGAGCAGACCGCGATGACCATGGCGTTGCGCGTCCCGACCTTGGCGAACTGCTGCGGCCCGGCGTGCGCGGGCAGGTGAATGGCGGTGATCAGCTCGTCCGGCTCGAGCGCGTGGCGTTTCACCCCGACGTAGAACTCCTCCGCGCGGAGGACCCGGGTCCCCCGGACGGAGGCCACCTCGACCCGCGCGTCCAGGGCCAGCAGCACCGGGTGGGTGTCCCCGGCGGGTGACGCCGCGCCGAGGTTGCCGCCGACCGTGCCGCGGTTGCGGATCTGGGGCGAGCCGACCGTGCGTGACGCCATGGCCAGCGCCGGGACGGATTCACCCAGTTCAGCGATGACGCGGGCGTACGGGACGCCGGCGCCGAGCTGGACAGTGCCGTCCGATGTGGACCACTTCGTCAGCTCGGCCACCCGGGTCAGGTCGAGCAGGGCCTCGGGACGCCGGTAGTCGAAGTTCAGCTCGACCATGACGTCGGTGCCGCCGGCGATCGGCACGGCGGCGGGCCGCTCGGCTTTGAGGGCCAGTGCCTCGGCGAGCGTCGCGGGACGCAGGAACTCCACTCTTGCTCCTTCGTGAAGGGCGATAGACCAGTAGACGCCGGACCGGGGGTGGGCGGCAACGGCACCGACCATGAAACGCACAGGAGCGAAACCCGGGGCGTTTGTGCTTTCCTACAACCCTCATGACGACCGTGAAAACTCTGCTGGGCCTGCCGGGGCTGCGGCTGCGCCCGCTGGCCGGGGCCGACCTCCTCGACCGGCCGGTGACGCGCATCTACGTCACGGAGCTGCCCGATCCCGGACGCTACCTGTCGGCGGGCGAGCTGGTGCTGTCCGGCCTGCTCTGGTGGCGGCGCCCGGGTGACGCCGAGCCGTTCGTGGCCGCGCTGGCCAGGGCGGGCGCCGCGGCGCTGGCCGCGTCCGGCGCCGACTCCGGCGGCATCCCCGCCGAGGTCGTCGAGGCCTGCGAGCGGCACCGGATCCCGCTGCTGGAAGTGCCCACCGACCTGTCGTTCTCGGTGATCACCGAGCAGGTGGTGCTGGCGCTCGCGGCTGCGTCGGAGAGCGCGCGCAAACGTTTGCAGGCCGCCGCGGACGCGCCCGTGGAGACGTTGCTCGAGAGCGCGTCGGCGGAGCTCGGGCTGCCGTGCTGGGTGCTGTCGGGGCTCGGCCGGGTGGTCGCCGGGGCGGCGCCGCTCCCGGTGCCGGCGCCGGACGTCGTCCGCCGGTACGCGGCGAAGGAGTCCGGGTCGCTGACGGTGGTCCCGGTCGAGGGGCGGCACGCCGTGCCGTGGCTGATCGCCGTCGGCGGCCCCCTGAGCACGGCGCAGGCCGAGCTGGCCGAAGAGCTTTCCGGGCTCGTGGGGGTCACCCGGGCCCGCATGGCCGACCCCGAACCCGACTTGCCCGGCGAAGCGCGCGTCGTCGCGTTGCGGACCGAAGGCAGCGACGAGAGCCGGGACGTCCTGCGCGAGCTGCTGCCGGACGGGCTCCTGCTCAAGTCCACAGGGGACACTTCCTTCGCGGCGACCACCTCGTCGCCGTCACCGGCCGAACTGTCCACTGTGGAACCACTGGTGCGGGCCTCGCGGATCCTGTGCGGCGTCAGCGATCCCGCGCCCCGCGAGGAGGCGCGCGACGTCGCGGGTTACGCGCTGGCCGTGGCGGCCCGGCGGACGGGACGCGTCGTGGTCGTGCCGGCCGGCGAGGTGGACGCGCACGAACTGCTGCTGGCCGGAGCCCCGGACGGGCTCCGCGCGGCGCTTCGCCGCCGGGTGCTCGGACCGCTCCTCGAGTACGACGCCGAGCAGCACACGGACCTGGTGCACACGGTGCGGGTGTTCCTGGAGTGCTCGGGCTCGCCGACGCGGGCGGCGAAGGCGCTGCACGTCCACGTCAACACGCTGCGCTACCGCATCGGCCGGGCGGGCGAGCTGCTCGGCGCGGACCTGACCGAGTTCACCGACCAGCTCGACGTCTACCTCGCGTTGCGCGCCGGCGACCAGGCAGGATGATGGGCGACGTGGAACCCGAAATCACTTCGGCCCGGCAGGCGGCGTACGACCCGCGCGTGCTGGCCTTCGGGCGGCTGCAGGGGGCGGCGAACCGGCTGGAGTACCTGCTCGGGCGCGCCCTGGAACGCGAATGCGGGATCACGCACCTGATGTACGAGGTGCTGCTGATCGTGGGCCGCACCGGCACGGACGGGCTGACCATGCGCGCGATCGCGCAGGAGCAGGTGCTCACGACGGGTGGGGCGACCCGGCTGGTCGACCGGATGGAGTCGCTCGGCCTGGTGACGCGGACGGCGCCCCCGCACGACCGGCGCGTCCAGCTCGTGCGGCTGACTCCGCTGGGCGAGGAGACCACGGTGCGGGCGAGCCGGCTGCACGTCGAGAACATCGAGCAGCTGTTCTTCCGGCCGTTGCCGCCGGACCACCGCGACCGGTTCGCCGAGGACCTGCGGACGTTGAGCCACTCCGCGCGCGACGCCCTCCCGCGGCTGCGTTAGAGCAGCGTCGCCGCGGCCAGCCCGAGGAAGACCAGCGGGGCGGCGCCGGTGGCGAGCTTGCCGGCTTTCAGGTGCGCGACGATCGCACCCACGTAGAAGAGGACCAAGCCGATCGCGGCGGCCACGCCCAGCGGCTCGAACCCCAGCAGGCCGGCGAGCAGGCCCGCCGCGCCGGCGAGCTTGAGCGTGCCCAGCAGGGGCAGCCGGCCCGGCGGGACGTCGACCGCTTGCGAGGTGGCCAGGACGAACGGCGCCTTGAGCAGGTCGGCGACGCCGATTCCGGCGTTCAGGACGATCACGGTGAGGACGATGGCGGTGTGCATGCCTTCCCGACGGGGCGGCCGCCGGGAAGGTGACCGGGCTGGGGCACACTCGCCCCGTGGGCAAGCAGAAGCGCCGCGCTCCGGCCGAAGAGACCGCGCGGCCCCGGACCGCCGAAGAGTTCGGCGATGCCCTGCTGGCCGCTGCCTCCGAGACCGCGCGGGGAGTCCGCGGCGCGGCCGGGAAGCGTGCGCACCGGCTGGCGCCGGACTTCGAGCTGCCGGCCGAGGCGGCCGAAGGTGCCCGCCGGGCCGGGCACCTCCTGATCGCCCGCGCCTGCCGGAGCGGCTGGCTGCCCGAAGACCTCGACCAGGCGGCCCGGCGGCGGGTCGACGACTTCGCCCGGTCCTTCGTGCTCGACACCCTGGCCGCGTACGACGGGCAGCGCGACGACGGGGCCGTCCGCTGGTGGACGGCGTCCGAACCGCACCTGCCGCAGTGGACGGCGAAGCACATCCTGACCCCGGCCGAAGCGCTGACCTCCGTCATCGAGGCCCTCGGCTTCCTGATGACCTTGCCGGTCCTGACCCCGCCCGGAACCGCGACGCCGGACCGCCCGGCACACCACGTCGACGAGAAGAAGCTGAGCCGGGTCCGCGCGCTGCTGGCCAAGGCGGAGTCCAGCTCGTTCCCGGAGGAGGCCGAAGCCCTTTCGGCGAAGGCGCAGGAGCTCATGACCCGGTACGCCCTCGACCGCGTGCTGGTCGAGGCCGCCGACGCCGGGCCCGACGTGCCCGCGTCCCGCCGGATCTGGCTCGACACCCCGTACGCCGACGCCAAGTCGCTGCTGGTCCACGTGGTCGCGACGGCGAACCGCTGCCGGGCCGTCTACGACTCGCGCTGGGACTTCGTCACCGTCGTCGGCGACGAGGACGACCTGGACGCCGTCGCGCTGCTGACGACGTCCCTGCTCGTCCAGGCGACGCGGGCGATGATCGCCGACCCGGCCGGCCGGGACCGGGCGTTCCGGAAGTCGTTCCTGGTCTCCTACGCGACCCGGATCGGCGAGCGCCTCGACCAGGCCGCCGCGGCGACGATCGCGAAGTCGGCGGACCCGGACCGGCTGCTGCCGGTGCTGGCGTCGCACGAACGGGCCGTGGAGTCGGCCTTCACCAAGCTCTTCCCCGAGGTGGTGCACAAATCGGTGACCGTGCGCAGCCACGAAGGCTGGGGCGCGGGCCGCGAGGCCGCCGACCGCGCCCGGCTCGGTGAGTGACCCCTCACGCGAGCCGCAGCGCGTACTTCTCCAGCTCGGGCCGCCCGAACGGCAGCTCACTCTCGTCCAGCGCCCCGCAGTCGAGGCCCCGCAGCAGGTACACCGCCAGCGCCTGCGCCGTCGCCGGCTCGTCCAGGACTCCCCCGGCCTGCTTGTCCGCGTACGCCCGCAGCCGCTCCCCGGCGGTGGCAAAGCCCGAGCGGTAGAACGCGTACGTCGCCGCGAAGCGCGTCGGCAGCTGGTGCGGGTGCAGGTCCCAGCCCTGGTAGAAGCCCCGTTCCAGCGACCGGCGGACCAGCCTGAGGTGCTCGGCCCACGCGTCCGGGAGCGCGTCCCCGATCGGGAGCTTGTTGGTCGACCCGTCCGACAGCCGGACGCCGGTGCCCGCCGCCGCGACCTGCATCAGGCCCTTGGCCAGGTCGGCCGCCGGGTGCTCCATGCTCTGGTACGCCGCCGCGATGCCCAGGCCCGCGCTGTAGTCGTACGTTCCGTAGTGCAGGCCCGAGCACCGGCCCGCCGCGGCGCGCACGATCCGCGCCACGGAGAGGGTCCCGTCGAGGTCCACAATGGACTGGGCCGTCTCGATCTGGACCTCGAACCGCAGCGTCCCCGCGGTAAGCCCGTACGCGGATTCCAGGCGCTCCAAGACTTCCGCGGTCACCGCCACCTGCTCGACCGCCGTCACCTTCGGCAGCGTGACGACAAACCCGGGCGGCAGCGGCCCGTTCTCGAGCAGCGAACCCAGGAACAAGTCGAGCGTGCGGATGCCACGACGGCGGGTCGCCGCTTCGAAGCTCTTGAAGCGGATGCCGCAGAACGGCGTCCCGCCGGTCGTGGCCAGGGTCTGGCCCGCCGCCCGCGCGGCCGCGTCCTCGACGTCGTCGGGCACGCGGCCGAAGCCGTCCTCGAAGTCGATCCGCAGGTCCTCGATCGGCTCCGTCAGCAGCTTCGCGCGGACGCGTTCGTACACGGCGTCCTCGACGCCCAGAAGCTCGGCGTGCTCGATGAAGACGCGCATCGCCCGCTTGCCCCAGTCGGCGACCAGGCGCGTGCGGTACTGCGACGCGGGGACGTAGACCGTGTGCACCGGCTGGCGTCCCGGCCGCTCCCCCGGGTACGACGCCGCGACGCGCGCGTCGGCCTCGGCCAAGCGCGCGTCGGCGGCGTCGTAGACGTCTTCGGGAAGACGCACTACTTGATCCGCTCGTAGGCGGGCAGCGTCAGGAAGTCGGGGAACTCGTCGGCCAGCGCGACCTGCTCGAACAGCTCGATCGCCGGCAGCAGCCGGTCGGCGGGCAGCTCGCGGGCGAGCTCGCCGCGGACGTCGGCCAGCACGCCGCGCACCAGCTCCGACGTCACCACGTCGCCGGTGTCCAGCGTGGTCCCGTTCTTGACCCACTGCCAGATCTGCGACCGCGAGATCTCCGCCGTGGCCGCGTCCTCCATCAGGTTGTGGATCGCCGCCGCGCCGTTGCCGCTCAGCCAGGACGCGATGTAGCGGACGCCCACGTCGACCGCGGCGCGCAGGCCGCCCGCCGTCGCGCCGCCCGGCGTCGAGGCGACGTCCAACAGCTGGTCGGCGGTGACGCTCACCTCGTCGCGGGTGCGCTCGAGCTGGTTCGGCCGGTCGCCGAGGACCTTGTCGAACTCCTCCTTGCAGAGCTCGACCATGCCCGGGTGCGCGACCCAGGAGCCGTCGAAGCCGTCGCCGGCCTCGCGGGACTTGTCGGCGTGCACCTTGTCGAACGCGCCCTTGTTGACCTCGGGGTCCTTGCTCGGGATGAACGCGGCCATCCCGCCGATCGCGAACGCGCCGCGCTTGTGGCAGGTGCGCACCAGCAGCTCGGTGTAGGCGCGCATGAACGGCGCGGTCATGGTGACGGAGTTGCGGTCCGGCAGCACGAACTTCTCGCCCGCGTCGCGGAAGTACTTGATCACGCTGAACAGGTAGTCCCAGCGGCCGGCGTTGAGGCCCGACGCGTGCTCGCGCAGCTCGTAGAGGATCTCCTCCATCTCGAACGCGGCCGGGATGGTCTCGATCAGCACGGTCGCGCGGACGGTGCCGTGCTCGATGCCCAGCGCCTTCTCCGAGTGGGTGAAGACGTCGTTCCAGAGCCGCGCTTCGAGGTGGCTCTCCATCTTCGGCAGGTAGAAGTACGGACCCTTGCCGCGCTTCAGCAGCTCCGCCGCGTTGTGGAAGAAGTACAGGCCGAAGTCGACGAGCGCGCCGACCGCTTCGCGGCCGCCGAAGGACAGCCCGCGCTCGGGCAGGTGCCAGCCACGCGGGCGGACCACGATCGTGGCGTGCTCGACGTCGTCCTTGAGCGCGTAGCTCTTGCCGCCGCTCTCCAGCGAGATCGTCTCGCGCACGGCGTCGTACAGGTTGACCTGCCCGGACACGACGTTCGCCCAGTGCGGCGTGTTGGCGTCCTCGAGGTCGGCGAGCCAGACCTTCGCGCCGGAGTTGAGCGCGTTGATGGTCATCTTGCGGCTGGTCGGCCCGGTGATCTCGACGCGGCGGTCCCGCAGCGCGGGCGGGGCGGCGGCGACCTGCCAGTCGCCGTCGCGGATCTCCTTCGTCTCCGGCAGGAAGTCGAGCCTGCCGGTGGTCCGGGCCTCCTCGCGACGCTTGCTCCGCGCCTGGAGCAGCTCGTCGCGACGGCCGGCGAACGCGTCGTGCAGGCCGGCGAGGAAGTCGAGCGCTTCCGGGGTGAGGATCTCGTCGCCGCGCTCGACCGGCTCGCCCAGCACCTGGACTTCAGAAGACATGGGGAAACACCTCGAAGGTTCGGATCTTTGGATAACGGCCCTACGGTTTTCTACCAGCCGGACTATAGTTTCTGCATAGCGGAACCTCAACGCCGACGTAAGGAGGGCCACCGGTGGCAGCGGAGAAGAACGGGCGCGACGGCGGCGTCCAGTCCCTGCAGCGCGCCTTCGAGCTGCTGGAACACCTCGCCGACACCGGCGGGGAGGCAAGCCTGTCGGAGCTCGCGACGCTGTCCGGGCTGCCGATGCCGACGATCCACCGGCTCATCCGCACCCTGGTCGACCTGGGGTACGTGCGGCAGAACACGAACCGCCGGTACGCGCTGGGCGCGCGGCTGATCCGGCTGGGCGAGAACGCGAGCATGCAGTTCGGCGCGTGGGCCCGGCCG